>JADGEC010000122.1:5789-9592 GCA_016744575.1 Sulfurimonadaceae bacterium | reverse complement strand
GTCTGGGATGATGCGACCTTGACCATAGGGCTCGAAGCGCACCATAATAACGGCCCATGGGTAGACATCGAAGAGAACCTGCAAAAACGTAATGCGCTAGTCCGCTACAGTAATATCATTGGTGATGGCTGCTTCGATCTGACCTTGATGGCGTATGACAATAGCTGGAACGCTGCCGATCAAGTCCCTGAACGTGCTGTTAAACAAGGCTTGATCTCGCCCTATGGTTCCATCGATACGACTGTTGGTGGGGAGTCGAGTCGGTTCAGTCTCAGTGGAAGCTGGAAGTCTGAGCATCTCTCACTATCAGCCTATGCCATCCGTTCCGAGCTTGATCTCTTCTCTGACTTCACTTATCTGTTAGATGACCCCATCAATGGGGACCAGTTTGAACAAGTCGATGACCGGAGCATATATGGGGCCGATCTTGCTTATGAGTCGTATCAAAGCATCGGCAATATGTTTCTCTATCATAAGAGCGGTATACAGATGCAGTATGATGCTATCGATGAGGTAGGGCTTTATCATACACGAGCAAGAGAACGCTTTGATACGGTGCGCAGCGATCGCGTCGATGAACACTCAGTCGGGATCTATTATGATCTCTCCGTCGATCTGAGTGAGGACCTTATGTTTTATGTCGGAGCTCGCTATGACTATTTTGGCGTCGATGTTCGTAGTGATATCTTGCAAAATAGTGGCATGACAGATGATGGGTTGTTCAGTCTAAAAGGTGGGATGAGTTATATGTTCTCGCCACATTGGGAGTTTTATGCCAGTGCGGGACAGTCCTTTCATTCAAACGATGCCCGTGGTGCGATGATGCATGTCGATCCTTCCAGTGGTGAAACAGTCAAGCCGGTCGATCTTCTGGTCCAGGCACTAGGTGCGGAAGTCGGTCTACGTTATTTTGATGCTGGAAACCTTAATCTCTCACTGTCGCTTTGGCAGTTAGGACTTGATTCGGAACTGCTTTATGTCGGTGACGCGGGAACGACTGAACCTAACAGGTCATCATCGCGCTGGGGTGTAGAACTGACAGCTTATTATTGGTGGAACGATCTAGTGAGTAGTGATCTCGAGTTTTCATGGAATCATGCACGTTTTGATGATGACGCTGTAGATGAAGGTGACTATATCGAAGGCTCGCTGCCTTATGTCATTAGTGCGGGTATTACGCTGACGCCACTCAAAGAGCTTGAGGCTACCTTACGCTGGCGACACTTTGGAGAGCGAACGCTAGATAGCTACAACAGTGTACACTCTGACCCATTCAATGTCGTCAACCTTGGTCTTCAATACAGACGAAGTAACTGGCGTTATCGACTTAACGTCCTGAACCTGCTTGACAGTGACGATCATGATATCGATTACCTTTACACTTCCCGGTTGGAATCGGAACCATCAGCAGGTATAGAAGATATCCACTTCCATCCGATAGAACCACGCTTGATGCGCTTTGAGATCGCTTATCTGTTTTAGACTTTGAGCAAAGACGTTAGGGGTCTGTTAAGAAGTAGAGAGGTCGAATCGATTTCGACTTTTATGCTATAGTGCCGATCTCATGTGTAAAAGGTGATAGATGAAGCATATTCATAGACTTAAAGACTTTTCGAAAAAGATCGGTATAGGAATGAAGATAGAGATCAAAGAGACGGTTGCCATCCCTTCGCTTATCAAGAACAGAGAGTATAAAAAAGCTGGGCATCAGATAGTGGATATATTTAAGATAGCTGGCTTGACCATCATCTGGGTGATCCCAGGAGGCGGTGTCATCACCACTATGCTCTTGAAGTTCTCACACAAGTCTAGACCAAGCGCGTTTCAACCTGTCAAAGAAGAGTCTACCTACGGAAAAAACAGAGATACACGTTTAGAAGAGGGTCACGACCTGTGATTTGAGCTACATGACGCTTAGACAAATGACAGAAGTCTATCTTTTCTGATCTTTAGCCCACGTGTCTCTTAGGCTCTAGGCTTAACAGATCGACCTCTTTCTCAGGGGTACCAATATAGAATCCTTGTATGAAATCGACTCCCATCTTGCTGATGACATCAAAAAGTTCCTTACTAGAGACAAACTCGACAACGGTCTTTGCCTCAAGTTCTTTTGCGACAGTGATGATCGATTCCATCAGGACCAATGATTTATGATCGGTCAGTATGGATTGTGTCAGTGAGCCATCTATCTTGATATAATCAATATCAAATTTAAAGATCGTATCATAATTTGAATATCCGACCCCAAAATCATCCAGAGCTATCTTCACACCATAAGAGTGAAGCAAGTCAAAGAAATCTTTGACCTCTTTAAAGTTGTGGATCGTCTCATGTTCAAGTAGTTCAAACGTACATCTACGGGCTGCTTCAGGATAACGCTTTAATATGGCGATTATAAAGTCCTCCGTCTCCTTATCGATGATATCTGCAAAGGAGAGATTGATCGAAAACTCATAATGGGTCTTTTTAAACGTATCAAAGGTCTTTTGTATCATCAATTTAGTGACTTCAGGATAGATAAACATCCCTTGCATCACATCTAAAAACTGGGCAGGTACCAGTATGGATCCATCAAGGTCTTGTACACGCATCAATGCTTCATATTTGGTGATATCACCGATCTTTACATCAAAGATAGGTTGAAAATAAGGCATGATACGATTGTCCATAAATGCAAGTCGCAACTGTTCTGAAAGTGTGATCTCACTTGCGTATTGGCGTATCATCACTTCATCGATATGATCTACATCTGTTATATGTCCATGCAGGACTTTTGACTCGATAAGACCATATTCGCAGCGTTCGAGAACATGTGGTACTATCAGTGATACACTACCATAGAACGAAAGTGCGATGATGTTATTACCGACATGATAATCATGTAGTTCGACTTGCTTTTTAAAGGTATCTAGTACTTCTACACGTCGATGGGCAGAGAACATGACGGCAAACTCATCGCCATAGACACGATACGAACGTTCTACACCATCTATGTTGATCACTCGCTCAGTTATCTCACGGAGTAATGTGTCACCGACATCGTGCCCATAGAGCATATTGATCTTGCTGAACTCTTTTATATTGAACATCAACAGACTGTTTGTCTCATCACCCTCAAGCATATCCTCTTTTAATTGGAAGTAGTTTGGCTGGTCTGTCACGGGGTCACGATAGATGGATGTGAGTCTTCTGGAAAAGTAGATGTTCATGATGAGGTCTCGGATCTGATAGGAGGACATGAGTATATCGATATATAGTAGTAAGAAATAGGCATAGTCTTCACGACGGTACATCCGAATCGCACTCTGTGCCATCGAATGCAGATCATGATGGATCTCATGTATCTTATTATGCGTATCTGAACCCTCTTCACTTAACCAGCGTCCTACATGACAACGAGTCGGATCAAGTTCCGGAGAGATGTCCTCACCAAGTATAGTACCAATAAATGCCTGCATCCAGCGTAGATGCGCGTTGATAAGGTCTCTCTTCTCTTCAAGGGTACCGATCAATCTTTTTTTCAACTCGATCTCGATGAGTCTGCTATCAGAGTATAGCCGCTCCTTTAAATAGGCCTGTGCTATCATGTTCTTGATATGATGATGGTCGTGACCGTCCCCTTCATGATGACGAAAGACTTCATCGACGTATTCAGTGACTATGACAAATGGGACCTTATTTGCAAATAATCTTTCACCGACCTCTTCATAGAATCGCTCAGTCATATTATTATGGAGAAGCTCATGCCACTCTTGGATAGCTTCACTACCCAAAAGGACCTCTTGCCATGGTTTGAAATAATT
>JADGEC010000122.1:0-5779 GCA_016744575.1 Sulfurimonadaceae bacterium | reverse complement strand
ATATATGACATCTATGATACTTTGAATAGTACGCATGAATAATCCTGAATATTAAATAACGTATATTAACATATAATAATATTTATGTCAACTATACTTAATAGTTCGTATCTAAGATAAAAGTCTATATGCTTTGTATCATTATCGGTATGTTTCAAGAGCACTCCTGAAGTCAGATATCTACTCCATGACGACTTTGATCGTCCATTGCGTTTAAGAGGGCACGTCATACCCGGTAAAATATCATGGGGTGAGTCTTGTCATCCCTAAGGATGGGACATCGAATGCCATCAGTAGCGTGTCGTCATTCTCATTGTAGGTCAAAGCTGTGGCGTGATTAACTGCTTCATCTCTAAATTCGACTACTGTTTTTGGGTTTAGTCGGTCTCTGATGTCAAGACATGCCACGCCTGTCCTGTTAGTAAGGCAAAACAGCTCTTTATCTCTTAGGAGTAGGACTTTTGAGAAGTACTTTGCGATATCGATCTTAGATACGAAAGAGAGCTCTCCATCGCTCTCTTGATGTAGACTCTCCACTCCTTTGCTGGCTATGACAAGGTCGATATTGCCATCTCCATCGACGGCGATGTCTTTGATCGTCTTAGATGCTTTATATCTACTTATGATATCTCCTCTGGCTATGTCATAGAGTAGTAGCATGTCATTGTCCGCAATATAGAGCTTCTTAGCATCGTAAGAGAGCCTGATCACGCTCGTCCAATCGTTTTTACCTGGATGAAAAAGCTTGTCTGAGTCCTCAGGTGTCTTGGCATCTATCTCTATGACTTTCCTACTTTGATAGAAGTATAGCTTTGTCTCATCAGCGGAGAGAGCGAAGGCACGATGTCGTGCTTGTGGGATGGTGTAGAGTAAACGAGGCTTGCTTTTATCGCTTATGTCCAGTGCATAGAGACCATGGTTTGAGTCACTGATATAGACTTTGTTCTCATCCTTTGTGATATGCATCTGCCATGGTGAGTCATAATCGAAAGGAGTCTCTTTCTTGGGTGCTTTTCCGTCTGTGGGGCCAATGTAGTTTGGTTTGATCACAAGTGTCGAGCTTGTACGAAGTACATTAGATATCAGGTGAGGCTTTTTACTATTGCTTATATCTATGATCTTGAAGCCCGTAGCACCTGTCAACGCATATAGGTATTGATTGGACTTTGAGAGTATGATCTCTCTGAAACGACCACCATAAAAAGGTGTCGTATTGACAGTGACCTTTTTCAAGACATCCTCTTTTGTCTCAAGGTTCGTCTTGGTTGGAAGTATATCTCCGGCTCTATTGACATCGATGTCCGTATCGGCTTTATAGTCTGTGCCCAGAGGAAGTGTAGGATCATCAAGATTTGCATCGAGCGTACCATCTTTTAGTAGTCTGACGATCCAGGGCTCATGGATCTCTGTATCTACGGAGAGTAGAAAGTCGCCATCAAATGCCTTTATGATCGATCGGGGATGCAGTCTAAAGCCATCTTTATGATAGTGACGACTTTTAAAGTTCGTACTTTCTTTATCTAAGAGGGTGATATAGATATCTGCCATCTTCTCTTGACCGACAGATGAAGTGATGATGTAGTTCTCTTCATCTTCGATCAGATCATAGCTAAAGGGGCTGTCAGTGTGATTGGTGAGATCCTTTTTGTATTGCAATGAGGCCTGGGCATCAAACTTGAAGAACCTTATCCCTCTTCGGGTGACAAAAGCAAACCCGCCATCCTTTGTGGCAATGGCAGCATCAAGATAGGTCTTGTGTGTATCGATCATCTTTGTCTTCAGTATGTTCCCGTCACTATCTAAAAGTGTGATGTTTGTCTTATGATGATCATACACACCAAGTGTCACATAGTTGGAGTCTTTCAGCTTTAGGACAAAGTCCATCTTTAGCTTGTTCTGTGCTGTCGTATAGGCGACCATCTTGCCTGTCTTTGGGTCTCGTCTGGCTCCTCCTCTTCTTATTGTCTTTGAATCGTCGATGATGCGTCTCCAGACCTCTTTTCCAGACCCATCCATATAAGAGACACTACCATCGCGGACTCCGATAAAACCATCATCCTTTTTGATGAGATCATTAAAATAGTGCGGGATAGAAAAAAGGGTCTTGCGATCTTGATCGATCTTGATGGTGTAGCCTTCACGGCTTGTAGATGCTATGGATATGATGATCGAGCCATCATCACTATGTATCATCTTTGCCTTATAACCGTTAATGAACCTTTTGCTCCAGATCTTCTTATTGTCTTGAGATAGTTCGACGATATTGATGATGTTATTATTTACCGTTCCCGCTATTAGATAGGTGCCTTTGACTGTCTTCAACATATCTGAGATGCCTTTGAAGGTACTAAAGCCAAAGACAGTGTTCTCAAATCGCTTAGTCTCTACCGTATTCGTATTCGTGAGGCTTTTCTCCTGAGGATGTGTAAAAGTCGACGAGAGTATGATCAAGATAAGACTTAGCAGTGTCAGTAGTAGGAAAAAATGCTTAGTAGAGAGCCTGAATATAGTAGTCATCTCAGACTTTATACTCTTTTTTGGAAATATATGACTGGTATCGCAATGATTACAACGATAGGTCTCATCGTTTATGGCGATGTCTGTAGAACCGCAAGACTCACATCGTAATCTATGAGAAGGACGCTCTTCAATCTTTGGCATATTGGACCTTGAAAATCGATTTTGTTTTTTGGAGAGATGGTATTGATAGAACTGTCGATCATACGACTGAGGCATCTTTGAAACAAATATGTTTAATTATATCAGAAGATATTTGACTTTGTGATATTTTTTGGTCAAAGGGTGGTATCATAAAAAGAGCGTTACCGATCTGTAAGATCAAGGTCTAAAGTAGAGGAATGTGTATGTATAAGCTTTCTGTAACAATCTTTTAAAAGATCGTATTATTTTTAAGAAAGCCCTCTAGAAGTAGGTAAGAACAAACATACTTTAGAATGCTTATTGTTCTGAGTGGTCTTTCTTATGAGTCTAAATGTCTAGTAGAATATAGTAAAATGTTATACTACTAAGGTATTTGACCATCTAAAAAGAGGTTGACATGAATCATATGGCACCTATCACTATCGATCAGCTTCCAGTTAACATCGCACAGTATAGAGTCAGTGATGATGGTGACTTTATCGTCCTTGATCTTAATGCAATGGCTTTGAGGACCGAAAAGGTCTCAAAAGAGGCATCCCTTGGGCATAAAGTCATAGAGGTGTTCCCTGGTATAAAAGAGATGGGTCTGCTGGATGTGTTCAAACGAGTCTACAGATCAGGACAGACCGAGATCCTTGAACTTGCTTACTATGATGATGATCGTATTTCCGGTTGGCGAAAGAACACAGTCAGTAGACTGGGTGATAAGACCATTATGGCGGTCTATGAAGATGTAGGAGTCTTAAAAGAGCTTGAGAGGCAAGTAGATAGGAGCATCTCCGAATCTAGAGCTTTGAAAGATGAGTCTGAAGCGAAGGCTTTGGACTTGCAAAAAGCACAAAAGTTAGCAAAGATCGGTTCATGGAAGTATAAGATCGTCGAAGATAAGCTGATATGGAGTGATGAGACCTATAGGATCTTCCAAATAGATAAGCGAACACATCCTATTAAGAGACTAGACGATTTTTTTAAAAATGTAGATCCTATCTATATAGAAGTCGTGACCAGAGAGTATGATAGACACCTGAATCAGAATATGCCTTATGAGATCACTCATGAACTTAGATTGGATGACGGTACATCAAAGTGGATCAAAGAACGATGTGAGACAATCTATGATGAGCACTTGGTCCCTATTGAGTCTAATGGGATCTTACAGGATATTACGCAGCAGAAAAGTCTTGAGGATGAGTTACTCAAAGAGAAAAAGCTCTTGGAAGATGCTCAGGACCTTGCGCATCTTGGAAGTTGGGAATGGGATATCAAAGATGACTCTCTTTTCTGGTCAGATGAAGTGTACAAGATATTTGGTGAGACAGTCGGGGCTTTTGAATTGACTGCAGACCGATTTTTTTCTTATGTCGTTGAGGAAGATATCCCTCTAGTCAGAGAGGCAGTCGAATACTCATTGCAGAGCAGAGAAGAGTATAAAGTCATTCATCGGGTCCTAAGAAGTGATGGGTCGGTCAGACATGTCCGGGAGACTGGTAGGCCATACTATAATGATCAAGACGAACCTGTGTGGATGATAGGTTCAGTCCTCGATATAACAGACATGCATAATACCAGACTTGAGTTGGAAAGAAAGCAAGAAGAGTTACAAAAGACCTTTGATGTGAACCCAAATATCATCATAATCACGGATGGAAAGGATATCATACAGGCCAACGATAAGTTTCTCCTCTTTACCGGTTTTGACACACTGAAGGATTTTCAAAAAGAGTATCGTTGTATATGTGATCTGTTTGAGAACTCTTTTGGTCATATACGATCGCAGATGGATGGCAAAGATTGGGTCTCCTATGTCATAGAACATGATCAACAGGTGCATACAGCACTGATAAGACGAGATGGGTATGAGCATGTGTTCTCTATTCATGCAGATAATTATGTATCTGATGGAGACTATAGGAACATAGTCGTACTCGAAGATATCACCAAGATCGAACAGGCTGCCTATAGAGACTTCCTGACTTCTTTATACAATAGAAAGAAGATCACAAGTCTATTGATGGACCTCTATCAGTTCTTTGGTCGTTATAAGAGAGTCTTTGCGGTCATCATGGTCGATATCGATGATTTCAAGACTATTAATGATAGCTTTGGACATCATACAGGTGATCATGTGCTTCAAGAGATGGCGAAGGTATTTGATGCTATCGTACGAGAAGCTGATGCTGTTGGAAGATGGGGTGGTGAGGAGTTCTTGATAGCTTGCCCTGAGACTTCCATGGTCGGTGCCTGTAAACTGGCTGAAGACATCAGAAAAGCCATAGAGAAGCATGATTTTGGCCATATTGGGAAAAAGACAGTCAGTCTTGGGGTCAATTGTGTCGAGCAGGGGATGAGTGTCGAAGAGCTTATCCAAGGTGCTGATGAAGCTCTCTATGATGCCAAGAAGCGTGGGAAAAACTGTGTGGCTTGCTACTCGAAGGGTGATGATATCATCGATAGCGATAGCAACGGTGAACACCTTTAGGTCAAATATCCACTACAAGAGATGAAGTGCTCTTAAGGGGCTACTGGTAATGACGCAAAACTTTAAACAGTCCCAGACGGTATTGACACTTTACTCAAGAATACTTGAGATGATCAGTCAAAGTGATAGAGCTCATGCTCTTTTTCTCATAGACGATTTATGAGAAAAAGAAGAGGCTTATCGCCAGTTATTACTCATTTATCAAAAACTTGATGGTATACCCAGCACTGTAAGCTTCGATACGGCCGTAGACACTGCTCTCGTCTCCGCGATCTTTGATCTTAAAATAGAGCGTATTGCTTTGGTCACCCAAGAGTTCGGCATTGTAGAGTCCCAAGACATTGGCATAGTTCTTGATGATCTCTTTACGTGAGATACTCTCATCTGCTTTTCCATCTTTTATGATGTCGTACTCGATCACCTCCAGATGACCTTTAAACTCTTTGTACTCACCACTTGTAGAGTAGGGCTCCGTGTGTTGTATGCCTAATGAGGCCTCTTCATAACTCTTTCTACTCTCAATGACAGAGTTCTCAAGTGGCTTGATAAAGTCAATAGTGATAATAGACTTTTTATTACCGCCGCTGACTTTATGCAGTTCGGTAATCCTCCCATTTATAATATCCTTCAAAAGTAGAG
>JADGEC010000012.1:5216-47143 GCA_016744575.1 Sulfurimonadaceae bacterium | reverse complement strand
GAGTTATAGCGAGCAAGGTGATACTACTAGCGATGAAGAGAGCTTAGAGGTCTCTGATGAGATTTCAATTAAATAGCTATTCTCTTGTACTCCCAAGTTCGGTGACAGGTCTATTATCTCAATAGTATGATCCTTTTTCTAACACAGAGATCAATCACATTGGGCTCTATTCATGTCATGCGATCTCTCCTTTCATGATTATCTAACAAATGCTTGTCAATTACATCAATGTACCCTTGAAAGCGTGAATAAGGGTCTTTTCATTGTTGAAAGATCGGGTAAGGAGTACTTTGTAGATATATATAGCTCAATAAAATCACTATTTTAGCCAAGTGATAGCCCATATTGAAGATGGCTACTAAACTGGCAAGTGGGCGACTTCTATTTTTTAAAACTATAGACAGCGTATTATGTAGGATAGTGTTAGATAAGGAGATCTAATATCAACAAGCTTTTATAAATTGACTAAGCTTAACATAATCTTAACTTTACTGATGATAGACTCTTTAAAAGTAAAATCAAGGAGAGTAGATGAAAGTCTTGTTAAAAAAGAGTGAAGCACACGAACCTTTCTTATTTCGTTTTACAGATGATGAGGGAAAGATCCTCTTAAAGAGTGAGAACTATAAAGCAAGAGCCAGTGCTTTAAACGGTATTGACTCCGTCAAAAAAAATGCCTCTTCCGAGAAACGTTATGAACGTAAAACGGCTAAAAACGGTAAGGCCTATTTTAATCTAAAAGCGACAAACGGGCAGATCATCGGCACAAGTCCGATGTTTGATGATGATCTCAAACGCCAGGATGTCATCGATCTTTTAAGCAGCAGTGCAGCATCTGCCGAACTTGATGATCAGAGTAAGGCGTCGACTGCGAAGGTCGATACTGTCTCGAAGACGCCCAAACCCAATTCAGCTACTGTAAAAAGTAAAAAAACTATGAAAGTGACCAAGAGTACGACCAAAGCTTCAACGACACTATCTACCAAGACAAAAGATACTGAGCGTAAGGTACTTACAGCAAAAGATGAGCCTGAAGCAGTACCTAAAGGTACTCAGAAAAAGGTGGCAGTAAGATCTGAATCAGCTCAAAAGGGTAAAGAAGAGAGCCTTGATACGATGATGACAGATCTTGCGCAAGAGCAGCTTGAGAGTACGACCGATACGATCGTCTCAGCATTAAATACCTTAAACAATCAGCTTGAACAGGCTCGTGAAAATGGTTCTGTGCGTGGTAAAGAGATCGTCAAGGGGCTTGGTGGAGACAGTAAGATGATGAAGGTCATCGAAGACCTGGCCGGTTATATGGGTGAAGCAGCCGGAGCAGGGATGACTATGGGCGCTACTCCGATGATCGTCATGGCTGGTACGGCAAAGGGCATCTACAAGAAGGTCACTGAATAAAGACACGAGACTATTCTCAGATCTTTTTGTTATAACTCGCTGCCACTTTTGATGATATCGAGACCAAATCGCTCTCTAAGGCTTTGGAGGTCTTTGGTCAGTCGGAGTCGTTTTTGGTCCTCTTCGAGATGTAGTAGAGAGAGTGTCCGTAGATGATTACTTGTGAAGTTTGAGACACTGAGTGAGAGTTTAAGTGCTGCAGCCTCGGGCTGTGCGATGATGTCATACATCTGAGCAAGTTCAATTTTGAAAAGAGTCTCACTAAAAAGTCGGTCTAGAGTCCTGCTTTGTTTTACTTTTACACCATATTCATAATCTATTTTTAAATAGTAGGTCGTGGGATTAGCCTCTATGCTTATGGCTATGTAGACGATATGGCGGGCCATTATCATGATACGGCGTCTGAGCTCGTCAGGGTCGCGAAGTGCGTCGAAGGTCCGGCTTATCCCTATGGATTTACGATCTCTCTTGGAAGTGATAGGCTCATTATCAGTACCTGTGATACGATGATAGAGCTGAATACCTGGCCTTTTCCAGGAGTAGAAGAGTGCCTTTCGTGCTTTGATCTCTCCGAGTCTGTTGATACCATACCCCTCGAGTCGTCTTTGAAATCCTTTTCCTATACCTGGAAACTCTTTTAATGATCTGTTATGTAAAAAGCTATCGATATCCTTGACCTCATAGACACCAAAAGGTTTTGCGAAATCTGTAGCGACTTTTGCGATCCATTTACTTTGATTGATACCGATGGAAACAGGGATATCGAAGTTCTCGAGTATCTCCTGTTGTAATCTTTTTGAAAACTCCAAGACATCCCTGTCATCTATCCATCCACTCAGATCGCCAAAAAACTCATCTATACTGTACTGCTCCAGAAGTGGGATCTTTGTCTGAAGAAAACGATGTAAATAGTGTGAAAGCTTGTGATAGAGTGGATAGTGTGAAGGGACGATGATGAGCTGTGGACAGAGCTGTAGGGCCTGAGCGATAGGCATAGCTGTCTTTACTCCGAATGCTCTTGCCTCATAACTGGCAGTAGTGATGATACCTCGTATCTTTTTCTGTCCATCTATCTTATCTATAAAGACAGAGTCGAAACTTTTCTCTTTGTCGCTGTAAAAGACCGGAGTGACAAAGGCTCCACTGTTATCATTCATCAAACGAATATTGGTACGTTCTCTGTTAAATATCTCCAGGTTGCTTCTACTACCTACCGCCATTGGGACGTTTTTTAGCCCAGGATCGACACTACGCTCTGCTGAGGCGAAAAAACTATCTATATCTATGTGGATGAACATGACTGTTTCTCCAGTTCATCGATACTCTCATGTCTAGTAGCGAAAATACCGTGTTGGCTGATGCTATTTAGCGACTCTTTGGAGGAACATCTCATATAGACTCTGCTGTATAGATCTGCACATTATGACCTAACAGTGGCATGACAGGTCAAAATATGACAGATCGCTACAGTTTACTTCAAAAAATACTTTTACTGCCAGTTGATATAGGTACGAGTTTATAAAAAGAGAAGAGTGCTACTGTCTAGCGCTTTGTGAGACTTTCTCAAGTGTATTTTTAGGTGCTCTCTCAAAGGAGGTGACATCTTTTTTCAGAGGGATGATGAAAGCAAGCAAAATAAGGATAAGTGCGAAGATCGTCGCACTAAGTATAGTGAGGGTGACTTTCAGTTTATACTCTTTGATGACTGCTCCTGAAGGTGGTTCTGCTCATATGATTATACCAGACTCCTAGGTGATCACTCCCTGAGCGACAAGCCGTTTTACAAGTCGCATATTTTTCATGACACGACCGTAATAAGGGTAGTTGACCATGCCACCATTATAGCCGCTGACAATATTGAAGTATCTGCCGCGCTGTTTTTGTAATAAAGAGAGATAGTGTGCAGCTATCTGTGCTGAGAGTTTGACATCTACAAGAAGTTTGTTTGCGAGTTGGGCATCAGAGATCCCTTTTATCCATGAGAGATCATCGACACGGTCGCTGATGTAACGGGCTGTCGCGACCTGGATCTGTAGTACTCCCAGAGATGCTTTGGTGATGGCAACATCCTCTTTGAAGTCACCAATAAGATCACGACCGGCACTGCTCTCTGTCAAACAGATGGCACTTAGTGTGTTCTCATAGGTCTCACCTGTCCTGTCGGGGATAGTACGGGCTATGTCTCGAACAGTCTGCAGGACTTGCAGTTGCTCTGGCGTGATTGCGAAAAGTGATAAAGATGATAATAATAAAATGGTAAATAGTCTCAATTAATACTCCATATAATAAGGATGCATAATAATAGGCAAATCTGAAACCCATTACAACAATATATATTTGTTAAATGGTTAGGTTAAGAAAAAGTAATACAGAACTCCTGTAGGAACCTGTATACCGCACTATCGTCTTTAAGTTTAAAGCAAAGAGTATGCTATATTTTACGGAATAACGGGTGATTATGGAAGATATTAAGCGATTTCCTGACGATATCTTCTCTAAAATGGTAGATTTGTTACCTTCTTATTTACAAAAAGTAACACAAAGCATAATAATATTGTTGATATCTGATAATATTTTATTTGTTAACCGTTTTTAGATAATAAAAAATATTAAAAGTAAACAGAAGGGTGGCTTGAACTTAATCGTGTTACTATTGCTATCATGAAATATCTGATACTTATATTGTCATTGGTCCTGGCACTTGAGGCTGCTCAACCTCTACTTGGGATGTTGATGCGTATTGAAGACAACCGTTATCTGGACTTCGTGATAGAACAGACCCCTTATCGCTGCGAACTTTATGGTGTAGAGACATTAGAGGAACTCGCAGAGCACAGCCAACTTGGAGGCGAGTGTAAAGGTGTTGTGAAAAAGTTCTATCGTACACATCCACAGGTATACGACTTTGCAAAAAACAGACTTAAAAAGTATCAACGTTATCATCTGGAGATAAAAGATGGAAGTTGTATCGTATTTGCGATGGGAAGACGTAGTTATGCTGAACTGCTATTGGAAGAGGGTCTGGCTATGAAGGTCCCATCTGGTATCTCAGAGCTATGGCAACATCGCCTTGAACGTGCTCAGTATCGTGGTCGTTCAGGTCAAAAAGGTATTTGGGGAGAGATGTTATGGAACAAGTGCGCAGCAAGTCTTTACAGCTCACCGGAGTAACCGGTCAATCGCTGGTGAGATAGACCCAGTACTCTTTATGTGAGTGACCCTCGTTGAGAAAATAGAGTTGTAATATGGCGACTCGGTAAAGTGTTATCAGCATCTTGACAAAAGGGATGATAAGTGCCAGTATCATCCACCATGGCTGCTCCTTTTCTCCTTTGCTCATCATCATCTCTTCGAGACCGATGTTTTTGCTCATGTAGAGACCAAAGAGCATAGAGAAAAGAAAGTTCAAGATGATTCCAAAAAGCATATAGGCGATCAGATCCTGTTCGTAGATACCCGATATCATCTATTATACGTTGTCGATCGCATCTTGTAAGATTTTAGTCGCAACTGCTTTGTTTTGGAAGTCTTTGACTTTGACCCACTTATTAGGCTCAAGCATCTTGTACGTCTCAAAGAAGTTTTTGATCTTGGCAAGGGTGTGTCTTGGGATATCTTCGAGGTCTTTGATCTCGTCATAAGTAGGATCGATCTTGGAAGTAGGGACTGCTAGTAGTTTCTCATCAATACCACTCTCATCTTCCATGATAAGTACACCGACAAGACGACAGTCAAGGACTGCACCTGCTTGTATAGGGTACTCAGTCAAGATCATGATATCGGCAGGGTCCCCATCTTGAGAAAGTGTCTTATTGACAAAACCATAATTGACTGGGTAAAACATCGCAGAGTGCATGACACGGTCGAGTACGACAGCACCACTCTCTTTCTCGACTTCGTATTTGATGTTTGAGCCAAAAGGGATCTCAATAATAGCTTTTACTCTGTCTGGGTTCTCACCGTAACCGATCGCATCTAGGTTCATAGACTAAAGCCTCTTTTTGTGTGATATTTAATGATGTTATTGTAACAAAAAAAGCTTAACGGGCACCTCTACATCATTTAGTTGAGTAACAGCTGCAGAGCTCTTTTCCTTTCCAATGTAATATATAAGGATTGTCAGATGTTTACTGGACAAATAGGATGTTTTATAGCAGCTCGATAACGCTCATAAAGTAACATTCTTAAGAAAAGTAATTAGAGCTTTTCACTGTGAAATCTTCTTTAAACATCTTTATACTATTATTACGAGTATGTTTGACTATAAAGGTATGTAATGGAAACAAATCTTGTTTTTGAAGGTCTAAAGTTTATGGCTTTAGGGATGGGGACGGTCTTTATCTTTCTCATCACATTGATCGGTATGATGATCCTCTTATCGTATGTTGTTCACAAATATTTTCCTGAGCCAGTTGCGGCACCATCTACTCCAAAGGCAGAACCGGTACCAAGCAACAATAATAAGATAGCCGCTATAGCAGCAGCACTTATGCATCACAATCAAAACAGATAAGGACTAAGATGGCTAAAAAATTTATCGATTTGATGGATACGACTTTCAGAGACGGATTTCAGTCCGTTTTTGGTGGTCGTGTCCTGATGGACGACTTCTTTCCAGCGGTTGAAGCTGCGAAAGAGGCAGGTATCACACACTTTGAGTTTGGGGGCGGCGCACGTTTTCAGGTCCCATTCTTCTACTTGAACGAAAACGCATTCGATATGATGGACCGTTTCCGTGCAGTCGTCGGACCGGATGCGAACCTTCAGACACTCTCACGTGGTGTCAACACGGTCATGCTCGATACAGGAAGCCGTGAGATGGTAGACCTTCATGCCAAGCTTTTCAAAAAGCATGGTACGACTACTATCCGAAACTTCGATGCACTCAATGATGTCGAGAACCTTAAGTACTCTGGTGAGCGTATCGCTCATCACGGTCTAAACCATGAAGTCGTCGTCACGATCATGGACCTTCCTCCGGGATGTACAGGTGCACATACTGTGGACTTCTATGAGAAGACGCTTCGTGATATCCTTGATGCAGGGATCCCTTACCACTCAGTCTGTTTCAAAGATGCGACAGGGACAGCGAATCCGCAAAAAGTGTACGAGACTATCAAGATGGCTCGTAAGCTTCTTCCTGATGATACACATATCCGTCTACATACGCAGGAGACAGCTGGTATCAGTGTCGTACAGAACCTCGCAGCACTGGATGCAGGTGCAGATGGTATTGATGCGGCAGCCGCTCCAGTATCAGGTGGTACTTCTCAGCCAGACCTACTTACGATGATGCATGCAGTAAAAGGTAAGAACTATGACTTTGGATTTGATACTGTCAAGATCTTAAAGTATGAGCAAAAACTGCAAGAGTGTTTGCATGACTACTTCATCCCGCCAGAAGCTACAAGAGTCGAGCCATTGATCCCGTTCTCACCTATGCCAGGGGGTGCGCTAACAGCCAATACCCAGATGCTACGCGATAACAACATGATGGACAAGTTCCAAGATGCGATCCTTGCGATGCGTGAAGTGGTAGAGAAAGGTGGTTACGGTACGTCTGTGACACCGGTCTCTCAGTTCTATTTTCAACAGGCACTTAACAATGTCTTGATGGGACCATGGAAGAAGATCGCACCGGGTTATGGAAAGATGGTCCTTGGTTATTTTGGAAAGACACCTATTGCTCCGGACCCAGAAGTCGTCAAACTGGCAGAGGAGCAGTTGAAACTTGCTCCTACGACAGAGAACGCGATCGATATTGCAGATAAAGATGAGAAGAAGACCATCGCCTGCTGGGTAGAGCGCCTTGAGAAAGAGGAGATCGCTATCACAGAGGAAAATGTCTTTATTGCCGCATCGTGCGACGAGAAAGGTATTGCCTTCCTTAAAGGTGAAGGTGAAGTCAATGTAAGAAAACTTTCAGAGATGGAAGCAGCGAAAGAAAGCACAATAGTCAAATCAGAGGAGAACACAGGAATGGCAGCAGGAAGTTATACAGTAGTAGTAAACGGTGAGACATTTAGCGTACAGGTAGCAGAGGGTGATGCAAACATCGAGGTGACTCCGGCAGCAGCCGCTCCTGCAGCCGCAGCCGCTCCTACACCGGCAGCTGCTCCTGCAGCTGGTGAAGAGATCAAAGCACTACTTCCAGGTAACGTATGGAAAGTCGTCGCTAACCCAGGTCAAGCTGTCGCTGAAGGCGATGTAATCATGATCTTGGAATCTATGAAGATGGAGATCGATGTCGTAGCACCAATTGCTGGTTCCGTCAAGTCGATCAACGTCAATGTTAACGACAAAGTCGTCGAAGGCCAAGTCGTCGCAGTCGTAGGCTAATACCTATGAGAAACTTTATCCTTAAACTTTTAGCGGCTCTGATGCTTTTTGGAGCTGTTTCATCATTGATGGCTTCTGCAGCTCCTGTAGAGGCTATGTCTACTCATAAAGAAGAGACATATAAGTCTCAGACTATGGGCGAGATGGTAGGTAACTTTCTAAAGTCGACAGGTATTGTCGCCTTGGTAAGTCCTGATCCTGAAGAGCTAAGTGCGACCGGTCAGCACATGAGCGATTTCCATAAAAGCTGGGGACGTGTCATCATGATCTTGATCACGTTCTTGATGTTTTGGCTAGCGATCAGAAAAGGTTTCGAACCACTGCTGCTGCTGCCAATTGGTTTTGGTGGTCTGTTGGCGAACATCCCTATCGCCGAGATCGCTGGGCCACACGGCTTTTTGGGTGTCATCTATGCGGCAGGACTCTCGAATGAGCTCTTCCCTATTATCATCTTCATGGGTGTTGGGGCGATGACCGATTTCGGTCCACTGCTCTCGAACCCGAAGACAGCACTGCTTGGTGGGGCTGCACAGTTTGGTATCTTTGGTACACTCGTCGGTGCGGTAGCACTGTCACAGTACACAGATGTATTTGATTTTACGATCCAGCAGGCTTCTGCGATCTCGATCATCGGTGGTGCTGATGGCCCGACCTCGATCTTTATCGCGACAGCGTTGGCGCCAGAACTACTTGGTGCTATCGCAGTCGCTTCGTACTCATATATGGCGATGGTCCCGATCATCCAGCCTCCTATTATGAGAGCGTTGACTACGGACGCTGAACGTAAGATCAAGATGACGACTTTACGTCACGTGTCACGTCTTGAGAAGTTGGTCTTCCCAGTCATGGTACTTTCGTTGGCTATCTTGGTCCTACCTGATGCGACACCACTTATCGGTGCGTTTATGTTCGGTAACTTCTTGAAAGAGTCAGGCGTCGTCGATCGTCTTTCTGATACACTTCAGAACGCATTGATCAACATCGTCACGATCTTCCTTGGTCTTGGTGTCGGTTCAAAACTGGCAGCAGATCAGTTCCTTGTAGCAGATACCTTGGGTATTCTGGCACTTGGTATCGTTGCGTTCTCTGCAGGTACGGCAGCTGGTGTCATCATGGCGAAGATCATGAACATGTTCCCAGGTCACAAAGTCAACCCGCTGATCGGTTCAGCTGGTGTCTCTGCTGTCCCGATGGCAGCACGTGTCTCAAACAAAGTCGGTATGGAGTATGACCGAACCAATATGCTGCTTATGCATGCTATGGGTCCAAACGTCGCAGGTGTCATCGGTTCTGCAGTCGCGGCCGGTGTACTTCTCTCTATCTTCAACAACTAGGCTTCAAGCCCTACTTTTTGCCCAAGGCACCAAGTTGGTGCTTTGGCGATCTTCCGACTTCCCTTACTCTTTATCGTACATACTGCATGAACATCACTTTTGAGATCCCAAAAATAGCGTAGTCACCTTATATTGTCTTGGCATTTCTTAGTGGAAAGATAAAAGAATAGAGTGCAAGCAATACTATTGACTAAGATGAGATAAGTAAGGGATGAAATAGTTTAAGACGAATGATCCAGGATAGGGCATTTCTATGCCATCTCATAGTATAGGATGAAAGAGTAAGAGGGTGCTTTTTCTAGCGGGGATCAGCTCTCTTGAGCATCACTCATCACTTTGATGATAAGAGGGAGGATGTCGTGACTCTTCGTCTTATCTATAAAACCATCTGCTCCAAGCTGTTTTGCTTCACGTTTGTTGTTATCACCGGTCATGGAACTGTTGACTATCACTGGTATATCCTGTGTGCTGCTATCGGCTTTGAGCTTTTGCAAGACGGTGAAACCTGACATCTCAGGCATCTCGATGTCAGTGATTATCGCAGGGATGATGCTTGGGTCAGGCATAGCAAAGATATGGTCGATGAGCAGTTTCCCATTGTCAAATATCTGATACCGTATCTTTGAGTTCTCAAATATCTGACGTAGATGTCGTTGCGCTGTCTTTGAGTCTTCAGCTATGAGTACAGTCCCATTATGTAGTCTTTCAGGAATAGTGGCATTAGCGATATTAGATGGTGAGAGTTTCGGGTCGACCATAGCCTGAGGAATGACGTCGGCGAGCAGTTTCTCATAATCAAGGATAAGACATAGACTACCATCTTCCAGGCGAGTGTCGTTCATGACCAGACCTTCTTCACCCATTCGATAACTATCTGGTGCGTTCATCTCTGACCAGTTACGCTTGATGACCCGAAAAGCATACATGATACGTAGACCGATAAGGATACCGTTGAAATCACAGATGAGGATGTTGGATTTTTTTATCTTCGCAGGAGTAAGCGCTATGTCTAGCCAGTTGGGAAGGTTCAAGATAGGGATCTGGGTACCACGGAGTACTATTGTTCCTTCCAGCAGAGGATGGGCTGAAGGGAGCTGTGTGATGTGGTGTCTCGAAGCTTCGACGACCTCTCTCGTCTTGAAGACATTGATGGCATAATAGGAACTTGCATCCGTATCATCTACTTTGAAGACAAGCAGTTGAAGCTCATTGTTCTTGGCTAGATTGGTTGCCGCATCGACATGATCAAGCAGTGACATGGGATTCCTTGTGTTTATATGTGATAATCATAGCGAAATTGTGGTTAATATCGATACTTTATATATCAATACCGAGTATACTGTCATCTTTGAATGCTACAGGGAATATATGAACACAACAATAGCGTTTTTCCTGAAAAACACCCATCTAAACCACCTCTTACTTCTCTTTGTTCTCTTAAGTGGTATCTACTCTTATATCAATATTCCAAAAGAACTATTTCCTGATGTCGCTGTCAAAAAGATCATGGTGACTGGTGCTTATAATGGAGTCAGTGCCGTGTCACTGGACAAGATGGCGGTTCGCCAGATAGAAGATAGTGTAGGACTTGTCAATGGTGTTAAGAGCATTGACAGTGTTGTCAGGTCAGGTACATTTGTCATCGGACTTAGCCTTGAGGATGATAGTGAGGCAGTTGGAGTCCTAGAGCGAGTCAAAGATGCTCTGGTCAATGTCCGTCAGTACTTACCAGCAGACATGCATGAACCCATCGCTAGTCTCTCAGATGACAACCCTCTCTTTATCAAGTTGGCGATATCATCAGAGAAGATAGGGTTTGAGGCTTTGTTGGTAGAAGCCAAAAAGATCCGAAGTGATATTTTAAAGATACCGCATATTAGTGCCGTAGAGATCTTTGGAGAGTCAGATAAGAAGATCCAGATCGAGATAGATGCTGAAGCGTTAAAAGCTTATGCTCTTGATCCATCAGATGTCATACGGACAATAAAAGAGCTCTCATACACTTTCCCCATAGGTGATATCGATGATGAGCACAACGCTATATTCATCTCGACTGTAAATGGTAAAAAAGATGCTGATGCCTGGGAGGAGACACGGCTACGCATAGGTGAGAAGCATCTGTATCTTCATGATATTGCCACTGTCAACATCCATCATCCTGAAGATAGTATCCTCTCATCGTTTAACGGCAAAAGGACGTTGACTCTCAAGGTCTTAAAAGATAAGCGTGCAGATGCGTTCAAGTTATCGCAACTCTTGCAGGAGAAGACAAAAGCTTATGCCAGTCAGTACCAGGATATCGATCTAGAACTTTTTCATGATACTTCTGTCCCTGTGAAAGAGCGTCTCGATGTCATCATCTCCAATCTTACTTTAGGGCTGATACTGATCTTTTTTACGATGTATCTACTTATCAATCGGCAAACAGCTATCATCGTGACAGTTGGAGTGCCGTTTTCTTTTATAATAGGTCTTATATTCATCTACCATATGGGTTATTCGCTCAACCTGATCTCGCTGATCGGAGCCATCTTGGTAGTGGGGATCGCGGTAGATGATGCGGTTGTCGTGTCGGAGAACATCCAGCGCCATATCGATGAAGGGATGGCGCCATACGATGCGGCTATGACGGGTACCAAAGAGATGATAGTGCCGGTGACTTTGGCGACTTTGACTACGGTGGCTGCATTTATCCCGATGTTTATGTTAAGTGGTGAGACGATGCGCTTCATGCAGTTGATCCCGGTCGTTGTCATCCTTGTCTTATTTGGTTCACTACTTGAAAGCTTTCTATTCTTACCCCTACATGCCAAGAACTCTTTAAAGAGAGGAGCTACTTCTCGTGACTGGAGTCGGATGTCTGATCATTATGAGCGGCTACTTCATAAGATGCTTACTTATAAGAAGAGAACACTACTTTTTTTCTTTATTGTTCTCCCAATGATGACGTTCGGATTATATCAGGTACAGCATTTTCAGTTTTTCCCCAAGCATGATACCGATACGATCTTGATCACTGGAAAACTAAATGTCAATACCTCGCTAGCCTCAAGTTATCTCATTGCTCAGGAGATCACAGCCGACATCTTAAGACACAAAGAAGAGCTTGCAATTAAAAATGTCTGGCAGATCAATGGGTTTCGTAAAGACCTTGCGGGAGATTGGGTAGATGGGAGTAATATGTTCTATCATACGATCACGCTTGAAGAGATGGTCGATACCAATTTTGTGAACAGGTATATCAATCCCATCCTCGATCTCTCTTTCGACTTTGACGATCAAGATAAAACACGGAGACTCTTCTCTTATGAGATCGAGAACAAGTTACGTGAGACCGTACAGAAGTATAAGGGTAAGTACCACTTTGACGAGTTAGGCGTCATGTCTCAAAATATCGGGATCATAAGTACAGATATAGACATAGACCTGCATGGTAACACTGTTGACAAGATAGAAAGCGCCGTGAAAGCGTTAAGCTCTTCTCTGGAGTCTATTGATGATGTGACAGAGGTAGTCGATGGTCTGAACTATGGCAAGAGTGAGTATAAGATAGGGATAAACAGTTATGGAGAGCGACTTGGCTTGAGTGAAGGGTATGTCGCGTCGACCTTGAGCAGTTATTTCCTTGGTAATCGAAAAGCGATGAGTTTTGATGATGAGGGGACCATTGAGATCACAACGCTCTTTAGCGATAAGGATGATCTAAATAGACTGACGGACTTTGAACTTGCTTTAGATGACGGTCGCTTTGTCAAGCTTGATGAGGTGGTCGATATTTTCCAGAGCAGAGATCATGAGGTGATGTTTAAAAGTGATGGTAACATCGTCAAGACAGTGCGTGCCAACATAGATAAAGCCAATACTACTGCTTCTAAAGTCATGTCAGGATTGGCATCGACAATAAAAGAGATCGAGGTACAGGGAGTCACTGTCGAGATCCATGGTGAACAGGAGCAGAGTGAGCGTCTGAGAGACGATATGATAAATGCCGTAGGGACAGCACTGTTTTTGATGATGATCTTATTACTGGTCATCTTTCCAAAGATAAAATATGCTTTGATGCTCCTCTCAGTGATACCTTTATCTATCTTTGGAGCACTGCTGGGTCATCTTATCATGGATATGAACATCACGATGCCCTCGGTCATCGGTATGCTTGGCCTTGCCGGAGTCGTGATCAATGATGGGATACTCATGCTTGATTTCCTGCATGGGACGCATGATACTAAGGCCTTTTATAAACGAGCGAAACAGCGTATGCGACCGATCATCATCACATCGGTCACTACGTTTATCGGCCTCTCTACGTTGATCTTCTTTGCGACTGGTCAGGCAAAGGTGATGCAGCCATTGGCTATAGCACTCGGATTTGGACTGCTGTGGGGAACCGTTATAAACTTGCTGTATCTACCGACTCTCTACGCGATGGTAAACAAGATCGAGCCTGATGGACAAAAGAATAAGGGCCCTTTTAATACGATTGATCTAAGCGAATAAATATTAGATGACGAAAGTTTGAGATAAGCGACCCGGAGCAGGTCTGTTCTATGCTATTTCAAAGCATAAGAGGGGTGCTTGTTCGTTTGCCATCTTAGATCAATGGTACTTCAAAAAGTCCTTTTTAGAGTCATCTGAAGATCATTAGATAAAAATCGATTCTTTGTTTATCAATACCTAGCAAATACCGAGTATACTGTCATTTTGAATGCGATAGGGTATGTATGAACACATTGATAGCTTTTTTTCTGAAAAACACCCATCTAAACCATGTCCTACTTCTCTTCTTACTTGTCAGTGGTATCTACTCTTACATCAACATCCCCAAAGAACTTTTTCCGGATATGATGCTCAACAAGATCGCCATTGGTGGAGGTTACGCAGGAAGTAGTGCTACCACACTCGATAAGATGGCCGTGCGTGACATCGAAGACGATGTAGGTTCCGTCACAGGGGTCAGCGATATCGACACTGTCATCATGCCTGGAAAGTTTGGTATTATCCTCTCGCTTGATGAGGATGCCGACGCAGATCGTGTGCTTGATAAGGTAAAAGACTCTATCGCGAATGTTCGACAGTATCTGCCCTCAGATATGGAAGAGCCCATCGCAAGACTACTCGATCATAATCGTGATCTCATAAAACTGGCTATCTCATCAGAGAGTGTTGGTTTCGATGAGCTGCTGGGTGAAGCAAAGAAGATCCGGAGTGAGATCTTAAAGATGCCGCATATCAGTGAGGTCGCTATCTTTGGGGACTCGGACAAGAAGATCGAGATAAAGATCGATGCGGAGACTATTAAGGCGTATGGACTCGACCCCTCAGCTGTCATCAACACCATCAAAGAGCTCTCCTACACTTTCCCTATAGGTAACATCGACGATAAGGACCAGTTTGTCTTTGTCTCTACGGTCAATGGTAAAGAGGATGTCGAGGCATGGGAGAAGACACTGCTGCGTATAGGCGGGCGCTATCTCTATTTAAGTGATATTGCTACTGTCAGGATCTACCATCCTGAGGATGTCACCATCTCATCTTATAATGGTACAAAATCATTGACGCTGAGTATCTCCAAGGATATGACTGGAGACTCGTTTAAACTCTCTAAAGCTATGAAAGAGAAGAGGGCGGGTTATGATGAGCAGTATCAAGATATAGATTTCGAGCTTTATCATGACAACTCTGTCCCGGTAAAGAACCGTCTTGATATCATCATCTCCAATCTTACTTTGGGTCTGATCCTGATCTTCTTGACCATGTACCTGCTTATTAATCGTAATACAGCACTGATAGTGACGATGGGGGTACCGTTCTCTTTCATCATAGGACTGATCTTTATCTACCATATGGGGTATTCTCTTAACCTGGTCTCGCTGATCGGGGCTATTCTGGTCGTGGGTATAGCTGTTGATGATGCGGTAGTGGTGTCGGAAAACATCCAGCGGCATATCGACGAGGGGATGAAGCCAGCTGATGCAGCATTGACTGGTGTTCAGGAAGTGATGTTGCCGATCACTTTGGCGACCTTGACTACTGTAGTCGCCTTTATGCCGATGTTCATGCTTAGTGGAGAGATGGGGCTCTTTATTAAACTCATTCCTGTAGTGGTCATCATGGTCCTGTTTGGCTCACTGCTGGAAAGTTTTTTCTTTCTGCCGCTACATGCAAAGACCTTTTTACAAAAGAAGAGCAAGTCGCGAGACTGGTCCTGGCTGACAGGCCATTATGAGCGCCTACTGCATCTGATGCTGAGTTTTAAGCTAGTCACCTTGCTACTGTTCTTTATAATCGTGCCTTTGATGACATTTGGAGTACTGAAGGTTCAGAACTTTCAGTTCTTTCCCTCTTTTGACTCGGATAAACTCTATGTCACAGGGAAGCTGAACATCAATACCTCGCTGGAGACGACTTACGCTGTCGCTGAAGAGATCACTGCCGAGATCTTGGAGCATAAAGAGGAGCTCTTTATAGACAGTATCGTACAGCTCAGTGGAAATCGTAAGAACCTCGCCCGGGAGTGGGTCGACGGTAGTAATATGTTCTTCATCACCATGAACCTGCATGAGATGGTAGATACCAATTTTGTTAACAAATATATCAATCCCATACTCGATCTCTCTTTTGAGTTTGATGATCCCACCAAGACACGGACACTCTACTCCTATGAGATAGCTGAACGGGTACGTGGAATCATGGAGAAGTATTATGAGAAATACGATTTTGTAGAGTTTGCTCTGATGGAGCGTAAGGTGGGAATGATCAAGACAGAGATCGAGATCAATCTACTTGGCAGTAACGATGAGACAGTAGTCGAAGCGGTCAAGACACTGAAATCTGAACTTGCTACTATCGAGCATGTCAATGAGGTCGTAGACAATGCCCGTTATGGAAAGACAGAGTACAAGATCAAGATCAACAGTTATGGTGAGCAGCTTGGCTTGACAGAGGGGCGTGTCGCATCGACCTTAAGTAGTTATTTTCTTGGTAATCGTAAAGCATTGAGTTTTGATGATGATGGTGTCATAGAGATCACGACAGAGTTCAGCGATAAAGACCACCTCTCCAAGTTGATAGATTTTGACTTTCCTCTGGGAGATGGACGCTTTATACAGCTTGATGAGGTAGTAGACTTTATTCAGGTCAAAGATTACGAGATGATCGTCAAAGAGAACGGTAACATCGTCAAAACGGTCAGTGCGAACATCAATAAAGGCAAGATCACCTCAAGTGAGGTCCTGGCACAACTCTCCTCAGCTATTGAGAAGATAGAAGCAAGCGGGATCGTCGTCGATATCCTTGGGGAGAAAGAGAAGAACGAACAGCTACGTGATGATATGCTTCGAGCGGTCGGTGTGGCACTGTTTTTGATGCTGATACTGCTCTTGCTTATCTTTCCAAAGATAAAATATGCGTTGATGATCCTCTCAGTCATCCCGTTCTCTATTGTCGGAGCGCTCTTTGGTCATCTCATAATGGATATGCACATCACGATGCCATCGGTCATAGGCATGCTTGGCCTTGCTGGAGTCGTGATCAATGATGGTATCATCATGCTCGATTTCCTGCATGGGACGCACGACACCAAAGCCTTTTATAAACGTGCGAAACAGCGTCTGCGACCGATCATCATCACCTCTATCACGACTTTTATCGGTCTTTCGACACTGATATTCTTTGCAACGGGTCAAGCAAAGATCATGCAACCACTGGCCATCTCACTTGGTTTTGGGCTACTTTGGGGAACTATTATCAACCTGCTTTATCTACCGACACTCTATGCGATGGTGAATAAGATCCGTCCAGAACGAGATCAGCGTGTTACTGAGAAGAGAGAGACAGAGGATAAAGCGCAGATCAAAAGCTCTTTTTAGAGCTACACTAAAGTGACAGGATAGTAAAATGCACAAAAACAATACCAAGAGGTCTAATGTGAACAAGATGATGATACTACTTCTTCTGCCACTCTTCTCTCTGATGGCAAAAGAGTACTATGCCAAGGTAGAACCTTATGAGATACGTACCATAGCTTCGAATGTCTCTGGTCTGGTCACGTATGTCGATGAAGAGAGTGAAGGGCACCAGCTTGGAAAAAAGAGTTATATCGAAATAGATGATGAACTTGATGGTGTGGAGCTGAAGCAGAGTGATGCGAAGATCGAACTGCTTCAAAACACCTTGAAGCTGAGTGAAGAGATCGTAGAGAACTATGCGCAGATGCTGGAGAAAAAAGAGCTTAACTACGACCGTGTGAAAGATCTGAAGATCAAATCCACTGTTGAGAAAGACCGGGAGTTCTATGATCTTGTAGCGACTAGAAACCAGTATGTCACTACACAAAAAGAGATGGAAAACCTGAGACTACAGATCAATGACCTTGAACTTCGTCAGGCCCAGCTCAAACGAAGCATCAAAGATAAGCATCTAAGTGCACCGGGTTTCGTACTGTACCATCTCATGGTCAAAGAGGGACAGGTCGTGAATCCTTCCACACCATTAGCCGAGGTAGCCGATATCAAGCGGGCAAAACTGACTATCTATCTTAACGCTGCAGACATGGGCAGTGCAAAGAAGAAGGTCATCTACCTAAATGGTGAGAAGAGCAGCTATAAGATCGACAGACTCTGGAATATTGCCGATGCGACACATATGTCGAGTTATCGGGCCGAGATCGTCATCGATGCACCCAAACAGTTCTCAAGACTCTTGAAAGTAGAGCTTAAAGATGAGTAGAGAGACGGCTTGCCCACTGGACTGTTATGATGCCTGTAGCATCGTAGTCGATGAGAAGGGAAAGCTTCGTGGAAATAAAGAACACCCTTACACCGGTGGTTATCTCTGTCCGCATCTAAACCATTATGATAAGCATCCGCGTATCATGGAACCTCGTTACAAAGGAGAGGCGATCACGATGGATGAGGCAGTAGATATCTTGTCTAAGAAGTTACGTGCCTGTACTCCCTCTAACGTCTTGCACTATCGAGGAAGCGGAAACTTTGGGATGATGCAGCAGGTAAGTGATCATTTCTTTGCCAGTTATGGTGCGACACTTACAAAGGGTTCACTCTGTGATGGGGCGGGGGAAGCTGGTCTTATAGAAGGACGTGGAAAGAACTATGCACTCTCACCGGAGCAGATCGATAAAGCAGAAGTGGTCATCGTCTGGGGACGTAACCCGCATGTGACCAATTCGCACATCCTTCCGTTCTTAAAAGATAAGCAGATCATTGTCATCGACCCAGTTCGGACCAGGATGGCAGAGCAGGCTGATCTCTTTTTACAGATAAGACCGCATGGTGACCTGCAGCTGGCGATGATGCTCTCGCGTTTTATCATGATCGAAGGGCTTGAAGATACAGAGTTCCTGGAAGAGTTTGCCGAAGAGTATGAGGATTTTTATGAGCTGACGCAGACCATACGGATCAAAGCGGCACTTGAAGAGATAGACCTCACTCTTGGTGATATTGGTAATGTACTGGAGATCATCCGCGGTAAAAGGGTCGTCATCCTCGCAGGTGTAGGCGTGCAGAAGTATCGTAACGGTGCCGATGTCATCCGTGCTATCGATGCAGTTGGAGTCCTTCTTGGGCTTCATGGAAAAAAGGGCTGTGGTGTGAGTTTTCTGGGCAGCTCCTTAGAGGGCATAGAGACACCGTTTGATGTTAAGGCAAAACGTCTGCCCAAGGCTACGGTAGATTTTTCCGCATATGAACTGGTCTTTATCCAGGGGGCCAATCCTCTGAACCAACTGCCAGATACCGGGCGTGTCATAGAGCGGTTGAAGTCTGTTGATGAGGTCGTCTATTTCGGTCTGTATGAGAACGAGACCTCACAGCGTGCGGATCTGGTCATACCGGCGAAGACATTTCTGGAGAAGAGTGATATACGTACTTCTTATGGACATGATGCACTGGCTAAGATGCCGAAGATGATGGAAGCTGTTGGCGGTATTAGTGAGTATGAGCTCTCAGCAAGACTATGCCGTGATCTTTCCATCGAGCTCAAAGATGAGGCGTTCTACCTGGAGCATTTCGCTTCCTTTGGAGAGCAAAGAGATGGGATCGTCAAAGTACAAGGACGTGACCCGATCCCCTATGCGGAAGGTTTTGAGACTGATGATGATCAGTTCCTTTTTCTTGAAGAGATCGACCTTGATGCAGACATGGAAAACGATATGTTCCTTGTCACGGCTAAGAGTCCCAAAAGTCTTAACTCACAGTTCACAAATGAGCCTTATGTCCATGTGCACCCTCAGACAGGCTTTCTCGATAGTCAGCAGCTTCGTATCATCTCAGATACTGGTAGCGTGGAACTGACCGCAAGACATGATGTCAGAGTGCGTCAGGACTGTCTGCTTATCTATTCGGGAACACCGGGAGTCAACTATTTGACACCTGCAAAACTGAGTTACGAGGGTGAGAACGCCATTTATCAGGATAATAAAGTAAAGGTAGAAATATGTTAAAAGCATTAGATCAGCAGTATGTCCTTCCGACTTATGCCCGTAGAGATATAAGTTTTGTCTCCGGCAGCAGTGCTACGTTAAAAGACGATAAAGAGAAAAGCTATATAGACTTTACCTCCGGCATCGGGGTAGTGAGTGTCGGACATGGTAATGCCAATGTCAGTAAGGCTATTTGTGATCAGGTCAGTAAGATAACGCATAGTTCAAATCTCTATCTGATAGAGCCACAAGCAGAGTGTGCTCGTCGCATCGTTAAGCAGAGCGGCTATGATATGAAGTGCTTCTTTGGAAACAGTGGAGCCGAAGCCAACGAAGGTGCTATCAAGATAGCCCGCAAGTATGGTGAAGTAGACGGTACACCGAAACGTTACAAGATCATCACCCTGGAGCACTCCTTCCATGGCCGTACCATCACCACGGTCAAAGCGACAGGACAGGAGTCGATGCATAACTATTTCGGCCCGTTCCCGGATGGTTTTGTCTATGCTAAGGATATGGATGAGATAGAGGGCCTTATTGATGATCATACTGTTGCGGTGATGATAGAGCTTGTCCAGGGTGAAGGCGGAGTACAGCCACTAGAGCGTGAAAAGGTCAAGGCGCTCTCGAGCATGCTTAAAAAAAGAGATGTCCTGCTCATCGTCGATGAGGTCCAGACCGGTGTCTACCGTACCGGCGAGTTCCTGGCATCGAACCTGTATGAGATCGAACCTGATATCATCACACTGGCTAAAGGACTTGGCGGTGGTGTGCCTATCGGCGTCGTGATGACATCTAAAAAAGAGGTATTGGGCGCAGGTGATCATGGATCGACATTTGGGGGTAATTATCTCTCTACGGCTGCAGCGAACGCAGTGCTTGATGAGTTAGAGAGCTTTAAGGAGAGTGGTAGACTTGATGAGATGTTCATCTATTTTGAACAAGCGCTTCAAGGCTTCTATGAGCCACGCCGCTTCCTCTTTACCGGAAGCGTGGGTTTTGGTATGATGCGCGGGCTGCGTGTCAAGAACGCTGAGACACTGAGTGCGATAATAGACAATGCCCATAAAGAGGGTGTACTGGTACTAAAAGCGGGAAGAAATACCCTGCGTTTTCTACCGCCACTTACTATCACAAAGGATGAGATCGATGAAGGTTTTGAACGCCTCGCTCAAGCTGTCGCTTCTCTCTAGTCTTCTACTCGTCTCGCTTGATGCGAAGGAGCCAGATGTACTCTCTACTGAGGCACGGTCGCAGAGTAAAACAGAAGTAGGGGAGTCACTAGAGAGTTATCTTTCCGGGCTTAAACGTCAGGAATTTACGTATGACTATCTAAAAGTCGAAGAAGATAGCGCGAAACTACGTGACCTCTGGATACAACCTATACGCCTGAACTATACGTTGAGCAGACAGGATATGTTCAATGAACTCGGCGCACCCGAGACGCAGGGTCAAAACGCTGCTATCACGATCGATCAACCTATCTTTCAAAGCGGCGGGATCTTTTTTGGTGTCAAGTACGCCAATGCATCACGTGAGTTCTCCAACTACTCCATCGACCAGCAAAAACGGATGTTGATCAAACAGGCTGTCGAACTGCTGATGCAGATCAAACAGTCCACGCTGACGATACAAAGGCAGCAGTTGCAGATCGACAACTCAGAGATAAACCTTGAACAGAAGCGTGAGCAGTACCTTAACGGACAGCTTGATTCTGGCTTTTTGAACAATGCTATTATAGAGAAGAACGTTGTCACGCAGGCTCTGTATGACCTTGAGACGAACAGAGAGCGCCTTGTCTCTAAGTTTGAGAGTATCAGTGATCTCGATCATAACGAGGCGAAGATACCGCATCTGAGCTTTTTGGATGAGCAGCAGTTCCTTGAGAACAATATAGACATAGACCTTATCACTAGTCAGAGTGAGCGAGATCTTTACAATAAACATACTACCTTGGCAAAATATCTTCCAAAGGTAAGCCTTCAGGCAAGTTATAATTGGCAGAAGAACGAGTCCGTCTTCTTTATCAATGGGGCACCGCAGAACGCCTCGTCACCAGAGACTGATTACTATCGTTACGGGCTGAATGTCTCGATGCCACTGGACATCAACAGTATTAATGATTATGAGGCGGCCCGTATCAGTCATCTCAAGTCACTGGTACAGATAGATGATAAAAAGCGTGAACTCAAGTCATTGTATGATCAGGTGATGCAAAACCTTACTAACTTTGACAAGAAGATGACCTTGTCGCAGGAGAACCGTGACTTATATGCGACACTGCTGGCAGAGACCCAAGAGCTCTATGCGGCAGGTTACAAGACCAGTTATGATGTAGCGACATTGAAAAACTCGGAGAAGATCGAAGTGATAAACAAAAAGATCTATGAGCTCGACAAACAGCTTGAACTGCTGGGTCTTTATGAGAAGTTGACTGATGACGTTTAGTGACTATATGGGTGACTGGCTCTATGGGGACGACGGTTACTATAGTACTTATAAGGCTATCGGGAAAACCGGTGACTTCTATACAGCGGTCAGTACATCAAAGTTCTTTGGTGGTACGGTAGGAAAACATATCATCTCGCTAATAGATGAGGGTTTTTTGACTAAAGAGAGTGTCATCTGCGAGATAGGAGCCCATCACGGCTATTTCCTGGCAGATATGATAGAGTTCATCTATACACTTCGTCCAGAGCTGCTGCAGACCTTGCAGTTCTCCATCGTCGAACGCTTTGATGCGCTTCAGGAGCAGCAGCGTGCTTACCTCTTTGACTCATTTGGTGATGCTGTCAAGATCATTCACTACCATTCACTTGCTGAGATGGATGTTCCAAACGCCTTTTTTATCGCCAATGAGATCTTTGATGCTTTTCCATGTGAACTGTTCTACAAAGGTAAGACAGCACGGATGGAGGGTGATAAGATCGAGTTTGATGTCGATGATATCTGGGTGAGTGGCAAAGCTGAGAAATATCATAAGGACCGGGGTGAGATCGCGGTAGGTTATGAGGCTTTTGCTGCTGAGATGGCAAAAGCTGCGGAGAGATTTGAGTTTATGAGTTTTGATTATGGTGAGATGCAAGCCCGGCCTGATTTTTCGATCCGTGTCTATCAAGAACATGAAGTCCTGCCGCTCTTTGATGAGAAGCTGGGCCGCCGTGAAGCTTTTGGAAAGTCAGATATCACCTATGATGTCACCTTTGCGCATGTCAAGGATGCTTTTGAAGAGACTGGCATCAAGTTCATCGAACTAAAAGCGCAGATGACAGCCCTCATAAATATGGGTCTTTTGGACCTGCTGGAGATGTTACAGAAAAACGTCGAAGAGAAGATCTACAAACAAGAACTTGAGAAAGCGAAGATGCTTATTATGCCCGATATGCTTGGTGAGCGCTTCAAGATGATACGGTTTAGAAAATAGCGGTAGCTTATACCAACCCCCGATAAGGAGTGCTGCTTTAAACGAGCATAGTGTGTTAGAGTGCAAGGCAGAAGTCCGCAGGAGCTACTGGTAGCTTCAAGGATCTCTAACGAAGCAATATGACACACTATGTTCGCCCTTCGGGTAAGAGATAAGCCATCATCTACTTCGTTAGATCATTTTGGATTAACCAGTTAGTCTGCGCCCAAGCGAAGCGACAAAGTGCTCCTGGGGTGCAAAGACCTGCCTTGTAGCTCATAGCTTCTCTCTTATTTAAAGAAGTACCCCTTAGCGGAGGTTGGTATTTCATGACCGCTAGTCGTAGACTGCTATTTTATATGTTATCATTCACAAGAACTATCCCTTGATACTTTTTCTTCCATAAGTGTCGAGAAACTCCCTGACAAAAGAGCATTATATGTATTTTCACAAAGATGGACGAACTCTTTCAAACACAGAGAAAGTCAGTACTAAAAGTACAAGACAGATGATCTTTTCCTCTCTTCTTCTACAGTTTAGCCTGATATTTATCTTCACCTTACCTCTGGTCGCCGCCGAATCGACTTCAGAGACCTCCTCTGCGATCAGTACTGAGGATCCTTCTGTATCACCGGAGAAGCTGCATCTGATGGTCAGACATATGACCAGTGATGAACTTTTTGTAGAGGCTGACGGCTGGTTGGAGCTTCTCAAAGAAGACGCTAAAAAAGTCTATGAGATCAAGCTCGCTGTAGAAGAGAAGAATACCGAGATAGATGCCTTGAGATCACTCGATACGAATCAGACAGCATCAGCAGAGAGAGAAGAAGTCCAGCAGAAGATGGGACAAGTGGAAAAAGAAAAAGCAGCACTTCTCGAAGCGCTGCTAAAAGAGCGTGCAGCAAGAGAGGCAAGTGTCGATCGTCTTGATACAGTCTTGAAAAACATCAATGAGAAGATAGGTAGTGATGAGAACGGTAAAGAGCTGGCTGAGGTACTCCCTTACCGTCGCTATATCGACACAGTAGGCGGCATCACTTTAGAAGTGACCGACGCAAAGACTGCATGGAAAAGTCTCTTTGCATGGGTGATGTCTGAAGACGGTGGTCTTCAATGGCTTATTAACATAGCCAAGTTCATCGTTATAATCTTAGTTGCCATGTTTGTCAGTAAGCTTTTAAGCAAAGGGGCCAAAAGAGCACTTGCCCTCTCTCCAAGTAACTCACACCTGTTAAACGATTTCATCGCCAATATCATCCATAAAGTGGTGATGCTTATTGGTCTTCTGGTCGCACTAGCAGCACTCGAGGTCAATGTGGGACCTATCATGGCTATGGTCGGTGCTGCAGGTTTCGTTGTCGCATTTGCCTTGCAAGGTACTCTTAGTAATTTTGCCAGCGGATTGATGATCATGCTCTACCGTCCTTATGATATCGGCGATGTCGTAGATGTCGCTGGTATCATGGGGACTGTCCAGTCGATGACACTAGTGTCGACGAGTATCATGACAGCAGACAATAGACTGATGATCGTCCCTAACAACTCCATCTGGGGCAATATCATCACCAATGTGACCCATAGTGATGAACGACGTGTGGATCTGACCTTTGGTATTGGCTATGATGATGATATAGCGCAGGCTCAAGACGTCATGGAACAGGTACTTGGAGAGCATCCACTGGTGCTACAAGCCCCTGAACCGACGATCAAAGTCCATGAACTAGCAGATTCATCTGTCAACTTCATCTGTCGTCCATGGGTAAAGACAGCTGATTACTGGACAGTCTATTGGGAAGTGACCCGAAGTGTCAAAGAGCGCTTTGATGCAGAGGGTATCTCTATCCCTTATCCTCAGAGTGATGTCCACCTTATCTCAGAGAGTACATCAATAGAAGGACCAAAGAGAGGGGATGTGGAAGTAGACTTTACCAGTAAGTCTGCGAAAAAAGTGGATGTCAAGCAGATGGATGGTGATACGGACGAGGATTAAAGGTAAAGTGAGCTTGGTGATACGCCAGCTTTAGATATGACCACAGTATGATCTGCATAGACTAAAAAGATAGCAGATCTGTACTTCCCCTTTCAGCTAGAAAATCACTATCTACTCTTTTCTCCTGCGACCTTGTGACACTGTGACACTTACGATTTTTGAAGACCTACAGAGCAAAAGAAGAGCATGTAAGCTGATATGATTAAAATAAGTGATATAATGTTACTAATATTTAGCGTATGTAAGGATGATGGATGTTAGATACATTGACTCTGCTTTATGTAGAGGGTGATGTCGATATCTTGGAAGAGATCGACTTTTTTTTGCGTAAGCAGGTCAAGACCCTCTATACTGCTAAAGATGCTACTGAAGGGTATGAACTCTTTAAAAGGTATACGCCTGACCTGATCATCACAGATATAGAGACGGGAGAGTTCAATGGGCTGGACATGCTCGAAAAGATCCGTGAAGAGAGAAGTGATATTCCCGTTATCGTCATAACGGCCTTGTATGAGAGTGAGGTACTTGTACGTTTTATTGATCTAGATATCGATACTTATCTGTTAAAACCCATAGATCATCTTCAACTGCTAAAAAAGATCAAAAAATCGATACGACCACTGTTTCTAGATGAAAAGCTAGAGGAGGTGAACAGTGAGCTTTATGATCTGAAGATAAGACTTAAGGATGAAGTCGTCAATCGGACGACTGAGCTGGCACAAGAGCGTAACCTAATACGTACTATCATCGATACGATCCCTTTCTCCGTTTACTGGAAAGACAGAGACTCACTCTACCAAGGAGGCAATAAGGCCTTTTTGGAAGAGAAGGGCCTAAAGGACTTTGACGATGTCATAGGTAAAAGTGATATCGACCTGAACATCCAGACCTATGCTGATAGATATCGGCAAAACGATCAAAAGATCATTACCTCCAGACTACCGATACTTAATCTTGAAGAGCAAGAAAAGAGTATAGAGGGGATCTCTCACTATCTTCTGACCTCCAAGATACCGCTGATAGACAGTGCAGACGAAGTAGCAGGGATCGTAGGTATCACCCAAGACATCACTGAGATAAAACGTAAAGAAGCTGACCTGGTCACTTATAAAGAGCGGATGGACTATGCCTTTACGGGTAGTAACGATGGTCTTTGGGACTGGGACCTACTCAGTGATGATGCTTATTTCTCTCCAAGATGGAAAGCGATCATCGGTTACGAGGATAATGAACTGCAAGATGTCATAGCGACCTGGAGAAGGAGTGTTCATCCGCATGATCTGGTAATGGCGGAGCATGAGCTTGAGAGTGTGTTCTCTAAGCAAAAAGATCTTTATCAGGTCGAGTTCAGGCAGAGACATAAAAAGGGTCATTGGGTCTGGATATTGGCTAGAGGTGTTGTCAGGTTTGATAAAGCAGGTACCCCTGTTCGGATGATAGGTACCCATACGGATATCACTGAACAAAAAGAGGCTGAGCTTAGACTTCAGGAGAGTCAGAAATACCTTTCAACAGCGCAACAGATCGCACATCTGGGAAGCTGGAAATGGGATGTTCTCACAAATGACCTGCAGTGGAGTGATGAGGTGTATCGTATCTTTGGAGAAGAGGTACAGAGTCTTGCACCTACTTATGAACGTTATCTGAGTTATCTGCCTGAGAGTGAACAGGTGCGAGTCAATGAAGCGATCACTGCCTGTCTTGGAGATAAGCTTAGACCTTATGACATCGTGCATCAGATAGTTCAAAAAGATGGGACGCTCCGATATGTCCATGAGATAGGGGAACTGACTTATGATGAAGAGGGTATGCCTATAGAGATCATCGGTACTATCCTTGATGTGACTACTCAGATAGAAGTCGAACAGACGTTAAAAGAGCAAAAAGAGATCCTGGCGCACCAGGTGCATCATGATGCCTTGACGGGACTTCCCAACCGGGTCCTTTTCAATGACCGTCTCGGACAGGCTATCTATAAAGCTAAACGTAATAAAGCGCAGATAGCAGTCTTCTTTATCGATCTGGATCATTTTAAACAGATAAATGACTCACTAGGACATGATGTTGGTGATGAGGTCCTTAAAAACTTTACCCATCGTCTACAGGCAAGTGTACGAGAGGAGGATACACTTGCACGTATGGGTGGTGATGAGTTCATGCTTATCATGGAGAAGTTACAAGACCCGCAGTCTGCAGTCTTGCTGGCTGAGAAGATCATCGAAGCGATGAAAGCTCCTATGTTGATCGATGAACACCATCTATTCCTTACCGGAAGTATCGGTATCAGTCTCTACCCTCAAGATGGAGAGAGTGTGCAGACTCTGATAAAAAATGCTGATGCAGCTATGTACCGTGCTAAAGACGAAGGACGTAACAGCTACCAGTTCTATACAGCGGAGATGACAGAGTTGGCTTTTGAGCGGGTATTGATGGAGTCAAACCTAAGGCGTGCAGTAGATAACGAGGAACTCATAGTCTATTATCAGCCGCAGATAGATGCCAAGAGTGAACGTATCATCGGCATGGAAGCGCTCATACGCTGGGAACACCCTGAACTGGGTCTGGTCGCGCCAAATCGATTCTTGCCGTTGGCGGAGGAGACAGGTCTGATAGTCGAACTTGACCACTGGGTGATGGAGACCGCTATGGCACAGATGCAAAAGTGGTATGAGTTGGGATATCATCCCGGAAAGATAGCTCTTAATCTCTCTATCAAACAGCTTCAGGAGAAAGAGATGCTCAGCATATTGCTTGAGATGATCGAGAAGAGTGGCTGTAGTATGGAGAACATCGAGCTGGAAGTGACAGAACGTGAGATGATGAAAAAGCCAGAGACCTCTATTGCCAGACTGCATGAGATCAGCAAGATGGGCATCTCTTTGGCCCTGGATGATTTTGGGACAGGTTACTCATCCCTCTCCTATCTCAAACGACTGCCTATCGATAAACTTAAGATAGATCAATCCTTTGTCCGTGATCTTCCAGGTGATGAAGAGGATGCTGCCATCACCAGAGCAGTGATAGCCTTGGCACAGAGTCTGAACCTCGAAATAGTGGCCGAAGGGGTAGAGACTGAGGGACAAAGAGATTTTATGCTGGAAAATGGCTGTCCTAATATACAGGGTTATCTCTATGCAAGACCAATGCCGGCAGAAGAGATCGAGAAGTTGTTGAGGTCAAAATAAAGTGCACGCTAACTCTTATGATCGCGAACAAAAGGCTATAAATGCCTGAGGTGTCAGTGGTCTGCTGAAAAGATATCCCTGACCAATATCACACTGATGTGTTTTTAGGAAGTGTTCTTGATCGATGTTCTCGATGCCTTCGGCCACAACGGTATACTCAAGGCTTTTGGCAAGTACCAAAATAGCTTTTGTGATAGCAACATCATTGGGTCCATGCGGGATGTCATCGATGAACGACTTGTCGATCTTGATGGTATCTAGCGGCAGGGTCTTCAGATAACTCATCGATGAGTAGCCTGTACCGAAATCATCGATCGATATCTTAAACCCGATATCTCTCAATTCATCAAGGATGTCCTGATTTTGTTTGGTGTGTTCCATCACATAGCGTTCCGTGATCTCAAGTTCTACTGACCCTGCTTCGATGCCTACCTCTTCGATCATCGTCTTGAAATGTTCGACGACATCTTCTTGGTTAAACTGTACACTTGATACATTGATAGAGATCTGTTCTATATCCAGTCCCAATGATCGCCACTTCAAGAACTCTTTACAGGCATTGATAAAGACCCACTCTCCAATAGCCAAGATCACGCCACTGTCTTCAGCTATTGGTATAAATCTGTTCGGTGTGATGACATCGCGCTCGTGACGGTCCCAACGTAATAGTGCTTCTGCGGCGATGATCTTGTGTGTAGCCAGATCATACTGGGGTTGAAAGACCAGTGAGAACTCATCTTTCTCAAGAGCATGGCGTAGATAGTGTTCCAAGGTGAGACGCTCATGTACCTCATCAGAGAGATGTTTTGTATAATAGCGGTAACTGTCTTTACCCTCTGCTTTTGCCAGATACATAGCACTATCGGCATTCTTGATCAAGCTGTTTATATCCTCACCATCATCAGGATAAAGTGCGATCCCGATACTTGCAGTCGTATTTAATTCATACTCGTCGACATGTATTTGTTCTTTGATACTTTTTAATATCTTCTCTGAGACTAGTGCAGCTTCGTCCTGATGCTTCATCCCTTCTAACAAGACGATGAACTCATCACCGCCAACACGTGCAAGTACATCGGCATCACGGATGACGCTTTCGAGCCTTTTGGCGACTACCTTGAGCATCTCGTCGCCGACATGGTGTCCCAGCGTATCATTGACGATCTTAAAACGGTCAAGGTCTATGAAGAGAAGTCCCAAAAGGTCATGACGACGATGAGCGACATTGATGGCATGCTCAAGTATCCTGCTTAAAGCGACGCGATTGGAGAGACCGGTGAGGTGATCATGGTAAGCGATATGATCTACTTTCAGCTTTTCTGCTTCAAGTTCCTGGTTTTTAGCGTCGATCTCCCGGCGATGGATGATGAGCCTGCGGTTCCAAAACAAGACGATGATCAGCAGAAGTGTGAAGGCAGCAGCGACTTTCCATAACAGAGCATAGTCGTAGCCCCGCTCGTATTTCACAGAGACCCACTTGGCATAGATATTGTTTTTGATATCGGGTGTCATGTCCAAGATGACTTTCTCAAAGATCTCATGCAGGATTGGATCGTCTTTACGAACACCTATGCTCCCGCTGAACCTTTTATCGGACCTTCCTGAGATACGTAACTGGCCAGGGTACTCTGTTTGGACCATGTGGTTCAAGACGACCATAGGATAGACAAAACCGTATAGTTCACCATTAAGGACACTATTTAGAGCCTGATATATACTTTCGACACCGATCATGTCCAGCTCTGGATAACTGTTCTCCATGGCATCTTTCATGACAGTCCCTTGAATAGCTCCGACCTTTTTTCCGTCAATAGCATGCAGGTCTGGTATGAATGGTTCGTCTACCTTTGTGACTATGACGAGTGGGTCATCGAAATAGGGCTTTGTCAATAAGACAAGATCTTTAAAGCGGGGGCTCTTTTGTAAGACGATATAGAGATCGCAATCGCCATCGATCACGGAACGGATGTAATCAGACGTGTTATCGCTCGCGACAGGTTCAATACGTATATTCATTCTCTCTTCAAAAAACCCAACATAATCACCAGCCATCCCGCTTAGCTTATCCTCTTCATAGATGACAAATGGTGGGATGTTTGAGGGGAGACACATTGTGAGCTTCTTTTTCTCCTGCAGATAACTCTTCTCATCTTCTTCAAACTTCAATTGAAGATGTTCTGTTGGTCCATCAGGTCGTAAATATTTATGAAACCACTCTTGTTCAAGTGCGAGTATCTCCTCTTCGCTGATGGTGTTCAAAGCTTCATCAAATATCTCGTTGAGTATTGGCCAGTCGTTTCTGATACCGAAAGAGAGCTCTTGGATGATCTTGGAAGTATCGATACGTCCGGTGATCTTCAGGTCACCAAAAGCGTGCTTGTGCATCATGTAGGTCACGATCCGGTGCTCATTGACCATGGCATCGACTTTACCAAAGGCGACTGCTTCGAGCATACTCTTCACGTTATCGAATTCGACGATATTTGTAGTTGGATAGCGCAGCTTTGCACCCTTGGTGATCAGGGAATCTTTTAGCAGTGCTACTCTTTTGTCAGTAAGGTCATCGATAGTATGGATATCGTCTCTGCTTTTTTGTGTGACGATGACGGTGTTGATGTCAAAATAAGAGCTGCTGAGTGTTGCATAGAACCTGTTCAATATCAGATCAGACGCTAATTGCATGATATCAATATCACGTGTCAATAGTGCTTTGTGGATATTCACGTGATCATCATAAGGTTCAAATACTACGTCCAGGCCGACTTTGTCGGCAATGAGACGGACTAAGTCTGGAGAGAAGCCCTGGCAGCTGCCATCACTGGTGAACTCTAGTGGTTCGAGGTGTGACATACACGATACCTTGATCTGTGGATGTTCTGCCAGGAACTCTTTGTGTGCACTTTTTAAGACGATCTGTTCAGGTCGAAAGATAAAGTCATGTAATCGCTCTTGATCACCTGCCATGCCGAGTACAGCGAAGATGTTGGCAATATTCATGATCTTGATCGGGTCTAATTCTCCAAACACGCCAAGATCGATCTTACTTAACGCTTTGAGTACCAGGGCCTCTTTACGTAGTTTCTCAGCTGAAAGACCCTGCGAGTCGTAATGTCTTAAGATCACTTCGATAGTCTCATCGATATGATCAAAAGCGTATTCCCATCCTTTGGTACTGGCATCGACAAACTTTTTGACACGCCTCGGATGTGTAGAGAGCTCTTTGGAGGAGGTAAAGAGCATATCGCCGTAGAAATCAAACCCGTGTGTTGTCGGATCGAGCAGTCTGTATTTGATGCCTCTGGCTTCAAGTGTCATTGGCTGATCGGCAATATAGACTGTAAAGGCATCGACCCGATCTTTGATGAGCTCATCGATATCATAGGACATCGGTACAATATCGAACGTAGCCTCACCGAGACGACTTTTTAACATAGCCATGATAGAGACATTTTGGGCAGAAGTAGAGTCTATCATCACCCGCTTGCCCTGTAGGTCTTCGACTTTTTCAATACCAGAGGAACTTAAGACCATCAAAGCGACAGGAGAACGTTGAAGGATAGCACTGAGTGCTACGACATCAGCGCCTTGCATCCTGTCAAGTATCAGAGCAGAGTCTGAGATAGCATAAGTCGATCTACCGGATAGTACGTCTGCGACAAGATCGACTTCTGAACCTATCTCTTTGACGGAGACATCTAGACCCGCATCAGCATAGAGACCTTTCTCTTTTGCCATGTAGAAACCGGCGAACTGAAAGCTGTGTTTCCATTTTAGTTGTAAGGAGATGGTGTCGGTCTTAGTTGAGTCGTTGGCAGATAATGGTATTGTGAGAAAAAGTAGTAGTGATAGCAGAAGCCTTCTGCAATACATAGCCATTATCTTACCTTATCATTATGTTTATGCATAATAGCATAATGGAGCTATGGTATTTAAGTAAATGATATTCTGTTTTGGGGAATGTCTTGAATCGTAATAGTACAGTGACTATCTTATCGTCTAAGGTATCAAGTAGTAGAGCTGAAGAGCGTTTAGCTCTCCAGTCCTTTGAACGTCTATCGTCTCCACCAATACCATGAATACCAATTATTGGTACTTTTAGCTTTGATCGAGACTGTGTGTACACCAAAACCTCTAAACTCAAGGTCTACAGTGTTTCTATTAACGCGTCTGACTCTGTCAGCCCCGCTAAACCTGTAATTTCTTTTGTTCTTCGCGAGATGTACTCGCACCTTTCCCTCTCCTTCAAACGTGAAGTCGAGATAGTTTCCGTCTCCTGTGACAGTGAGTAGATCAGCACGCATCGGCAATGATGAAATATGTGTCACGTTTGCCTGATTGGATGCCTGATTGATGGTGAACTCTCCACCATCTTTATCCAGGAACACCCGCTCAGCATTGTAGGCATACCAGTTGTCAACACTGTGTATCTTGTTGCCAGCTAGCAAGTCCACTTCAATAGAAGCTTTACCTGCACTAGTCGAATCGACTTGTACCGTCGTAGATGTCCCGTTCTGAGTCATACTTACTTTGGACTCTTTGAATGCCTTGATACGTTGTGCGACATCAGCAGATGTCAAAAACTCCGCATGGTCACGGTAAGCAGTCGATATCGTATTGTCAAACATCGAGAAGCTGTATACTCCTCCCGCAGCTGAACCAGTCGTTGGACCATAATCGTGCCATGGCCAATGGATGATAGGCTGTGATGCATGTCTCATCAGGCTCTTGTACTCATCGACCCAATACTGTTGTGCCTCTGTAGCTGTCAGTTTATGCGGTACCCACTGGCCGCTGTTCTCATCATAGACCGGGACTCCAAACTCGATGAGGGTGAAGTCAAATGACATGTTCGGACTAAGATATACTTTGTCCGAATCTGGTGTCAGATAACCAAACGCACCCGGATAACCTGCACCGACACTGGAATAGCCACCGGTAAGATAATCAAGGTATTGCATGATCTCCTTCGAGGTCTCAGTTCCCTCTGGAGCACCTGGTACTGCGCCACCACGGATGTCTTGACCTCGCCATGTCGGATTCAGCTGTTCGCTGATGATGTCCATTGAGTCTTTGAACTCGAACTCGATACCCGCAGGAGTCAATTCGTTCGTATCATGCGGATGCGTGAAAGAGTGTGTCCCGATCTCATTACCCAGCGTGATATATTTCTTATATAGAGGTGCTGAGTAGTTCCAGTCTGTCCGCTGATCAGGTGGGTTGTTACCGATGTTGATATAATAACTACCTACAAAACTGTACCGACGTTTCCAATACTTTAAGATAGGCAGCAGGGCACCATCGTTCTCTTTTACTTCATAGATCTCCTGAGACTGGTCCATATCGTTTCGTGAGACGAATAGACTGTTCTCACGTCCCATCTTCAGTGCTACCGGTCGATCATCACCATAGACTGACCATTGAAGGGCAGACCATAGCAAGTTGGTATCACCCATGAACTCCAGGGAACTGAAGTGCACATTTCGACCACCTGTAGTATCTGCTAGAACAGCATCATAAGTACCTGGATTGCTACCAGTGACCGTCTGTGTCGCCAAAGCAGTGACTGGTAGTGACGTCGTAGAGTTACTTACGGCGGCATAATAGCTGTACCAGTGGTTGTTACCATATTCGTAGACACTCTCGTTTGTAGTATAATCCTGCATCGCAGGATGCGTGATGTCTCCGGCGTTGAGCGTGATAGAGACCGGACCTTCTCCTGTCACACGGCCGATCCCTAGGATCTGCTTCATATGACGGTAGGCATCACCAGTTATGGAGACACCATCAGAATCATTGGTCATCCAGTCACCGGCCGTGATCATTCCTATACCATAATGATAAGCTGCCTGATAGAGCGTATCGTGTATTGCTTCAGACTTATCCGTTGGGACAGAAGCGAACGAAGGAAATATCAGAGCATCATAGTTGACAAGTTTGGAGATATCAGTAAGATCCTCCTCACTTAAAAGGTCAAAAGGGATACCCGCCATCATGGATTGATGCTGCATGGACATAAACAGTTGTGAATATGCTTTCTGTATAGGTAGCTCTGCATCGAAGAAGTGAGTCTTACTAGTCTGTGAATAGACAATACCTACTCGTTTACTGAAGTCAGTACGTGGTGGTAGTGCTATTGTCTCATTGGCGACTTTGAACTGTCCTGAACCGTAGTTCGCTGGAAAGAAGGCCGCATTGTTGATATCACCGATGAGACTGATCTTCCCTTGTGGAGAGCCGATCAGGTCTGCTGGTACAGAGAACTCCAGAACGGTGTTGTCTGCACTGAACTGATAGGACAATGGACCCGTGACAAACTCGCCAAAAGGATCGCCTCTGTAAAGATAGGGCTGACCATCAGCGTGGATATTGACGTAGTATTCAGCGCCGCCATAAGATCCCCAGACTTGATAACCACTGTTTTTGTCATTGTCTGTGTTCAGCCAGAACGTCGTCTCAGGCCCGATGGCTGTACCGGAAGTCTCGATGGCAAACATATAAGCAGCGTTCTCATACTTCCCATAGACAGCATCGCCTTCAGCCATCATCGGCGGAAGGTCTTGTGGAAGGTTGATGCGCTCAGTAGCACTCCAGTCATCCATTACCCCATCAAGGGTGATGTCTCCAAAGGCACTGCTGGCACTCAATAACAAAGCTAATGTCACAAAAGACAAAGGCCTTAGATTAGTGTTATTCATATAATATCCTCCATATAATAGATTATTCTAATTGGGCCACTTTTATGAACTAAAAATAACCAACATAAATAATATGCAACATTGAAGTATATCCTAAATATAAAACAATGTAAAGTAACTAAATATAATATATAAAGCTGTATCACACTTTTTCTTACTTATTCTTGCAGTCCCTGCTTTTCATCAGTCGATCTGTAGTAGAATATACTTCAAATAGAAAAGCCTTGATACTTTATGTACTTGTCGTCTATGAGGATCGTTTTGGTCTTTACCGTCAGGTATGTGAGACAGATCAGTGAAAGTAGTTGTATTGGCAAGAAGATTAAAAGCGGAACGAAAAGAAAACATCATCTCAGCGGCACTCTCGCTCTTCTCTAAAGAGGGTTTTCATGCTACGACTATCCCGGACATTGCTGAAAAGGTTGGGATGAGTGTGGGGAACTTCTATAATTACTTCAGCTCTAAAGAGACCCTGGCCAAAGAACTTATCTTATATATCTCTACCTACTTAGGCGATAGGATCAAAGCGATCAATGAAGGTCCTTTGACTACCGAAGAGAAGATCGCAGCTATCGTCACGATGTACTTCAAGATAGCGGAAGAGCGTCCGGAGATGATAGAGTATTTCCTACGTATCTACCTTTCTAATCGTGAAGTGTTTAGAGATGGCTGCGAAGGGATCATATGTGTCTCCTCTTTTGTCACCGAGATGATGATATTCTTTGACGATGGTGTGAGTTCCGGAGATCTGCGTGATCAGGATTTTTTCAGTGCCTTTGGCTTGTTTATGGGATACCTTGGCGGAATGGTCTTTCTTTTTGGCGAGAAGATACTGCCAGAACCTTTGAACACTTATGAAGCGCCGATCTCGGATAACATCTATAATGCGCTCCGAGTCATCTAAGCAAAAGCTCCGACTTATCTGGCTGCAGGGTGTTACCTGTAACGGCAACACGCACTCTTTCTTAAACCTTTCGTATCTTCCACAGTTGTTATCAAGGTATGAGATCGTCTACCATCCTTCGTTACCTTCATCTTCGACTCAAGACAAGATATATACGCTTAAAGAAGCGTGTGATGTGTTTGTCTTTGAAGGTGCTTATGACCCATTGATGCGGCGCTGTGATGTACTGTTATCAGATCTGCTTGAGCATTACGGTACTCAAGCAGACTTCATAATCAGTGCTGGCAGTTGTGCTAGTTTTGGTGGTATGTTCAAAGCGTCGGCTCCTGAACGAAATTCTGGCCTTATCTTTGATGGGACAGAGCAGATTGGGCCATTACGTCCTATATACGAGAAGGTGATCAATCTCTCTGGTTGTCCTATCCATCCTGAATGGTTAGGGTACACATTGAGTATGATCGCTGACGGACATAAAATACAGACAGATGAACTACACCGTCCTTTAGAACTCTATAGTGACCTTGCGCATCATGGCTGCACACGAAACGAGTATTTTGAATGGAAAGTGGATTCCAAGCAGTTTGGAGTCAAAGAGGGCTGTCTCTATTATGCCCAGGGCTGCAGAGGGCCGATGACTCATGCTTCGTGTAACCATATATTATGGAACGAGGTGAGTTCCAAGACACGTTCTGGCTCTCCATGTTTTGGATGTACTGAACCTGATTTCCCACGTAGAGACCTTTTTGTGACAAAGACAAACATGTCGATACCCGCAGATGTACCGCTTGGCATCTCAAAACGCGCCTATCTGACGATGGCCGGTGTCGCCAAGACTTTTAAGATCAAACGATTAGAGGGGAGATTGATAGATGACTAGAGAGCTGATCGACCAGATCGAGGGTGAAGCTTCCATATTCTTTGATATGAAAGAAGAGAAGGTGGATTTTGCGACGATCGCATTTCCCCACTTTAGAGGCATGGAATCGATCCTTGAAGGTAAGCCTGCGATGGATGCACTTGTCATCACACCCAGAGTATGTGGAATCTGCGGACATGCGCATCTGATGGCTAGTGCCCGTGCTCTGGAAGCCGCTTATGCTGATGCGAATGAAGCGGTGACACTGACACCAAAAGCAGAAGCGATCCGTGAACTGACACTGATCTTGGAGATGATACAAAACCACTTTAAGTGGATCTACCTTGTCATCATGCCTGAACTCGCAAGACTCACAGGTTCAGAGGCTCCATTGACACCATTGAAAGGGGCGTTTGCCGCATCTCTGGCGACAAAGGCATTAGCAGGTTTTGCCGGACAATGGCCGCATTCGTCTTATATGCTGCCAGGCGGTGTGACATGTGACATCACCCATCTGGAGCGGATCAAGGCGGAAGGACATATCGATGAGCTGATAAGCTTCTTTGAAAAAGAGTCTTTAGGGACTACTTTGGACGAATTTCTGACCTTTGAGTCCTGCCGCGACTTTAATGCCTATGATAGTGATATCAGTAGGATAGAAAGTGGTTTGATACAGGCGAATATGCATCAGATCGGATTTGCCAGTGACCAGTTTATCGTCTTGGGAGACCATGCCTTCACACATCCTGCAAAGGTGCTCAAGACAAGGCAGTACCCTGTCCATGAGAAGCATGTCAGTACGGTCGCTTCCTATAGTCCCTCGCAAAAGTCATATGCGCGTAATGCTCAATATAAAGGTAAATATTTTGAGACCGGTCCCTTCTCTCGGGCTATGTCGACGAATGTCCCTCTGATAAAGAACATGCATCGGCGATTTAAGGACAGTGCCTACAGTCGGGTGATGGCCCGCGTCTTTGAGACGGGAATCCTTCTAGAGCGTGCGAAGGAGATGGTAGGTTCACTTACACTGTCAGATGACTCGCTGATAGTCCCCAGAGATATTAGGAAGATCTCTGGTAAAGGAGTGGGTATCGTAGAAGCTCCACGTGGTCCATTGATCCACCGTGTGGAGATGCGCGAGGGTATCATCATGGATTACGAGATCATTACCCCCACCCAGTGGAATATTGGAAGCAGTATCAAAGAAGACCCTACACCTGCCCAACTGGCTATGATGGGGAAGAACACATCCAAGCAAGAGGCACTTTTCATATTTCGTACCTTTGATGTCTGCTCTGTCTGTACTACGCATTAGGCATCGACACTTTTCTCACTTTTTCTCTAAATAATACCTTCTAGAGCAATCGACATCTTAAGTGTCGATACGCTTATTATATCTCCGATTTTCTTACGACCTGATGGCATACTTCCCTATATATAGGAACTATACTCATCTTACTTGCATACGAACAATTTTTAACATATAAATAAATATTATGATTAAAGTGATATACCGTTTGTTTAGTAATATAAAAAATTCTAATCTAGTGACTCATAATAACATTAGATTAAGTTATACGTTGATAAGATACTGAACATTCATTCATTTATAGAAGGAGTAGGGCATGTCTGACAGGATCGAAGGGGTAAAAAAGCTTTTTACATCAAAAAGTTCGCGGGTAGACACAAATAGAGGTGACACTTATTACAAGGAACTTTTTGCAAGGTGTCAAGCACGGTTAGATGAGTTGAAGGCGGAACAACCTGTCAATAACCGAGTAGATATCAGTGAGATGTTGGAGACACAAGGTGTCGATCGCCGTGATTTCATGAAGTGGGTCAGTGCTACGACTGCGATGTTGATGCTGCCATCATCTTTTACGCCGCTGGTCGCAGATGCCGCGATGTTGATGAACAGGGCACCAGTGATATGGCTGGAACTACAAGACTGTGCCGGAAACTCAGAAGCACTTTTACGCTCTGATGGACCAAAGATCGATGAGATCGTCCTGGACATCATCTCTTTAGAGTTTCATGAGACACTTCAGGCAGCTTCAGGTCATCAGGCTGAGAAACAGATGGATGAAGCGATGGAACACTTCTTCGGAAAGTACCTTCTATTTGTAGAAGGGGCCATCCCTATGGCTATGGGAGGTCATTACGGGACAATAGGTGCTAGTGGTGAGACCTTCCATGACCATCTGCTTCGCGCGGCTGAAGGTGCAGCGGCCGTGGTGGCTGTCGGTTCATGTGCGACATTTGGTGGTATTCCGGCAGCTTCGCCAAACCCTACAGGTGCAGTCGGTGTCATGGATGTAGTCAAAGGAAAACCTCTTATCAACATCCCGGCATGTCCTGCCAATCCGGCCAATATGGTCGGAGTCATCCTTCATTATATCCTGACTGGACAGGTGCCGGAACTTGATTCACTCTTACGTCCTAAGTTCGCTTTTGGTTATCGTATCCATGACAACTGTGAGCGTCGTGCACACTTTGATGCCGGTGAGTATGTAGAAGAGTGGGGTGATGTCGGTGCGAAGAACAACTTCTGTCTTTATAAGATGGGTTGTAAGGGTCCGATGACGTTTAACAACTGTTCCATCGTCCGTTATAACGAGGGGGTCAACTGGCCGATCGGTGTCGGACGAGGATGTATTGGCTGTTCTGAACCGGACTTCTGGGATAAGTATGCTTACGAGCGTCCTATGGCTGATGCGAAGATCAAAGCACCGACAGGTGGTGTCGAGAAGACAGTCGATGAGTTTGGACTGGGTCTGCTTACTGCAGCAGGTATCGGTATTGGTATTCATGCTGCGGCAAGTCTGGCAGCGGGTAAAAAAAGTGATGACGAATCAGGAGAATCAAAATGAGCAAGAAACATATAGTAGTCGATCCGATCACACGGATAGAAGGACACTTGAGGATAGAAGCTGTCATCGATGAGAACAACACCATCATCGATGCCTACAGTTCATCGACGATGTTTCGTGGTATTGAGACGATCTTGATGGGTCGTGACCCTAGAGACTGCGGGCTTTTAGCTATGCGTATCTGCGGAGTCTGCACCGGGACACACTATCAGCGTTCCATCGAAGCGGTCGAAGATGCCTTCGATATCACCATCCCAAAGAACGCTCGTATTGTCCGTAACCTGATACAGGGTGCCTTGTATGTGCATGACCACCTAGTGCATTTCTACCATCTGCATGCTTTGGATTTTGTCGATGTCGTCTCTGCACTTTCTGCGAATCCGAAAGATACAGCTGAGGAGGCTAGAAAATGGGCAGAAGTGTCAGGAGAGTTTCCTTACATAGACGGTGAAAGTCAATTCGCAGAGATACAAGCGCGTGTCGCGAAGTTTGTCAAACAGGGTCGTCTGGGGATATTTGGTAACGGATATTGGGGTAATGAACACTATAAGTTGACGCCAGAACAGAACCTCGTAGCAGTCGCACACTATCTACAGGCCTTGGATATCCAGCGTGATATGGCAAAGATGCAGGCGATCTTTGGCGGCAAGAACCCGCATCCACAATCCATTGTCGTTGGCGGGGTGACCTGTGTCCAGGATATTCAAAATCCGGCACGTATCGCGCTGTTCAAGCAGCTGCTTCTGGCCTCTACGAAGTTCGTCAAACAGGCTTATCTGCCTGATGTCTATATGGCAGGGACGATGTATGCCGATGAAGCGACAGATTCGAGTGCGACGTTCACTGAGTTGATGCAGGGTAAAGGGGTCGGCGGCACCGGTGGTGGATTGCTTAACTTTATGAGTTACGGAGACTTCCGTTTGGATGATACTGGTTTTTATAAGTCGGCACTGCTGTTTCCGACAGGGATCGTCTACAATGGAGACCTTAGTAAGGTCGAAGAGGTGGACCCTGAGAAGATCGCAGAAGATGTGACGCATGCATGGTATGAAGGAACTGAACCGCTTCATCCTTATGATGGGCAGACAATACCTAAGTTCACCGGTCTGGACAAACGTGAAGATGGCATCGCTTATCTCAAGACTGATGAGAAGTACAGCTGGATCAAGTCACCTATCTATAACGATACCCGGGTGGAAGTCGGTCCATTGGCCAGGATGATCATCGGTGTGGCGAGAAAGGATGAACGTATCACTAAGTATGTGACAGATTTTCTGACCCGCGGTAACCTTCCTGTCTCTGTCTTGTTCAGTACAGTGGGCAGAACGGCTGCAAGAGCCGTAGAGACAGTCCTGATGGCAGATGTGATGCTTGAGTGGGTAGATGAGTTGGCACATAATGCTGCAAGTGGTGATCTCAGCACTTGGACAGAGTTTGATTTTGAAAAAGTAAGCGTCAAGACCAAAGGCATGGGCCTGGCAGAAGCACCACGGGGTTCCCTCGGACACTGGTTACGAGTAGAGGATGGAAAGGTCGCCAACTATCAAGCGGTCGTACCCTCGACCTGGAACGCAGCACCGCGTGACTATAAAGGGCGGATGGGTGCCTATGAAGCCAGCCTTATTGGTACTAAAGTGGCTGATCCGGAGCAGCCACTGGAGATAATTCGTACTATCCATAGTTTTGATCCATGTATTGCTTGCGCCGTACATGTAGTCGACACGAAGGGTAAAGAGCTCGGTGTCTACAAGATAGATACGCAGTGCAGTGTCTAAGGAGTCCAAGATGAGACCTGGATACAAAAAAGTAGAACGTATGAATGGTACGATGCGTACCATCCATTGGGTCAATGTCACTTCCATGATAGTCGCTATAGCGACGGGACTCTATATCGCGCACCCCTATTATCAGACCTTTATGGCTGATGGTGCGGTCGATAAGTATGTCATGGCGTGGAACCGTTGGGGACACTTCATCGTCGCGATCATCTTTGATGTGACGTCGATCATCGTCTTCTATCTCTCGTTTGCGACACGTTTTTTGGAGAAAAAACCGTATGAGAAAGACCTTCCAAGTGGTGGGAACATCAGGGAGTTTTTCGAGGTATTTTTAAATCTGGTGACCTTGAACCGTCGAAAAAAGTTTGATTCATCCTATCTGGACAGTTTCAATGCTGTCTACTTTACGATCTTTCATCTTTTGCTGGCCTGGATGCTCTTGACTGGATTACAGTTATATGTACATGGACTTGGAGCAGGGGTCAGTTCCATCGGATCATGGTGGCCGTGGATGCTGCACTTTATCACGGATTGGACGATCCCTGTCAGCGGTGGAAGTCTGATGGATGTACGCATCTCGCATCACTATACGATGTGGTGGTTGATCGTCTGGGTCGTATTTCATATCTACTATCAGGTATGGCGTACTATCTACTGGAACGAAGGTGATATCTCCATCGTCATCGGCGGCAGCAAATATGTCAAGGATGAGGAGAGTTAAGCAGAGGCGAACT
>JADGEC010000012.1:0-5116 GCA_016744575.1 Sulfurimonadaceae bacterium | reverse complement strand
ATGGCATTCGTACTTGAATTGCAGACGACGTCGACACAGACGTATATCAAAGACTACATAGTCGCTATCATCCGAGAGCATGATGTGCACGCGGTAGTCCGCCAAGAGAGTGGTAAGATCATCTGTGCTTTCGCATCGCAACACCCAAGACTGGAAAGTTGTCTCGATGCGATAGTACAGGGTCTTCCCGCGTCATGTTTCCTCAAAGGCAGTGAACACTACGAGATCACTGGCGAACCGGAGACACTTCCCGAATATAAGCCACACCACCCTTTAGGACTGGGACTATGTCCATCTTGTCAGAAGGAGATGTTCGACCCATCCTCACGTCGCTACTACTATCCGTTCACCTCGTGTTCGCACTGTGGTGGTCAGTATGGCTTCTTACAGAAGTATCCCTATGCACGGGCCAATACCTCTTTTAACTTTTTACGCCCTTGTAGCTCATGTGACGAGGAGACAAGAGTAGTGGGACTGCGAGAACAGCAGCGTATTAATAGTTGTCATGAGTGTGGTGTCCCGGTGCGTCTGGTCAACAAAAAAAGTGAGCGTTATGCCAATGATGCGGGTAGTTTCAGGACGATGTTCGAAGTCGCAGCTAAGGCACTTAGAGACAACCAACGGGTGCTTATCAAGACGACGATGGGTTACCGGCTTTTTTACAAGAGTGAACAGATGCAGTCGGATTCCATATTGATGATGATCGATGCGAAGAAGATCACAGACTATCTCTCACTGATAGAAGAGGAGTTCAATGCGCTGCTTAGTATTGAACGACCGGTCTTGCATGCGGCGGTCAAAGAGAGCCGATTAAAAGAGCGACTTGGCAATACCATCGATGTGAAATATCCTGACGATGGTTTTAGCATCTTGTTAAGCAAAGAGCTTCAAAGTCTTGGTGAGGATTTTATAGCGTATGAAGTCGCTACCGCAGAGACAGAGGCAGATATCCTGATGGACTATGACCTTGAGGTGACACCGCAAGAAGAGTTACGGCTGTTCATCAATAAAGAGACACAGTTCATCGCTGCAGGTGAACGTGTCTGTTTTCCTTCGACTTTGGCTCCGACTATGAAGACCTTAAGTGTGGCGCACGGTCTTGTCGGTGTCGAACAAGATGAGATGATGCTATTTGACAAGATGGGACATTTTGACTCTATAAAGGTCGAAAAGTCGGTCGTACTTGAAGGAGATGAGACATCCTGGCACTCGCATCAGCGCGAGGTCGCGCAGGATGAGGCTTCGTTTATGTCTGTGATCGCTGAGCATCATCGCTTTGGGACAAAGTGTGTTGGAGCCTATTTTGATGAAGTGCCATCGTTTCTCTACTATGATGGCAAGAAAGTGATCCGTCTGGTCCCGCCAAAGGAGTTTCAAGCTGATGGACTTCTAAATAAGATGGCAGCCTTACGTGAAGGTTCAGACCGATTGGTCGAAAATCTCAAAGAGAAGAGACCAGAACTGTATGCCAAGTTGGAAGCTTTACAAGAGCGCGGGGAAATCACACTTTTTGAAGCCACAGCCATTATCCTTGGCCTTGAGGATGAGAGTATGAACGGTGTGAGAAAAGAGGCATTGAAGTTCATTGGAAAAGGTGGACTACAGATCGATACCCATGTACGAGACAACCGTTTTGATAATATAGCTTTTTTATCCAGTATTGTCAGTTATCGATTAGCCGGTGTCGAGTCAGTACTGCTAAGTTATTCGATCTTTGAGTCTTTGGGTGACTATTTCAATGAGATCTTGCAGGAGTTAAAAGGGAAGACTAAGGCCGATGAAGTCATACTCTGCGGAGATCATTTTGCCAATCAGTCACTATTCTCCCGAATGCAGAGGAACCTGAGACTGACACCGCCTTTGATGAACGTCAATCACCCTATTGGTAAGGAGAATGCAGTTGTCGGCGGGGTCTACCTATAAAAGAATCAAGATAAATGTCACCGGGATCGTCCAGGGTGTAGGGTTTCGTCCCTATGTCTATCAGCTGGCACAGCGCCTCTCACTATCGGGGCACGTGCTCAATGATGCAAGTGGTGTCGAGATAGAGATAGAGGGAGAGCCTCATCAAGTCGATGCCTTTCTTCAGACACTTCAGACATCACCACCACCACTATCTCGCATCGATACCTTTACGCATGTTGCGATGGTCGTGACAGCTGAAGAGAGTTTCACTATACGACGTTCAAACAAAGGCATGGCGACCACCATGGTCTCACCAGACATGGCCATCTGTGATGCTTGTGCCTCCGAGATGTCTGAGAGTAGTGATCGAAGATACAGATATCCCTTTATTAACTGTACGGATTGTGGGCCGAGATATACCATCATCAACTCCCTTCCCTATGACAGACCCTTTACCTCTATGGCTAAGTTCACGATGTGCCAAGTCTGTGAGACGGAGTACCGTGATCCCGGTGACCGTCGATACCATGCGCAGCCCATAAGCTGTTTTGATTGTGGTCCGTCTCTGAGTATGCTGGACAAAGCGGGTCATGTCATCGCTGAGGGTGACAAGACGATCGCTATGATCGCTGAGAGGATCTTGAACGGAGAGACTGTCGCCATTAAAGGACTCGGAGGTTTCCATCTGGTATGCGACGCTACCGATGAAGAAGCCGTCAGTAGATTACGTTTGAACAAACAGCGTCCCTCGAAACCTTTGGCCGTCATGTTCAAAGACATGGAGAGTATTAAAGCGGTGGCCGAGGTCACTGAGCCGGATGAACGGCTTATCCTCTCCAAAGAGCGTCCTATTGTCATCGTCAAAAAAAGTGTGTCTACAAGTCTGGCCCCATCGATCGCTCCGGCGATAGAGAAGATCGGAGTCTTTTTAGCTTACACACCTTTACATATTCTGCTTCTCGAAGCTGTGGATCGACCGATCGTCGCGACGAGTGCCAATATCAGTGATACGCCCATCATCACCGATGAAGCCGATATCGTAAGTAAGCTAAACAGCGTGGTCGATGTCACCTTGACGTATGATAGAGAGATCGTCAATGCCTGTGATGACAGTGTGAGGATGATGGCGGGGAGAGAGCCGTTGATGATGCGTATGGCACGGGGATATGCACCAAAAAGTCTACCTCTGAAGCGGCCTACTGTCAAAAAGATACTGGCCGTTGGGGCAAATCAGAAGAACAGCATCGCTTTGGCCTTTGGAGAGCATATGATCCTCTCTCCCCACATCGGTGATCTGGTCTCTTTGGAAGCCTTTGAGTATTTTGAGCGGACACTTGAGACCTATAGGCATCTGTATGGTTTTGAGCCGGACATCATCGTCTGTGATAGACATCCTGAGTATGAGACGAGCAAGTGGGCCCATCTTGCGAAAAGTCGAAAGCCTGAGCTTGAGATAATGGAAGTCCAGCACCACTATGCCCATGCGCTGGCTGCTATGGCTGAGTATGAGCTTGATGAGAAGGTCCTGGCTTTCTGTTTTGACGGTACCGGTTATGGTGATGATGGCACTTTATGGGGTGGTGAAGTGCTTGTAGCTGATCCATTACTGTTTGAACGCGTGAACCACATTCGACCTTTTCGTCTTTTGGGCGGAGAGAAAGCCGTCAAAGAACCACGACGTGTGGCTTTGGCACTGCTCTTTGATACCTATACTTTCGAAGAGGTCCAGCAGATGGATAACCCAACGGTAAAGAGTCTCTCATCAACAGAACTACGTACTATGCATACTATGTGGTCACGAGGTTTGAACGCACCCCTAAGCAGTTCAGTCGGGCGGCTTTTCGATGCAGTGGCTTCCCTGGCTGGGATAGTACAACGCGTCGGTTATGAGGGAGAGAGTGGACTACTGATGGAGACTATAGCTGAGTCGTCTGAAGAGCTCACTGCTTTTAGTTATACGATAGAAGGTCGTGAGATCGATGTTAGAACGATGGTCAAGGAGCTCTTGGATGAGACGTCTGAAGGAATTATCGCGGCAAGGTTCATAGCGATGTTAAGTGCACTTATCCTGGAGATCGCTGAGCAACACCCTGACTTGCCTGTCGTATTGAGCGGTGGTGTGTTTCAAAACGCACTACTGGTCGCTACCGTCACAGAGGCATTGCGCTCACAGGGAAGGCGTTATTATATACAGCATGAGACACCGGTAAATGACGGCGGCATAGCTCTGGGACAGCTTTATCATGCACTGCAGAGATCAAGGAGAGATGATGAGTAGAAGAGTCGCACTGGTCGGGTCGGGTAATGCCTTTTTCAAAGATGAGGGAATCGGTCTTTATGCCGTGAAATACCTGAAAGAGAACTATCGGTTTGAACCAGAGATAGAGATCGTCGATGGTGGTACATTGGGATTTAAACTGATGCCGCTGATACTGGAACATGATGAGGTGATCATCGTCAACACGGCTTCTGAGGTCGAAGCTGTAGCAGGTACGATCACAGTAAAGAACGGTGATGAGTTCCTTGATGGTACGTTGATAAAAAAGACAGCTAATGAGGTAGAGATCGCTGAGATGCTGCAGATCTGTTCACTCTCCGAACACGCGGCGAATACGACCCTTGTAAGTATCGTTCCCGAAGATATCATCGCTGTCGAAGTCGGTCTGAGTACGTCATTAGTAGATGTCTGGTCGGATTATATCGAGACCATCATTGGTGAGTTGAAAAGATGCGGCATCTCAGTCAAGCATGTTGAAGAGCGCATGTCCCTCAACGATGTCTTACAGGTCTTTGCAAATCCCAGTATCGAGTTTGACAGAGGCTTCTAGAAGCGCTCTTTTTAGCTTCGATCTGGACGGGGGTCTGCAAAGTCAGCGATCACCTGCTCTAATGTGACTGTTTCTTCTCTTTTTTCGATGTGGATGTCATTTTCTTTTAATATTCTTATTATCGTCTCTATATAGTCAGGAAACCTCTGTGCAAGAACAGAAGTAAGTCCTATATGGACTTCGACAGTATCAGGGATGATCCCCACGACACTAGACTTGGGTAGTGGCTTGTCCATGAGTTCAAGCATGTCGATACATTGTAAGACACCCACTTCATGGGCACCACCACTGTTTAGTCCCATCCCGGTAAGTTCATGTGATGGGATGTGATAGATACTGCCCGGTTCATCTTCGATCTCAATAGCATCGAGGATCAATATATG
>JADGEC010000219.1 GCA_016744575.1 Sulfurimonadaceae bacterium | reverse complement strand
GGTCCCCAGTTTAAGATAGTCTCAGAACTATTAGGGTCAAGACCGGCTTCGTTCTCGTCATGTTCACTATTGAAACCATCGACGATCATCTGGATATTGTTCAGTGTATCGGCCTCATGCGCATCCCAGTCAAAATCCTTTCTGAAAGGAGTCTTGCCATAGAAGTCTTCTGAGACGATGATAGGACGCAGATCGGGATGACCTTTGAAATCCACACCAAACATCGAGAAACACTCACGTTCATGCCAGTTTGCTCCCGGAAACAGCGGTGTAAGCGAGGCTATTTTACACATCTCCAGTTGACGGGGGATGTCCACTTTCAACCAGCAGTTACGTTTCGTCTGCAAGTCTTCAAAGAAGTAGTTCATCTCGATGCGATCCTCATCAACAAAATCTGTCGGTGAGACTGTCACAAGGCTTCTAAGGCCGTTCTTTTTCAAAGCTGCACCAACAGCCAGGAGATAATCCGCATTGACGATCTTCGCCTTTATCCATGTCGGCTTATAATCCTCTACATACTCTGTCTGAAATGCTTTCAATAGCTCTTTTATCTGCTCCATTAAAAGTTCATCTCTTTCCAAAGACCACCCTGACTTGCCGCACTTGGGATCTTGTTCTTCATCTTTCTCTTTATCTCTTCTAGACCACTGATGATCGCTTCGGGTTTAGGCGGACAACCTGCCACAAAGACATCTGCCGGAAGGATCTCCGTCGGGTTCTTGATGACCGCAAGTGAGTCATTGTATGGCCCACCATCAAACGAGCAGGCCCCAAGTGCCAGCACATATTTTGGTTCCGGCATCTGCGCATAGGTACGCAACAGGGCTGGTAGTATCTTTTTAGTGACCAGTCCGGTGATGAAAAGTACATCGGCCTGACGCGGTGTCGGTGTCGGCAGATAACCGTAACGCTCCCAGTCATAACGTGGTCCCATGGCAGCAGCCATCTCCAGTGAACAGCATCCTGTACAGAAGTGCGTCATCCAGAGACTCTCACTTTTGGCGTGATCGAAAAAATCAAATATTTTCAACATGGTGGTACTCCTTCATAGCGATCGTGACTGCTAAAGCCATGATCAGGGCAAATACAACGGCGATCGTCTGTGCGTGCAGATCATCGGCGTAGACAAAAAGCGTAAAGAAAAGCCCTGTCATATCTGCTATCACAAACATGATAGCAAACATAAAAAAGCCAAAGTTCGCCTTTTTGGGAACAGCACTGCTTGGCGGCAGTCCACACTCAAAATGGTCATTTTTGACAGGGTCAGGGGCGTATGGGGCGACAAAAACACCTAAGAAGTAAAGCGAAAAGACACCAATTGTGATGCCTATAGCATAGATGATGAAGGTTTCTATGAAGGTCTCCTGAGTAGATCGGTAAATTTTTCGGCATTATACACAATCTTTATTAGATATCGTGAATCATATGAGTAGAATCGGATCAATATCTTTAAGATGTGTCAATGCTAGCTATTTTTCTATATATTAGTGGCTTTATACAGGATTTTTTCGCTATTAGTCGATTTTTTGGCTGATGATACTCGCAGCCATGACGATCGGGTAGGAAGTCGGCGCAGCGGTAAGCATCGGCTGGGTAGCGACCTGCAGAGAAAGCAGCGAGTAAATAGTCAGTTTTGACTCGATGATCAGACCGATGATATTGATCATCTCACCTGTTTCCGGACCACCGACGATCTGACCACCGACTATCCGTCCGCCGTTACGCATCGCGATCAATTTGACCGACTGCTTAGTGGCACCGGGTATCGTTGCCGGATGGCGGTTCATGCCCTCGAATGAGCCTGTCACAAAATCGATATTCGCATTTCTGGCCTGCTCTTCTGTCACGCCGGCTGAGGAGAATGCCTTGGGACCGATCATCGTCGAGAAGATAGCGATGGTCCCATCAAAACCTTTTAGATACTTTATCTTGTAAAGCGAACTCCCTGCGACCCGCCCTTCTGACGCTGATGTAGAAGCAAGCATCACTTTTGAAGGTTCACGGGTGATGAAGCCACGCCGCGCCGAACAGTCACCGACGGCAAAGACATCTTTGTTGGCCGTGCGCATATACTCATCGACCCAGATGCCATCATAACGTGCAAGTTTAAGACCTGCCTCTTTTGCCAGTGTGGTATTTGGTCTATAGCCCGTAGCCAGGACGATGACATCAGCATCGATCACCTTACCGCTGTGAAGTCTCACACCAGTCGCAACACCACGCTCTTCTTCGATGGACTCGACATAATCACCAGACTCATAGACTATACCTGCGTCTTTCATGATCTGTTCAGCTTCTACCGCCAGTTCGACATCAAAAGCA
>JADGEC010000121.1 GCA_016744575.1 Sulfurimonadaceae bacterium | reverse complement strand
TGGAAAGTCTACTTGGTCATAAGTATGATAAGTTGGGAATACTCTTTAATGAGTTCCTTCATATTCCCGTAAACGGGCCACAACGCTACTACTGTAGCGAAGTGGTAAGTTGCGTCTTACATAGTGAGCCTTGTGCAGTAGATCCATGGAAACTGTACAAAAGGTTGACTGGGGGCAAAGGCAAGTCACTTGGTCTTAAGTGATCGGGACTTACTTTATTAGAAACAGAGGCTAAGGTCGACTAATGAAAAAAGATGATTGACCGGAGATAGATCAATGGCCAAGGCGGAAGAGTCTGCCTTGGTCGGATCAGGCAGTGGTCTACCTATGCGAAGAGGAAGTCTTTGCTTATTTAGCAGCTTTTAATACGTCTGCACGAGGGAAGATAAAGGTCGATTGACGATCGACGGTGATCTTCGCTTTGTCATCGAGAGCGTAAGCACGGATCGTGATCGGGATGACCGTGTCTTTTCGAGGATCATCTACCAGTATCTCATCCGTTGTCAGGATGACGACCTTCTTCTTTTTGACACCAGGACGTGCACTGAACGGAGCAGATGGTTTAGTGATCTTGATCTTACCTTCCATCCCTTCCGGTACGATGACATCGAAATAGAATCTATGTTCCTCATTAAGCGTGTTCTGTAGTAAGAAGATATAGGCATTATCGACCTTTACCTTATCATCTTCGATGAGTTTAGTAGAGTAGAGCCGAGTCTCTTTGTTGATGTTCAACAGCATATGCTCTTTTTTCGAGCCCATCACACCAAGGATGACCGTGATCAGGAGCAAGATACCTATATAGCCCAGGATCTTAGGACGGAAATAGTCTGTCTTACCTTTTTGGTAGAGGACCTCTTTCTCACTGGACCAGCGGACAAGACTCTCTTTACCGAGTTTGCCCATGACAGTAGTACAGGCATCCACACACTCCAGACAGTTGATACATTCCAGTTGTAGACCCTGACGGATGTCGATATGCGTCGGACAGACAGTCACACAACTTTCACAAGTCGTACACTCTGCCTGCTCTTCAACAGCCTTCAGCTCTTTTTGCTTGGTGAACATCTTCTCATGGTCTTTATAGATCTCACCACCGCGATGCGGATCGTAGATCGCCATGACCGTGTCATCATCATACAGAACAGACTGAATACGTGAATAAGGGCAGACATAGATACAGAAATCCTCTTTCAGGAATATGATGTCATAGACCAGGAAAGCGACGATCCCCAGAATAGTACCGACGATTATCATATGCTCGCCCGGGTCCTTCATATACTCGAAGAAGTCTTCCGGCGGGACAAAGTACCAGACAAGGTCAGCAGCTGCAATAAAGGCTATTGCAGTCCACAGAAGTACAGCCACGACCTTCTTAACTTTGTTCTCCGGTTTGGACATGTCTGGTTCGTTCTGCTTGTTCTTGATACGCTTACGCAGACCAAGGAGCTTGGTCTCGATCAGGTCTCTATAAAGAACACGGAAGATGGTCTGAGGGCACATCCAGCCACAAAAGACACGGCCGCCAAGTACTGTCATACCAAAGATCCCAAGAAAAAGGATCATCAGGATGAACGGCATCAGGTACATCTCCTGCATATCGAATTGGACAAAGGCAAGGTGTAGTTTCAGTTTGTCAAAACTGAGTAAGAAAAAATGATTTCCATTGATTACAATCCATGGTAAGATCAGGGAAATAAAAGTTGCCAACCCGAAAAAATAGTATCGCATGATGCGCCATGGCATCTTTTTATTTAACTCTTTAGCCACTTTGGCTCCTGCTTCACTCATATTGTGGTCCTTTTCATGATCAATTTATCGTCTCTGGGCATTTGATGGTATCTAAGACTTTAGCTTCACCATCAGCAGGCAGCGTAAGACCTGTGCCTTCAGCGACCTCTTTGAGCTCTCGTGACTCTATGTAATCTTTCAGTGAACTACGACTCACTTTAAAGATACGAGCCATCTCACTGACACTTTTTTTCTCTTTCAAGTATTTGATTATATTATCATGATACTGGTCAAACTTGGATGAGGAACGGCTCCCTTTCGGACGACCGATCGCTTTACTTGCCTCATTTTCCAAGGTCTTTCGTACTTGATCGATCAGGCCTAATACCACCATCACATCACTATTACGGTCGATGACTACCGACTGTTTGACAAAGTGGATCTCATTGCCGTTTTTCAACTGACAACTGAACATCTGTACAAGGTCATCGATATGTGAACTCAATACCCAGACATCATAGATGATCAAAGTACTGTCATTCAAAGAGCGTAAAAAAGTTATCGCATCACTGCGCTCTTCGACTTTTTTGTTCTGGGATGTCTGATCGATAAACTCTTTTTCTATTTGAAGACCTTTTTGCTCAATATAATTGCTTATCATATTTAGCTGGTCATAAACACCATTGAAATACTTATCGGGACGAATATAGCTGGCTACCATGTACGTTAAAACCCTTCCAAATCTTTAGTTTCATCGTCATTGTATCTTAGTATGGCGCTTAAAGTCAATATAAACTCTTTTTTTAACGTCATTTGTTCCCATCTTCTTCTTTACTACCCATCTAATGGCACAATAATGACAAGTGCATTAGGTTATAATAAGGCGATCTCAAACTCAAGCTGCAAGGATATCATCGGGCCATGGATGTACTGTTTATAGAGTTTCGAGATCCACTGTTTGGCATCATCGTCTTGTTCATACTGATCTTTATCATCGCTTTCGTCAGTTACTGGTGGGGACGAATAAAGACAAAAGAGGACCATCGCCATCTTGATGGGTTTATCAAACAGTTTCATACGCTGCCTCCCGAAGAGGAGCTTCAAGAACTCATCGGCAATAGTACTATCTCAGAGAAATCATGGTTTCTACTTGCACATGCCTATACCCAAAATGGTGATTATGAGAAGAGTATCGAGATCTATCAAGCCGTACTTAAACGCCAGGAAGACCCACTCCGCCGAAGAGATACGATGTTCTTACTCGGAAAGACCTATTTTAAAGCCGGTTTTCTCGAACGTTCCAAAGAGCTTTTCCTAAAGATACTTCAACAGCATCCCCGTACACCACAGGCACTCAATTTCCTACTGCTTGTCTATGAGCAGCTCCATGAATACGGCAATGCACTAAACGTACTTGACCCCCTTGATGAGCTTGGAAGTGATGCCAGACTGGACCGTCTTTATTTGGAATGTATCGCCCTTATCCACGATAAGAGCCTGAGTACTCAAGAGAAAGCTGCTGCACTTCTTAAGATACACCAGACGCATCACACACTCACCTATCTCATCTTCGAATACATCTTTAAACACGACTCCCAATTGGCATGGCAGCATTTCGATCAGTCACAGGCAGAGCGCCTGAGTGACATTCTCTGGCAACTCGATCCACAACAGTGTGATTTAGATATAATTGCACAAAATGGCTATCTGAGAGAACTATTTACGGCTAAAGGGCTCACAGACCTTGCCAAGAGCAGTGATATCTTTGAGTTAGATATGCTTATCAGACTACGGCACGTTGATGATCCCGGTGCGACGATCACCTATGAGTATCTTTGCCAAAGCTGTAAGAACATACTCCCTTTCTCATTTCATCGGTGCCCCAACTGCTATGCGATCGATACGGTAATATGCGAACCGATCCTGACCAAGAAGCATAGTATAGAAGAGTTCTGTTTCCAATAAAGACCCAATAGCCCAGATGACAGACACCCAACAGTGGCTTGAACGCCACAAAAAAACAGTTAACGCTGTAGTATAGATGAAAAGGAGAGAATATGGATCACGCCCAAACACTTCAAGAGACTATTGAATATATGTTTAAGGACAAGCAGCTCCTTATTGAAGCGCTGACACACAAAAGTTATAAGCAGCCCTACAATAATGAGCGTCTTGAGTTTCTCGGTGACGCAGTCCTTGACCTTGTTGTCGGAGAGTACCTCTTCAGCAGATTTCCCAGCTTTGATGAAGGCAAGCTGTCAAAGCTTCGCGCCTCTTTGGTCAATGAAGAGGGTTTTACCAGGATGGCTCGACATATCAGGCTCGGTGAGTATATCATCCTCTCCAATGCCGAAGAGAACAATGCGGGGAGAGAGAAACCCTCCCTACTCTCAAACGCTTTTGAGGCGATCATGGGAGCTATCTATCTTGAGTCCGGACTTGAGACAGTACGGCTGATCACTATCAAACTGATGGAGAGTATCTACCCAGACATGTCACTAAAGTCTCTCTTTAAAGACCATAAGACGACACTGCAAGAACTGACACAAGCACGCTTTGGTGTCACACCAGAGTACCGTCTTACCGGTTCACAGGGACCAGACCATCAAAAAGAGTTTGAAGTAGCGGTCTCTATTGAGGACAAAGAGTATGGTCGTTCAGTAGGTAAAAGTAAAAAGATCGCGCAACAAGAGGCTGCCAAAATAGCCATCGCACAACTTGAGAAGGAGATCACATGAATCGTTTCGGTATCCGCTTTAGTTTCAGTACCTTTGGCGAATCTCATGGCAAAGCTATCGGATGTATCCTCGATGGTGTACCTGCCGGACTAGATATAGATGAGCACTTTATCCAAAGAGAACTAGACCGAAGAAAACCTGGTCAGAACCAGTATGCTACCGCACGCAAAGAAGCAGACGAAGTAGAGATACTCAGTGGTATCTTCGAAGGTAAGAGCACCGGGACCCCGATCGCCATGGTGATCTTCAACACCAGTCAAAAGAGTAAAGACTACACCAACATCAAAGACCTATTTCGCCCCGGTCATGCCGATTTCACTTATTGGCACAAGTACGGTATCCGTGATTATCGCGGAGGAGGACGTGCATCAGCCAGAGAGACAGCTGCCCGCGTTGCTGCCGGAGCTGTCGCCAAACTCATGCTTCGTCCTCTGGGAATAGAGATCCAAAGTGGTATCACAGAGATAGCAGGTATAGCATCTGAACAGCTCGATTTTGACTATGCCCCTCAGAGTGAGATCTACGCCCTGGACAAAAATACAGAACAAGCACAAAAAGATGCGGTCTTAGAAGCAAAGAACCGTCATGACTCTGTCGGCGGTATCGCTCAGGTCAAGATAGAGGGACTGCCTATCGGTCTTGGTGAGCCGCTTTACTACAAGCTTGATGCTCTACTGGCTGAGGCGATGATGGGGATCAATGCCGTCAAAGCAGTTGAGATCGGTGACGGAGCAGCCAGTGCACAGGCCTTCGGTTCGACCAATAATGACCCCATTCGCAATGACGGCTTCGAGAGTAATCACTCAGGCGGTATTCTTGGAGGCATCAGCAATGGTGACACCGTACGGGTCAACGTCTACTTCAAACCTACCCCTTCGATCTTCAAAAAGCAACATACTATTACGACAGAGGATGAAGAGGTCGATTTTGAGCTCAAGGGACGGCATGACCCCTGTGTCGCTATCCGTGGTTCTATTGTAGTCGAGTCCATGGCAGCGCTTGTCATCGCGGACTTGCTGCTCTTAAATATGGGACGTACTATGGAGGGAGTCACCAGCTACTACAATAAGTAGCCCTCGCTCCTTTTTTTTACTATCTTACTCTCTCCAAAACAATCTCTATCTACTTTATTCAACTTTTGTCGTTATAATAAATAGATAAGTACAAAGCAATATTCACCTCCAGGAGTCACTATATGAATGAGAGCCAAAAATGTTATCTCTTAGATACCTCCGTCATCCTCGATGACCCTGCCAACCTCGTTAGACTCGCACAAAACAATCAGAACATCATCGCTATCACAAATATCGTCTTAGCAGAACTGAACAACAAGAAAGATGATATGCGTTCAGAAGCTGGTTTTCGAGCACGTGAGTTCTTTCGTCTGGCAGATGTGAGTAAAGGTCAGATGCTCACGCATACAGGACTTCCCAAGGGACTGCAAGAGTGTCGTTCACAGGAGCAGTCCGAGGTCGATAGCTACTATAGACTACAGATCATGTTCGACCCTTCCCTGCATGGAGATGAGATAGTCCCTATCGATCTTTATATCATCTTTCGCGAGGACTACCGTATATCGAAGAGTTTTCATGAGCCAAAAGGGCTTAATGATGCGAAGATAGCCGAGATCGCTAAAGATTACAGTCTCACTTTACTCACTAATGACATCTCGTTTAAGATCGCAGCACAGGTCCAGCATATCAGATCAGAGTCTATCAGTAATGCCAGTGTCGAAAAACCGGAGAACATCGATTTCGCACATACCTACATCTATCATGACGACCCGGCTATCCCCGAGGAGAGTGAGCATCGTGACTTTGAACAACTCACCTTTATCGAAGAGGCTAAAAGTGCAAGTAGTGAGATCTATGAGACAGGTATACAACGCTATGCCATCAATGTGAACAATCAGCTTGAGTGGTGTGACTTCGACCGTCGTTTCGGCGAGTTTTTTGATGACACCCTTGTTCGACCTCTTAACCTCGAACAGAAGTTCTACTTCACCATGCTCACTCATCCACAGAACTATGTCACCGTCGTCGCTGGTTCTACCGGTTCGGGCAAGACCTTGATGGCACTGCAGGCAGGACTTGAACTTGTCAGAGAAGGTATCGTCGAGGGTATCGTCTATGCACGTAACACGGTCACCTCTTCTGATCAGCAGTCTGAACTCGGTTTCCGTAAAGGGGATGAAGATCAAAAACTTGGTTACTTCATGTATCCACTCTACTCTGCCATCAACTTCACCATCGAACATCAGAACAAACACTCCATCGAATCACGTGTCGAATATACCGGAAACACCAACTCCCCAAAACGAGAGAATGCTACCGAGCTCTTCATGGTCAACAACAACATCGAAGTGATGGATATCGCCCATATACGTGGGACGACCATATCTCGTAAGTTCGTCATCATCGATGAGGCACAGAACATGACCGCAGCGACGATGAAGCTCATAGGGACAAGGATGGGTGAAGAGACACGTCTAGTCATCATGGGTGACCCGCAACAGATAGACCATCCATTTCTCTCAAAACGGCGAAATGCACTGGTCTCACTTCTCAACAAAGCTCTGCATAATGACTTTATAGCAGGGATCCATCTCCGTCACACCATACGTAGCGAGATCGCTAACTGGTTTGACAAAAATCTATAAGGAGCGCGTATGCGACTATCTGTTCTCTTTCTATCTTTGACTACCCTATTCATCTTCTCCGGATGTGGTGAAGGCCAGAGCAGGCCATACATCACCGGGCAGAAACCAGTATCGAGTTACGGGCCAAGAGTGATCTCCAATCAAAGTAACAACGAGGTCAAGATCGCCGCGATCGAAGCGGAGAACAAAAAAGAGCTGGCACAACTCGACAAAGAGATCGCCGAACTCAATGTAAAACGTGACCTTACCATAAACAGCTCTCAGCAGGAGACAAAACGTTTTGAGGTCGGTACCCATAAAGAGATAGAGTTCAACAAGCAGGACTCTATGGGTAAAAAAGATGAATATCAGTATACGCTCTATAAGAACTTCATGATCCTTGGCGGACTACTGGCTGTCGTGATCCTTGCTACCGTGATCTACTTTCTACTCAGACGAAGAGAGGACCAGCTGCAGATGCATCGGGAGACACTTGAAAAAGAGATCCTTATAAAAGAGAAAGAGCTTCAGGTACAGATGGCAGAGAAGATACTTGACACCCTCTCCAGTGGAGTACTTGAGAAACCTGAGGAGAGACGTCTTCTAGAGACTCTCGAAAACACCAATCGCGGACTACCTCACCACGACCATTGATCTGCGTCCCCCCATGCCATTAAGTTAGGCATCTTAAGTCTCTTCGGAAACGGAGAGTTCACTCCCGAATTGCGGAGGCAAAGCCTTCCGATTCCAAACCTTACAGAGCGATCACAACTCTTGACTTAATGACATTATCCTCCGCTATACGGTCATACATCCAGGTCTTACTTGGAAGTATTGACTTCCCTTCACTCTTCAAGTCTAATTTTCCAAAGTCTCACGCAGATCTGAACTATAAAACAACATCTCGCAAGGATAGACAGAGCATCAGTTAATCGGGTTTGTGTGACAAGTCGGGTGTTGAATATATAAAGAAAAAAAAAGGAGTCGTCACTATCGCAGAAGGTCTGCGATAGAGGTGGTGGAAAATTGACTAGATAGGCAGAACGCGGATGTCCGGAGTAAGTTTCTCTTTTAGTGTTGTCTCGATCGCATAAAGTGTACCTGTCGTTGAACTGGCACAGCCATTACAGGCACCAAGATAACGGATATAGACATCGATATATGGATCAGCATCTTTGATATCGATGACTTCCATGTTTCCGCCGTCCATGACAAGGAACTGACGGACACTTTCGTCGATGACTTCATCAATAGCTTTGATCTTCTGGACCAGAGTCATTGCTTTGAAGTCACCTGCACTACCAGCATCTGCGGCAGCTGCCATCTTCTCTTCATCCATCTCACGACGGACATCAGCGAGGATATCGACAAGATAGTACTCACGGTCTTCGTGGCCACCTGGTTTGATACATGACTTACAGAAACCACCGGCTTTAGTGTAGTCTGTGATCTCTGCGACACTCTTAAGGTCATTAAGTTTGATGACCTCTTGAAGTGTACCAAGACTGACACGTGCACATTCACAGACGATGATCTCGTCTTCGAAACTGTCTACATCCACACCCTTATAAAGGCTGGCTGCTTTTTTGATGACATCATAAGCCATGACAGAACAGTGCATCTTCTGAGGCGGTACCGCAGGAGTACCTGGCTCGTCACGCAGTGCCATCTCGACATCGATATTAGTGATCTTTACTGCCTGATCGACCGTCTTACCTCTACAGAGTTCGACCATCATATCAGAACTGGCGATCGCTGTACCACAGCCAAAGCTCTTGAACTTCGCATCGACGATGATCTCACTTTCCGGGTTTACTTCCCAGTACAGACGGACCGCATCTCCACAGCTCTCTGCACCAAAATCAGCGACGATCAGTTTATGACCGTTTGCTACTGCAGTCTCTTCAGTGATCTCACCCTGATTTAACGGGTTGTTCATAAGCGTTGTCACTTTGTCAGAATATTCATCCCACAAAGACCCGCCAAGTAAATCGCTTTTTGCCATAATGTATCCTTTTTCTATGCGGTCAATACTTTATGACCAGGTTATTTTTCTTTTAGTGTTGTCCCGGGATCGCGCACTCGGCTGCTTCTCCACCCGGTGTTGGTTGTACGATCGCATATGAGCTGGAGATGCCACGTAGGCGCTCTACCGCTGCTTTGAAATGTTCGATGACATAATCGACCTCTTCATCCGTCGTGAAACGACTCAGACTCAAACGAATACCTGTATGTGCAAGTTCATTATCAGCACCGATAGCCATCATGACACTGTTAGCTTCAAGGTCTTCACTTGCACAGGCTGATCCAGTAGAAGCACCGATATCATCATTATTAAGGTCCCAGAGCATACCTTCACCTTCTACTCCACGGATCGAGATCAGAATCGTATTTGGTGTACGGTTGTCACGATCACCGACAGTGAACGTGTCAGATAGAGTCTGCAGCAATGCATCTTCTAGACGATCACGTTTAGCAGCGATGGTAGCCATCTTACTCTCGAGGTCAGTCGTAGCCAGCTCGATAGCTTTACCCATACCTACTATATAAGGGACGTTGAGTGTACCCGAACGTCGTCCATTCATCTGTTCACCACCATGCATCAACGGTGAAAGGTCTTGAGAGTCTTTGATATAAAGTGCTCCGACCCCTTTAGGACCATGAAACTTGTGTGCTGACATAGAGAGGAAGTCTACATGGACATCCTGGACATCGAC
>JADGEC010000120.1 GCA_016744575.1 Sulfurimonadaceae bacterium | reverse complement strand
ACGTTAAAGTGAGATTTATTCTTTTCATTTTGTCTTTCATCGAAATTTAATTTACTGGCTGACTTATTTTTATATAATCTTTCAGCTCTTTTAAAATTTAGATCAGTCAACTTCTGAGTAGATACTACAGATTGAAGATTTGCTTCTACTTCTTTTACTATGCTCTTTTGCATAGAGATCTGCTCTACGAAGCTTTGTATTTTGGCTTTTTCTATATCTACGCTTGCCTTTTCCAGCTCTAATCTTACTCTATAGTCCTCATCGACTATGCTAAAAAGAACATCCCCTTTTTTTACTGGCTGATTGTCTTTTACAAAGACATTATTTACGTAACCTGAGACCTTTGCGGCTATTGGCACGATGTCAGCCTTGGTATATACGTTGTCCGTTTCTATTATATTACGACTGTTTTTCATGTAAAAGAATAAGAGTGAGAATATGATCGTTATAACAATAAATAAGATCACAATTTTTTTGCTTTTCATTTTGACCCTTGAGTATGGTAATTGAAATTACCATTATATTTTGTTATGATAACAGAACAGATTTGCTAAGTCAAGAAGAAGGAAGTCTATGACGAAAAATAAGATCAATAAAAAAGATAAGATCATCAAAGCTGCAGCAGATCTATTCTTTGAAAAAGGCTTTTCCAATACAAGTATAGATGATATCATCAAAGTGACAGGTGGTTCAAAAAGAGATATTTATAATGGATTTGGAAATAAGTCTGGACTTCTTAGTGAGATCATTAGATTATATACAGACAGAGTATCACATGAAGTACGATTAGAGAGATTTGATGAGAACGATCTAGAATCATCATTAAAAGAGTTTGCTTATGGATTAGCACACTCTTATATGAGACCAGAGATCATAGGATTATATACGATGATCTATAAAGAAGTAAAACTGTTTCCTGATCTAGCATTAGAGTTTTATGAAAAAGGTCCTATGCTTGGGACTTTGAAGTTATCAGAATTTTTACAAAACTGTATGAATAACGGACAGTTGAATAAATCTCCAAACTATAAGCTTGCAAGTTTTTTTATTAGTATGATCAGGGATAGAATACATTCAGGAGTGTTCTTGAATAGTTCTGAACCAGTGAGCCTAGAAGAGCTCAAAGAAGATGTAGACTTAGTAGTTGAGATCTTTTTAAATGGAGTCAAAAAGTGAGCCTAAATGTCCTCTATAAACTAGACAACACTTAGGCTTATATCCCGAGAATAGAATCTTTTCGTTTTTTATAGATACAATGATGTTTAAAATGATCTCAAGGGGATATTTATGAAAAAAATTGTTCCAGGCTTGCTATTAGCTTCTTTAGCTACCTTAACACTAGAAGCTGCTAAGCCAAACATTTTGGTGATTTGGGGTGATGATATAGGTCAGTCCAATATTTCTGCGTATACAAGAGGAATGATGGGTTATAAAACACCTAATATCGATCGTCTTGCTGATGAAGGAATAATGTTCACAGACTATTATGCTGAGCAGTCTTGTACGGCAGGTCGTTCGACATTTATTTTAGGCCAGTCTGTACTAAGAACAGGATTATCAAAAGTAGGAAACCCTGGTGCAAAAGAGGGTATTTCTGTAAAAGACCCTACTATTGCAGTACTTTTAAAAGATCAAGGGTATGCAACAGGTCAGTTTGGCAAAAACCACCTAGGCGATCAAGACGAGATGCTGCCTACCAATCATGGTTTTGATGAGTTCTTAGGAAATCTCTATCACTTAAATGCAGAAGAAGAACCTGAAAATGTGGATTATCCCAAAGACCCTGAGTTCCGTAAGAAGTTTGGTCCTCGCGGGGTCATCCACTCTAAGGCAGATGGCAAGATAGAAGATACAGGTCCTCTGACGAAGAAACGCATGGAGACGATAGATGATGAGACTGTGGCAGCAGCAATTGATTTTATGGAGCGTCAGACTACTGCTAAGAAGCCATGGTTTGTATGGTGGAATGGTACACGTATGCACTTTAGAACACATGTAAAAAAAGAGCTTCAAGGTATTTCTGGTCAAGACAACTATGGTGACGGTATGGTAGAACACGATAGACATATTGGACAACTGCTCGATACCCTTGATAGACTTAAGATCGCAGATAACACTTTTGTGTTTTACTCTACAGACAATGGGCCACATAAAAACACATGGCCAGATGCTGCGTCTTCTCCATTTAGATCTGAGAAAAACACAAACTGGGAAGGTGGGTTTAGAGTACCAGCACTTGTAAGATGGCCAGGTCATATTAAACCCGATACTGTAAGTAATGGAATTGTTCGCGGTATGGATCTCTTTCCAACGCTGTTAAGCGTTGCGGGCAAAAAAGACATCAAAGAAGATCTACTTGATGGATACAGATCAACAGCATTAGGGAGAGACTATAAGGTTCATTTAGATGGTTACGACATGCTAGAACATTTTCAAGATCCAGATAAAGTGCCAAGCCCGCGTAAAGAAGTCTTTTACTTCTCTGATGATGGTGATCTGACTGCACTACGTTATGGTCCATGGAAGCTTATATTTATGGAACAAAGAGCAACAGGTACCTTTAAAGTATGGGGTAATCCATTTACTGCCCTTCGTATTCCATTGATCTTAAATCTGCGTCGTGATCCATATGAGATAGCACCTATTACTTCTAATACTTACTATGATTGGGTATTAGATCGTGCTTATCTTGGTGTTCCTGCACAAGCATATGTAGGAAGATTCCTTAGTACATTTAAAGAATTTCCTCCTCGCATGAAAGCTGCAAGTTTCAACCTTGATAACGTCATGGAAGCAATGAATACACCCATAACTGACTAAAATATTTTAACTTTAAAGGCTTTAGCCTTTAAAGTCTTATTTGTAATATTTCATCGAGACACTACAAGGGAACCTCTAAACTAGCTAAAGTCGTAAATCAACTTTCACTTGATCGTCTTCGTGCTTTTTGTTAGGTAAGGTCTCATAGCAGCAGTCGTATACTTTATGACATCATGAACTGAAGAGGCATTTAACTCTTCTCCTATTGTATGTAGAAATGAACTGTAAAACTGCCATGCTAAAGAGATAGAATCTACAAGAAAGTCTATATCCTCCTCATCAGTAATAGTGATCTCTTTGTTTATTATAAGGTTGTTCATGACCTGTCTTATGCGTCTACGGTGTCTAATATTGTCTTTTATGTATAGGTCTTCCAGCTCAGCATCTCGTGCGAAAAGTGAAAGCATCTCTTTAAAGAAGAAACGATATTTCCACCGTATCTCTATAAGTACCTTTTCATGTTCATGTAGATCAGCGATGCATTTTGGAAGGAGCTCTATAGGCGGTGTCGTCTCTTCGCGCATCTTTATATATAGTAGACGTACTATCTCTTCACGATTTTTATAATGATAGTGCAGATTACCTGGACTGATGCCCATCGCTTTTGCTATATGGTTTGTAGTGGCGGACTGTGTACCAGTTTCATTAAAAAGTTCACGAGCCGCTTCTAAAATAGCTTCTTTTCTTGACAAATCTAGTCCTTATAAGATTATTATAGTGTTATTACACTACCAAGTCAATAGATCTAATGATTCTCTACAGTACCCTTATTTACAGTATTCGTTAATGATATTACATATACTGATCTATATCATTAGAGTAATTACTCTTGACTTTCCTTTCTTATTGACATATAATATAGACTAATAACACTAGATCTCAAAAGTCTAGACAAAGGGAAAAGATGAAAAGATTATTTTTACAGACAGTATTGGTCGTCGGACTATTGCTTTCGTCAATGGCAGCAGCCTCGGACTTTCCAACAGAGGAACCGGTGGGGGGAGAACCGTTCGGTTATAGTACGACAAACATCGGTGATGGTCTGTATGTATTTCGCTGGTGGGTCTACCGCAATATTTTCTTAGTCACCGATGAAGGGGTCATCGTTACCGACCCGCTCAATCCAAAAGCAGCTAAAAAGCTGCTCAGCGAGATCCGCAAGATCACTGACAAGCCAGTCAAGTATGTCGTCTATAGCCACAATCATCATGACCATATCTCTGGCGGCCAGGTGTTTAAAGACCAGGGAGCGACATTCATCGCTCATAAGAATGTGCTAAAGGAGCTAGGTGATCACCCCGTTTCTGCTACACCTATGCCAGACATCACATTTGAGGATGAATATACGGTAAAGTTAGGCGGCAGGACACTCGAATTGAAGTACGTCGGTCCAAACCATGGTGATAGTCTGGTCGTTATGCGGCTGCCAAAAGAGAAGATACTGTTTGTCGTGGATATCGTCACGCCGCGAAGAGTAGCATTCAGAGCCATGCCGGATTTTTGGCCGGATGAGTGGGTCAGATCGCTTAAAGAGATCGAACAGATGGATCTTGATTATGTCATCTCTGCTCATGGACCCGAAGGGCAGCCGGCGATCGACCCTGCATCGGTAGTCAAAGAGCAACGCGTCTATCTCGAAGACTTGATGGCAGCAGTAAAAAAAGCAATGGATTCTGGTATGCATAATCCTGATACACTAAAAAAGAGTGTGAGACTACCTAAATACGAAGAGTGGCAATACTATGAAGAGTGGCTCCCGATGAACATCGAGCGCATTTGGGCTTATTACCATATGGGTTGGTAAGAATCACTAGAGTGGACAAGATGGTGATACGTTCAGTACCTTTTCTATCATCATCTGTTTTTTTAAACATCCGCGTTAAGAAGTCTACACCTATTTAATATATTGAGCGTTATTATATGTGATCAACACACAGCAAGTAGTTCCAGCGGACGTAAAAAACACATCACTTAACGGAGCGTTACCAATAAGCGCCCGTTATCGAATCACAAAGAGGAGTAAATATGAGTAAACCAATAGTCGCAGACAACAAACCGGTCAAGGTGACTCTTTCCAAAGGACAGGAGTATCATTTTTGTACATGTGGTAGATCTAAAAGCCAGCCATTTTGTGATGGTTCACATGTGGGTACATCATTTACTCCCAGAGTGATCGTCTCTGATGAAGATGACGAAGCCTATCTATGTGCCTGTAAACATACCGGTAACACACCTTTTTGTGACGGTACCCATAAACGCTTCAGCGCAGAAGATGTAGGAAAAGAAGGACCGGGAATCACCTCAACACCTTCAGATCTACCTACAGCTGTATCAACACCAGAAGAACCTACCGTAGAGTTCATACACCAGCTTGCCCGTGAAGGCTTATCTAAACTGGGTCATCATGGTCAAATGACATCAATGGGTGTTCCACGTAACAAATTGCCTCATTGGGATGACCTGCAGATAATGGCAGCGCAGATGGCTACCAAACCACTACTCGAAGAGGTACCAGTAGGTACAGAATTGATCATTGGGCCTGAAGCTAAAAGACCACTGACATTAAAGATCCCTCTATTTGTCTCTGACATGAGCTTTGGTGCACTCTCTGAAGAGGCAAAAATAGCCTTAGCTAAAGGCGCAGATCTTGCAGGTACTGGTATCTGTTCAGGCGAAGGAGGTATGCTTCCGGAAGAACAAGAAGCAAATTCTCGTTACTTTTATGAATACGCCAGTGCTGGCTTTGGCTACGATGAAAAGCTGCTGCAAAAAGTACAGGCCTTCCACTTCAAAGGTGGACAAGGTGCTAAAACTGGAACAGGTGGACATCTCCCAGGCAGCAAGAACATAGGTAAGATATCTCAGGTCAGAGGTATAGCTGAAGGTCAGCCTGCTGTATCTCCTCCTACATTCACAAACCTTTCTACAGCTAAAGATTTTAAACAGTTTGCAGACCGTGTCAGAGAAGTCACCGGTGGTATTCCTATTGGTTTTAAACTAAGCGCAAACCATATTGAAGAAGATATTCAGTTTGCACTCGATGCCAGTGCGGATTACATCATATTAGATGGTCGCGGTGGCGGTACAGGTGCAGCCCCTGAGATGTTTAGAGACCATATCAGTGTGCCGACTATACCAGCCCTTGCAAGAGCACGCAAGTACCTGGACAAACAAGGTGCCAGCGGCCGTGTGACGCTCATCATCACTGGTGGCTTACGTGTGCCTATCGATTTTGTCAAAGCCTTGGCACTTGGTGCTGATGGTGTTGCTATTTCAAATAGTGCTATGCAGGCAATAGGCTGTGTCGCCGCAAGAATATGCAATACAAACAACTGTCCAGCGGGTATAGCCACACAAAAAAAAGAGTTACGTCAAAAACTAAATATTGAAAGATCATCTAAACAGTTACATAACTTTTTTGACGCATCAGTCGAACTGATGCAGGTGATGGCGCGTGCTTGTGGTCATAATGACCTAAGCAAGCTTAATGACAATGATCTGGCGACTTGGCATCGTGAGATGGCACTGCTATCAGGTGTCGCTTACTCAGGAGCTATGGATATAAGATAAGGAGTGACTTATGAAAGATCCTAATAAGATAAAAAATGCTTTATGGGGTCTGTTTATTGCAGACGCCATCTCTATGCCGGTACACTGGTACTATAAACGCGAGTACATAAAAAAAGAATATGGTGCTATAAGCGGCTACAACAAAGCTTCACATCCACATCCAGAATCTTTTATGGTTGGAAATACCTATTTTCCAGATGTCCAAATGGCTAAAAAGTTAAATAGACCTTTTGATATCTTACATGAACATATCAATTTTTATAACACTTCATACAGTGATCTGAAGATCGATCTCAAAGTACATGAAGGAGAACATAAAAACCCCATGCCTCTGCTTGATGAGCGATATCATTACCATCATGGATTAGAAGCTGGTGAGAACACTCTTGGAGCGAACTTAGTAAGAGTCTTGATGCGCTCAGTCATCAAGAATGGTGAGTATGACCAAGACTCTTTTTTAGATGATCTTATTACGTACATGACAACACCGGGACAAAACAGAGATGCCTACTCTGAGATATATCTTCGTGATTGGTTTGAGAACTACAGCAAGGGTATAGCACCTGAACTGTGTGCAAATTCCCAACATCACCGATGGTCTATTGGGTCTCATGGGGGTATCATCCGTCCTCTCATCCTGTCCTTGACTGCCAAGAGTCCTTATGAAGGTGTTGGCATGGCCATAGACCATCAAAACCTCACACATAGATCACAAAATGTCTCTTCTGCCCTCTCTCAACTGGTACCTCTATTGTTTGATCTCATAAATGACGATTCACCAATGGATGCGCTTGACACTGCTGCGCAAGATGTAGCACTAGTTAAAATACATGGTTCTGAACTATCAAAAAAATATGCTGCCGCGATGGGACCAGGAAATATCCCAAAAGATGAGATGTGGAAAATACATACAGAGTCTACCGATGAGCGCTTAAGTGATATACTGCCAAAAGCGACTGATAGGAATATGATCACTACACGTTTTGCGACTGCTTGTTATCCAGAGCATGGAGTGCCTTTGATCTTATATTTTTTATATAAAAATCGTTTCGATCTTAAAAGATCGATCCTAGACAATGCGAATGCAGGAGGAGACAATGTTCATAGAGGCATGATACTTGGTGCTTTAGCTGGAGCTAGTGCTCATGAGATACCAGAAGATCTGAAAACGGGACTCAAAGAATACAAAAATATCAAAGATGATATAGATGGGTTTGTAAAGATTATCTCAGCATAATAAGGCTAGTAGCTGATCTGATGACTTATGGGCACCTCTAATATGACCTGAGGGCTTTTCTTCATGTCACTGAGATCAAGACATATCTGCAGCGACTAAAAGAGTCAGTGCTCCAAAGGAGAGATGACAGCGATCAGCTGTCTACTCTATTGCCTCTTTTTTTACCTCATGAATAGCGATATTACGTGTCGGCGTAGGAATCTGCACCCCATGTGCTTTGAGTGACTTGAAGATACCTATCGCCACATCACTCTTTGTCGGGATTATCGCCTCACTCAACCAGTAGTAGAGCTTGAACTCCAGATAGTAATCACCAAAACCTTCAAAAGCTGCGAGAGGTTCAGGCTCCTCCAAGACATTCGGATGCTCCATCGCCACAGACCGCATGATCTCAAGCACTTTTTCGATGTCGCTGTCAAAATCGACTTTTATTACCAATATCGCACGTCTTCGCTCATCAGAGAGCGTCCAGTTTGTGACATCCGACGCGATGAAGTCCGCATTGGGGATCAGCACTTCCGAACCATCAAAGGTCTTGATAGAAGTCGCTCGCGTCCCAATGGTCTGGACATTACCCATCGTGTTGTTGACCTCGATGGTATCGCCTATTTGAACGGGACGTTCAAATAGCATGATGATCCCGGAGATAAAGTTAGCTACGATGTTTCTGATACCAAAACCGATACCCACACCCAGCGCTCCTCCGATCATCGCAAACTCCTGAGTCGTGATGCCCAGCGTTGAGAGGGCAACGATGAAACCGATGATGAAGATGGTATGGTTGGAGATCGTAGAGATAGCTGTCGGCACTCCTCTGGCAAACTCAAAACGAGTAAAGAGCTCCAATGTCAGAAAGATCCGTACCAACCGGGCGATCAACCAGGTTATCGTAAGGATGACAACAAAATTAAAGAGCCCCTCTACTGAGAACTTCATGGCCCCAAACTCCCATGAATAGGCAAGGATACTCGCACCCCACTCCAGTAACGCAGCTTTGACACCAAAGATCGTGACCATGATATATAACCACCAGATGATCATTATCAGTGTGATCATTCCTATCACATTACGTTCAAGCTTTGGTGTATGCATCTGAAGTAGATGCTGCGCATTGGCGATCCGTTTGCGAATCAGTAAGATGACCGTTCCGGAGAGCACGTTCATCAAGGTATAAAAGACAAATATAACAGTGATCGTCACAAATACAGCACTGACTATACGGTCCGAGAGTGAAGCCGCCCCATAGATATTACTTACAAACGCTATGACAAGGAGAGCGCAGAACAGATAGGACAACTTAGTCGAATGGCGAAGCAGACTACTCATCTGCTCACCCTCTATAGTGTGCTTTGCCTTTTGAAGCTTACAGATAAGTGTAAACAAAACAAGTATGAGCACAAGTTCCATCATCCGATCCATCAGACCATGACTCACCACACCATGATCAAAGAAATTGATGAGATATAGCCCAAAGAAGCCGTAGATGTATTTATGAAGCTTTTTGTGGACTATATTAGACAGAAGCAGTATCACCGGGATGAGAACAATTAAGGTCTGGAGATGTTTAAACGCTTCAGAACGTTGACTAAAGACAAAGACAGAAGCAAAGACAGACAACACCAGTGCTGCCGACAAAGGTCGTTTTATAAAAGCGAACTGGGTATCATCTCTGTTCTCACCTTGAGTAAAGAGTCTGCCATGACGATCAAGGAAATAGAGGTAAGCCATCAATGCGAAGATCAAGCCCATGTAGATGAACGTTCTATAGAGGTCTTTGATATTGTCTGAGATATAGAGTCGAATATTCTGGTAATACTCTTTTAAAGAGCTGAGACCCTCGTCTATATAATCACCAGCTTCAAGCGGTGTAGTCTGTATCAGTGCCAAAAGCGGCGCCGCATCGACGACAAAGATATCGGCGAGACGATTGTTCTTCGCCTCCTTCAGTGCTTCGACCTTACCCTCTATCTTCAAAATACGATCAGAGATAAGCTGCGCATCGGTGATCAGCATATCGTAGCTCTTCTTAGTCGCAACGTTCAAGGTCTCGATCTTGATGATCACAGAAGCGATATGGTCCTGGATACCCTGTGGTGCCTGCTCCTTGTCAGCATAGACATGGGTCTCACTCCAGAGATCTGTGAGATCGGTTAACGTAGCGCGATGCTCATCATACAGGGTCAATCGTGCTCGGATCAGCTTTTGCCATCGTTTTAAC
>JADGEC010000119.1 GCA_016744575.1 Sulfurimonadaceae bacterium | reverse complement strand
CGGGACACTCTTCTTCATCTTCTTGAACCTTTTTGATCAGCGGATCCGTAAGCGTAAGAGAAGAAGAGGAAAGAACAAAGACAGGCGTAGATCTGAAAATCGAGAAGTAACACGATCAAATCAAATAGAGGAGAAAGAATAGATATGATGACATTAGTGACCGGAGGAGCCGGATATATTGGTTCTCATGTAGTAAAACAACTTCTTGAGACGACTGAAGAGGAGATCTTGGTAGTCGATAACCTTTCCACTGGGACACAGGGACGTATTGATACACTTCAGGCCATCCGTCCTTTTACATTTATTAGACAAGACCTAAATGAATGGGAAAAGTTAGAGACTCTTTTTGATGAGCATGACGTTGGGGCTATATTACACTTTGCTGCTTTTATAGTGGTGCCAGAGTCAGTCAGTGAACCTGTGAAGTATTATATGAACAATACGGTGAACACTACAAAACTGATCGATATCGCTATGCGACACGATGTTAAAAAGTTTATCTTCTCCTCTACAGCAGCTGTTTATGGAGAGCCTGAGATCACACAGGTAAGTGAGATGACGGCGACCGAACCGATAAACCCTTACGGCATGAGTAAACTGATGAGTGAGAACGTACTGCGTGACGCGACATATGCTCAAAAAGATTTTAAACATGTCATCTTTAGATACTTCAATGTCGCTGGAGCTGCTGTCGATGGAAGCATCGGACAATCCTTTCCCAATGCGACGCATCTTATCAAAGTCGCTGCTCAGACAGCTCTTGGAAAACGCGAGGAGATCTTTGTCTTCGGAACTGATTATGATACGCCTGATGGTACAGCGATCAGAGACTATATCCATGTGGAAGACCTTGCAGCTGCACATCTGAAAGCACTGAGCTATCTTGATACGAGTGAGAGTGATACCTTCAATGTGGGTTATGGACATGGATTCAGTGTTAATGAGGTACTTGCGACGATGAAAGAGGTAAGTGAGATAGACTACAAGATCACGATGAACCCTCGAAGAGCAGGCGACCCGGCTCAACTTATCTCAAATAACAGTAAGATCAAAGAGTTGATGGGATGGCAGTCAAGACATGACAGTATCGCACTTATCTGTAAAACAGCGCTGGATTGGGAGAGAAAGATATAGTTTTTTGTTGTAATGTTAAATAATGTTCAGGTTTAATAAATATTTTATGTTAAATAATATAAAATAACATTTAACAAAAAATAATCTTATGATGGTTGTAGTGAAAGTGTCATATGATTTATAAAGAGAGGTCAATAAGCATGAAAAAGATACTCATCGTTTTCGGTACCCGTCCAGAAGCCATAAAGATGGCTCCACTTGTCAAAGCATGTCAGGCAGAAGCAGGTCTAGAGACAGAAGTGTGTGTGACTGCTCAGCATCGAGAGATGCTCGATCAAGTGTTGAACATCTTTGATATAACGCCGGACTATGACCTCGATATCATGAAACAGGGACAGGACCTTTATGATATCACGTCACGTGTCTTGGTGGGTATGCGTGATGTTCTTACCGAGTCGAGACCTGATGTAGTGCTTGTCCATGGCGATACGACTACTACGCTGGCTGCTTCTCTTGCCGCGTTTTACCAGAAGATCAAGGTCGGACATATTGAAGCCGGATTACGTACAGGAGATATCTATAGTCCATGGCCTGAAGAGGCAAATCGCCAGTTGACATCGCAGATCACTACGTACCATTTTGCGCCGACACAGACGAGTCGGGAAAACCTTCTTAAAGAGAATATCGATGGTGGTAATATTGTTATCACAGGTAATACTGTCATCGATGCACTCTTTCTTGCACTGGATAAGATCAAAAAAGATCAGCTATTAGAGACAAGGATAGTCAATACCCTGAAGGCACAATATCCATTTGATACGAATAAACGACTTATCCTGGTCACAGGCCATAGACGGGAGAACTTTGGACAAGGTTTTATCAATATATGCCAATCCCTCAAGGACCTTGCGCAGAACAATCCAGAGGTTCAGATAGTCTATCCGGTGCATCTGAACCCAAATGTCCAAAAGCCAGTCCATGAGATACTTGAGTCAGTGGATAATGTCTATTTGATCGATCCCTTGCAGTATGAACCCTTTATCTATTTGATGGAGAAGTCATACTTTATCATCACCGATAGTGGTGGTGTCCAGGAAGAAGCTCCGAGTCTTGGTAAACCAGTACTGGTAATGCGTGATACGACTGAACGGCCGGAAGCTTTAGAAGCAGGGACCGTTAAGCTTGTCGGGACTGATCCGGAACAGATCATTGTCGAAGCACAAAGACTCTTAGATGATAAAGATGCTTATGAAAGCATGTCAAAGGCGCATAATCCCTATGGAGATGGTAAAGCTTCACAGAGGATAGTAGATTTCCTGATAAGCGGATAAAGAGCATAGATGTGAAACTATAATTAAAAACGATATAATATAACAAAAAAAAGGAATCAAGATCATGGATCTTCAGGAATCAGTAACAAAACTCTCTCAAAACCGCCCTTCAGTCTGTGTCATCGGCCTAGGTTATATAGGTCTTCCTACCGCTGCGCTGCTTGCGAACAGGGGTCATGTCGTCCATGGTGTAGATGTCGTACAGAGCACGGTGGATACGATCAATGAGGGGAACATCCATATTGTCGAGCCGGACCTTGATACCTTTGTCCGCTCTGCAGTGAACTCGGGTAATCTTACAGCTGATATCAAGGCTCAGGAGTCCGATGTCTTTGTCATCGCGGTCCCTACACCGTTTCACGAAGGCTATGTCCCAAATATCGATTATGTCATCTCTGCGACTGAAGCGATCGCCCCTTTTATCAAAGAGGGTAATATAGTCATCCTGGAGTCTACTTCTCCAGTGGGTACCACTGATATGGTAGCCAAAGTCCTTAAAGAGAGTGGTGTGGATACGACAAAGATCCATGTGGCCCACTGTCCAGAACGTGTCCTACCGGGACAGATCATGCGTGAACTCGTCGAGAACGACCGTATTGTCGGTGGTGTCAATGATGCTGCGACCAAGGTCACAGCAGATTTCTATAGGACTTTTGTAAGTGGAGCAGTCCTTGAGACAGATGCCAAGACAGCGGAGATGTCAAAGCTTACAGAAAATAGTTACCGCGATACGAACATCGCGTTTGCCAATGAGCTCTCTATCCTTTGTGATAAGTTCGATATCAATGTCTGGGAGCTTATCCGACTTGCTAATCGTCACCCACGTGTAGATATCTTGAAACCAGGTACTGGAGTCGGAGGGCACTGTATAGCTGTGGATCCGTGGTTCATCGTCCATAAAGGTGGAAATGATGCCAAGATGATACGTACCGCGAGAGAAGTGAACAACTATAAGACGGAATGGGTAATAGAGAAAGTCAAAAATGCGGCACTCTCTTTTGAGAAAGAGCATGGACGTGAAGCAGTGATCGCCTGTATGGGGCTTGCTTTTAAGCCAGATATCGATGACCTTAGAGAGTCTCCGGCTCTGTACGTGACAAGAAGTCTTAATGCAACCGGTCTAAGTGTTCTGGCAGTCGAACCAAATATTAAAGGTTTTGATGAATTTGAGATCATTAAAGACGCTGAAGCCATCAATAAATCTGATATTATCGTCTATCTGGTGGCCCATCAGGAGTTTAAAGGTATTGAGATCTTTGGAAAAGAGATCTTAGATTTCTGTGGAGTGACGAACGGATCAGATTCAAAGACATGGGTCTTACCAATATAATAGGGGAACAATATATGAAAATAGCAATTGCGGGAACAGGCTATGTAGGGCTGTCTAACGGTATTCTTTTGGCACAACATAATGAAGTCATCGCTCTTGATATCGTCCCTGAGAAGATCGATATGTTAAATAAGAAGATATCACCTATAGAAGATGTGGAACTTGAGGATTATCTAAGTAACAGAGACCTGGACTTTACGGCCACTTTAGATAAAGAGAAGGCTTATAAGGATGCGGATTTTGTGATAATCGCCACTCCGACTGATTATGATGAGCAGTCAAACTATTTTAACACTAAGTCGGTAGAGTCGGTGATAAAAGATGTCATGAGTATCAATCCGGATGCTACGATGGTCATCAAATCGACTGTACCAGTCGGATATACACAACAGGTTCGAGAAGAACTCGGTAGTGAGAACATTATTTTCTCACCTGAATTCCTAAGGGAGGGAAAAGCACTTCATGACAATCTTTACCCCTCACGGATCATCGTTGGTGAACGCTCAGAGAGAGCCAAGGTATTTGCCGCTCTTTTAACGGAAGCTGCTATCAAAGAGAATATCGAGACACTCTTTACTGATTCTACGGAAGCTGAAGCGGTAAAACTGTTCTCAAACACCTACCTTGCTATGCGAGTCGCTTACTTTAATGAACTAGACTCTTATGCTGCTGCACACGGACTAGATAGTAAACAGATCATCGATGGGGTGGGGCTAGACCCCCGGATCGGGACTCACTATAACAATCCTTCGTTTGGTTATGGAGGTTACTGTCTACCAAAAGACACCAAGCAGCTACGTGCGAACTATAAGGATGTACCAAACAGTCTTATCGGCGCTATCGTAGATGCCAACAGTACTAGAAAGGACTTTATAGCAGATAGTATCATCGCTAAGAGTCCGAAAATCGTAGGTGTCTACAGATTGATCATGAAAAGTGGTTCAGATAACTTTAGAGCTTCTTCCATCCAGGGGATCATGAAACGGATCAAAGCAAAAGGGATCGAAGTGGTCATCTATGAACCGGTACTTGAAGAGGATGAGTTCTTCCATTCAAAGGTGGTCAAGGACCTAGATGAGTTTAAGAAGATATCAGATGTCATAGTGGCCAATAGACTCTCAGATAATTTAAAAGATGTCGAGGCGAAAGTCTATACCAGAGACTTGTTCGGTAGTGATTAACGATGAAGGTCTTAGTCACAGGAACAGCTGGTTTTATTGGTTATCATCTTGCGAAGCAGCTACTTGAGCGTGGTGATGAAGTAGTAGGTCTTGATAATATCAATAACTATTATGATGTGAATCTCAAATATGGGCGTCTACAGAGACTAGGTATCGATAAAAAGTTGATTGTAGAGAACAAGTACACACACTCATCATCTTATCCAAAGCACAGGTTTATCAGATTAGATCTGGCTGATCGTGAAGGCATGGAGAGACTTTTCAAAGAAGAGAAGTTCGATGCAGTGATGCATCTTGCTGCGCAGGCAGGTGTACGGTACTCTCTGGAGAACCCTCATGCTTATATAGATAGTAATGTAGTTGGGTTTATGAACATACTTGAGGGTTGTCGCCATCATGGTGTCAAAAACCTGGCATACGCATCGAGTTCTTCCGTATACGGGCTCAACAAATCCCAGCCATTTAAGACTTCTGATACTACAGAACATCCGGTAAGTCTTTATGCAGCCACAAAGAAGTCAAATGAGATGATGGCACATACCTATAGTCATTTGTACGGTATACAGACGACAGGTCTGAGGTTCTTTACTGTCTATGGACCATGGGGACGTCCGGATATGGCTCCGATGCTCTTTACTGATGCTATACTCAACGACCGTGCGATCAAGGTCTTTAATTTTGGGAAGATGAGTCGTGACTTTACCTATATAGATGATATTGTCGATGGTATCATAAAGGTCATCGATGATCCGGCCAAGTCTAATGATGAGTGGGACGCACAAGATCCTGAGATACAGAGTTCATCTGCACCTTATAGGCTTTATAATATTGGGAACAATGCTCCTGTAGCATTGATGAAGTTCATCGAGACGATCGAGGATGCGATCGGTAAGGAGGCAGAAAAAGAGATGCTGCCTATCCAGCCTGGAGATGTCGTATCTACCTATGCTGATACAAGTGGTCTGATCGATGATTTTGATTATAAGCCAAATACAGAACTGCGTCTGGGTGTCAACGAGTTTGTTAAATGGTATAGAGATTTTTATAAAATAGAGAAGGAGATCTGAGGATGAAAGGTATTATATTAGCAGGAGGAAGTGGTACACGGCTTTATCCGATAACCAAGGCTATCTCAAAGCAGTTACTTCCAATATATGACAAACCAATGATCTATTATCCATTGTCTGTTTTGATGCTCGCAGGTATTCGTGAAGTATTGATCATCTCGACGCCGCAGGATATCGGGCGATTTGAGGAGCTTTTGGGTGATGGTTCTACTTTGGGTATGCGTATAGAGTATGCTGTTCAGGACTCTCCAAGAGGTCTGGCTGATGCCTTTATCATTGGCGAGAAGTTCATAGGTGATGATAGTGTATGTCTGATCTTGGGTGATAATATCTTTTATGGTCCAGGTTTGACACCTAGATTGGAAGAGGCAGCAAAACGAAAGAATGGGGCGACCGTGTTTGGCTACTATGTCAAAGACCCGGAACGTTTTGGAGTAGTCGAGTTCGATGAAGACTACAACGCGATCTCAATAGAAGAGAAACCCGAAGACCCTAAGAGTCACTACGCAGTGACTGGACTTTACTTTTACGATAATGATGTCGTCGAGATAGCTAAGAACGTAAGGCCCTCAGAACGTGGTGAGATCGAGATCACTTCGATAAACCAGGAGTATCTCAAACGAAAGAGTCTGCGTGTAGAGTTGATGGGAAGAGGGTTCGCCTGGTTAGATACAGGTACCCATGAGAGTCTTGCGCAGGCAAGTCTATATATCCAAAACATCGAGCAGCGGCAGGGTTATAAAGTCGCATGTATCGAAGAGGTCGCCCATTATAAGGGCTGGATCGATGATGATGAGTTGATAGCGCTGGCACAGCCATTGAAGAAGACTGAGTATGGCCAGTACATGTTAGAGATGGCGGCTGAGAATACGATAGAAAAGCGTCAAAAATAATGATATTCATCAAGACCGAGATCCCTGATGTGCTTATTATCGAACCAAAGATATTTGGTGATGACCGTGGCTATTTTGTAGAGACTTTCCGACAAGACAAGTTTGAAGAGGCGGTTGGTCATAAAGTGGATTTTATCCAAGATAATGAATCAAGGTCCTCGTTTGGTGTGTTTCGTGGACTGCACTATCAATTGCCACCTTTTACACAAAGCAAACTTGTACGTGTGATAGAAGGGACAGTCCTAGATGTCGCAGTCGATATCCGTAAAGGGTCACCGACATTTGGAAGACATGTAGCTGTTGAACTTTCTGGTGAGAACAAGCGTCAACTGTTCGTGCCAAGAGGCTTTGCTCATGGCTTTCTTGTCACATCCTCTACGGCTGTGTTTTCTTACAAAGTCGATAACTACTATGCCCCGGAACATGATAGAGGTATCCTTTATAATGATCCTGAGATAGGGATCGATTGGGGTATAGAGAGTGAGAAATTGCTTCTCTCAGATAAAGACAGTAATCAGCCTCTTTTAAAAAAGGCTGATCTATTTGACTATGCAAATAGACTGTACAAGTAGAGATATATTAATAAAGTGACGAATTGGAGAGATGATATGCTCAAGAGAGAAGACCAGAGTGGAAAAGCTATCTTAGTAACAGGCTGTGCCGGTTTTATCGGTTCTAATTTTGTACCTTATTTTGTAGAGAGATATCCAGATTACAAGGTGATCAACCTAGATCTGTTGACCTACGCTGGAGACCTTAAGAACCTCGAAGAGGTAGAAGGTAACGAGCACTATAAGACAATACATGGCGATATCTGTAACCGTGAGTTAGTCGAGTATATTTTTACAGAGTATGATATTCGCGGAGTCATCCACTTTGCAGCAGAGAGTCATGTCGATAACTCTATCAAGAACCCTGGTGTGTTTATAGAGACAAATGTAAATGGTACTTTTACTTTGATCGATGCTGCCTATAAACACTGGATGGAGAAGCCATTTACTTTTAAACAAGGGTACGAAGGGTGTCGTTTCCATCATATATCTACAGATGAAGTGTATGGGACACTTGGGGCTGAAGGTCTTTTCACGGAAGAGACTCCGTATGCACCAAACTCACCATACTCCGCGTCAAAGGCAGGAAGTGATATGGTAGTACGTAGTTATCAGCACACCTATGGGATGAACACGGTCATCACGAACTGTTCAAATAACTATGGTCCTAAGCAGCATGATGAGAAATTGATCCCTACCATCATCCGAAAAGCTATCAATGGTGAGAACATTCCGATCTATGGGGATGGTAAGAACATCAGAGATTGGTTATATGTGCTCGATCACTGTAAAGGTATAGATCTGGTCTATCATACCGGTAAAGAGGCTAATGTCTATAACATAGGTGGTCGGAATGAGCGTAACAATAATTATATAGTTCAAAAGATATGTGAGATACTTGATGCGCTCAAACCAAGATCTAAAGGCAGTTATACCGAGCAGATCACCTATGTTGAAGATCGTGCCGGACATGACAGACGGTATGCTATCGATGCGACAAAGATAGAAGAGGAACTGGGCTGGAAAGCTGATGAGAACTTTGAGAGTGGTATCTTGAAGACTATTGAATGGTATTTAAACAAATATAGTGACTGATATGATCACCTTTCATGATATACTCTCAAGAAAGCGGATCAAGCCTGAAAAGAAGGAACGAGAAGCTGTCTTAGAATATGATCGTGACCAAGAGAAGCTCAGAGTGTTTTATCAGGTCAAAAGTGAATATACAGCGATAAGGATTTAGAAGATGCATAAAATAGGTGTTATCGGAACGGGGTTTATAGCAAAAGGTCTGGTGCATTTACTAGCCCATCATAATACATTTGAACTAACAGGTATTCTGACACGTACAGATATCAGTAAGCGTCAGGATTTTCCACAAAGCCATTTGCTGACAGATTCACTTGAGACACTTGTTGAAACGTCCGACCTGATAGTCGAGTGTAGTGGTGATGCTATCTATGCTACTGATACCATTGCTAAGATCATTGAGGCTTCTATTCCGATAGTGACGATGAATTCGGAGTTCCATGTTACATCAGGCTCATACTTTATAGGTAAGGGACTAGTGACTGAAGCTGAAGGTGATCAGCCTGGTTCTCTTGCTGCCTTACATGAAGATGCTATAGCAATGGGTTTTAAGCCTTTGGTATACGGAAACATCAAAGGATTCCTCAATCACAATCCGACGCTTGAAGATATGAAGTTTTGGTCGAAAAAATCTGGTATTAGCCTTGATATGGTCACCTCGTTTACGGATGGCACCAAGGTACAGATAGAGCAGGCACTTGTGGCCAATGGTCTGCATGCGGGCATAGCCAAAGATGGTCTGATCGGTCTGAAGGATGATGATATGCTTCATGGTGGAAGTACACTGGCCAAAGAAGCAGAAAGGCTAGATCATCCTATTAGTGATTATCTATTATCGCCAAAGCTTCCGGCAGGAGTCTTTATCGCTGTAGCTCATGAGAGTGATCAAAAAGACCATCTTCGTTATTACAAGATGGGAGAAGGCCCGTACTACGTACTTGAAAGGCCCTTCCATCTCTGCCATATGGAGATCTTGAAGACGGTCAATAGAGTCTTGAATGGAGGAGGTGTCTTGCTAGATAATAGTAAAGAGCCTACAGTCAGTGTCGCTACTATCGCAAAACGTGACCTACAGATCGGTACTAAGATAAAAAAAGGGATAGGTAGTTTTGATGTGCGTGGAGAAGCAGTCACTATCAAAGGACATCCCGGGCATATCCCTATTGGTCTTTTAGCACATGCTGTCATACGTAAAGAAGTGCCAGAAGGATCTATCCTTACCTTTGATGATGTAGAGATACCGGAGAGTCTAGCGCTTCATGCATGGAGAAGCTTATTAGAAGACAATAAATAGAAGATCAGAGGCTAAAGATGTAGTATCGATCTTGGGTGGTGACATCAAAAACATATTTTTCATCTGAAGAATGAGTACAAGGTCTAGTAAGTTCTTAGCTTTTATACATACACCATCAAACGCTCCTGTCATCATTTTCCTTTTTCCTTTATATATAGTGATCAGTCTCTTTGAAAGATATATAG
>JADGEC010000118.1 GCA_016744575.1 Sulfurimonadaceae bacterium | reverse complement strand
CTATATATGTGATAGAGATAGATCCGAAAGCTTTGACAGAAAGCCCTCATCTGTCAAAGACATCATTTACTGCAGCGAAAGTACCGCCTGCTTGGCTATGTCGATAAAACCATCCGCGCCCGGTATGAAAGGGATAAGTCCAGTTCCGATACCTCCCCAGATGACCAGCACAGCCATCAGTCCGATCAGTACACCACTGAGGTCCATAGGAAATTTCTTTTGAGGTTCATCGGTTGGATAGAAATACATCATGGCTATCAGTTTGAAATAGTAATAGACCGAGATAAAGGCTGTCAGGATACCCAGTCCGGCAAGCAGTATCTGTCCGGACTCTATAGCACTTGTAAAGATATAGAACTTACCCAGAAAACCAATAGTCGAAGGGAAACCTGAAAGTGAGAGCATAAAGATCGCCATCATCGCGGCCAGATAAGGACGCCGCTGTGAAAAGCCCTTAAAATCCTTGAACGTGAGTGCTTTATTACTTCGTGAAGCGATAAAACTGAGTATACCGAACGCGCCGACTGAACTAAGGAAGTAGGACATCAGATAAAACATGATCGCCGGAGCGGCTTCTTGCGAACCCAGACCGATGGAGGAGATAGCGATAAGCATATAACCACTATGGACAATACTCGAACCTGCGAGCATCCGCTTGAGATTGTCCTGTGAGATCGCCAGCCATGAGCCCCCTATCAGCGTCAGCACGGTTATGACCTGCAGCAGTTCTGACCAGATGACGTTGATGGGTGCGAAATCCACGAGATAGAGTCGTAAAGCGATAGCGAATAGTGCGATCTTAAAGGTCGATGCCATAAACATCGTGACCGGAAAAGGTGCTCCATGATAGACATCCACTACCCACGAATGGAAAGGGACTGCACCGATCTTAAACAAGATCGTCACCAGGATAAAAGTCCCACCTGTGATGACAAGCAGTGACTCACTGTCACTGGCACTCTTGATAAACAGTGCTATATCACCCAGTGTCGTCGAACCGACTGCACCATAGATCAAAGCCGTACCCAGAATAAAGAACGCTCCCGTCATTGACCCTAAGATCATATATTTCAGCATCGCCTCGGTGCTAAGACGGTTGTTCTTATGATAACCAGCCAGTGCGTAGACACTTAATGAGGCTATCTCCAGAGCGATAAAAGCTGTGACCAGTTCATTAGAGTGTGCTAAGGTCATCATCCCAAAGACACTGAACAAGACCAGGGCGAAATACTCCCCATTAAAATAGTTCCGACTCTTAAAATAGTCAGTGTTTATCAACAGGGTCAAGATAGCGCCCGCTGTGAACATTAGATCAAACAGCGTCGAGAAGTTATCGATGATATACATCGTCCCAAAGACTTCAGGAAAGATATAGATGATCTCAGTGTTCGAAAGTTGAGGAAACTCCACAATAAATGAAAGCATAAGAAAAAAGACTGCGACAAGATTGTAGTCCTTCAGGGTGAAACGCTTGTTCCAGCTCAACAACATGAGGAAAAAAGCCCCGATCACGGTTATCGCCATCGGGAGTATCAAAAGTAACTGTTCCAACATCATAGGCCTCCAATACTCTGTAACAGATCAGTAAGCATCGCTGCGATCTGCGGTTCAAATAGTGGGATAAAGAACGATGGTACTATCCCAGTGATCAATAGTAATGCGACTATAGGGATCAACATCATCATCTCTCTGCCATTGAGATCCTCAAAATATTCTGTGGCTACCGTATCTGGTCCAAAGACCGTTCGCTGTAACATCCAGAAGATATAGAGCATGGCCGAGAGCATCGTCGTCGCCGTGAGGACTCCTATCCAAAACTCCTCTTTAAACGCACCGATGATGATAAGCAGCTCTGCCACAAAGCCTCCGGTACCAGGAAGTCCAGCAATACTCAAGGCAAAAAAGACAAAGAAAAAGGTAAAACGCGGTGCATACGATGCGATGCCCCCGAGATCCTCGATATTATCTGTCCGAGTCCGTTTATATAGCAGACCGATCATTAGGAAGATACCCGCTGATGACAGTGCATGTGTAGCGATAAAATAGAGACTGCCACCCCATGCATAGATGTTGGTCAAAAAGACCCCCAGCGCGATCATGGAGAGATGTGAACCTGAAGAGTAGGCGAACATACGACGAAGATTAGGTTCCATGATGGCATGGATCGCGTAATAGAGCAGACCGATGATCGCCAGTGTCATGATAACTGGAGCATAATAGCTCAACGTCGACTCAAACAGTCCATAACCAAAACGCCACAGACCATAGATGCCAAGTTTTGCCATGATGGCCGACATGATGACGACTGCTGGCGTAGGTGCTGAACCATAAGCCGGAGCCATCCATGTATGAAAACCGACCAGTGGTATCTTGATGGCAAAAGCCAGTAGAAAACCACCTGCCAGCCAAATAGATGTACGTGGGTCCAACTGAAGTGTACTCAGATCGCTCAGTGCAAAACTCCACCAGCCGTTTACCGCAAAGAACTCGTACCCAAGATAGAGTATTGAGAAGAACATACTCATGGAACCAAGGACGGTCATCAACACGATCTTCATCGCATTGAACTGACGCATACCACTACCGTATCGCCCTATCATGATAAAGATCGGCAGCAACATCGTCTCCCAGAAAAGATAGAAGAGCAGCAGGTCAAGTGAAAGGACTGCCCCGGTGACACCTGTCTGAAGCAACATCATGTTATACCAGTAGCCATTACGCTCTTCTGTCCACATATAGAGATATAGCAACGGCATCAAAAACGCTATCAGGAGAAGCAAGACAAGCGATATCCCATCCAGACCCAACTTATAGGTGATACCGTAATGCTCTATCCATGGAAGTACACGGATAAACTGCATGCCCCCATCAGGATCAAAATCAGCTGCGACTAGCAAGACAAGGATAAAGACCAGTAGAGACGACAACATCGCACCAATACGCACAAACCTTAGCTCTACACGAAAGAGGCCCAGAGACAATGCACTCAACAGAGGCAAAAAGATAATATACGATAAGACCGCTTCCATCACATCGCCTCCATAGTATCGAGCATCAGTAACGACATCACCGCGATTCCAGCGAGGATATATAGTGCGTAGTAACGCACCTTCCCATTTTGCAGTCGGGTAAAGAGCAGACCAGCTGTCTTATACCCTGATACAAAGAGATGTAAGATACCGTCCACGCCTTTATTGTCGATGACCTTGTCTGACATCACACTTAACATCCGCAATGTCCTGACAATAAGTCGATCATAGAGTTCATCTATATAAAACTTATGCATCACAAGGCTTTTCCAGAAAGTATCACCAATAGGTTCTTTAGCTGAGACGGCAAACATCTTATAGGCCAGACCTGTCCCGATGAGTGCCATCAACACGTTTAAGAAGCCAAGCATGTACTCAGCGAGATGAGAAAGCTGATGAGAGCGGTCTGGAAGAGCGATAAACGAAGCAAAGCCATTACTACCGCCATACGCTTCATTCACACCAAGCAGTCCGGCGAAAGCACTACCCACAGCCAGTACGACCAACGGCCATGTCATCATTCGTGAGAGTACCGGTATATTGGAATATTCATGCCCATTGGCAAAAAAGACGATAAAGAGCATACGAAACATATAGTATGCAGTCAGCATCGCAGTAAGTGTTGCCATCATCCAGATACCATAGTTGCCCGATGCAAAAGCTGCAGCAAGGATCGCATCTTTACTGAAGAAGCCGGAAAAAGGCGGAATACCGCTGATGGCCAGTGTCGCTATGAACATCGTCACATAGACTAGACCAAGATGCTTTCTCAGTCCACCCATCTTAAAGATGTTCTGTTCATGATGCAAGGCCACTATCACCGCTCCTGCTCCCATAAAGAGAAGTGCTTTGAAAAAAGCGTGTGTAAAGACATGGAAGATCCCGCTGCTGTAAGCACCCAGGCCAACGGCGATGAACATATACCCAAGCTGTGACATCGTAGAGTAAGCCAGTATTTTTTTGATATCACTCTGATAACTGGCTATAAGTGCGGCAAAAAGTGCCGAAAATGCACCAATAAGTGCGATAAACTCTCCGACCTCTGGGACTTCGTTGTAGAGAAAAGAGAACCTTGCGACCATATAGACACCCGCTGTCACCATCGTCGCCGCGTGGATCAGAGCCGAGACAGGGGTAGGACCAGCCATCGCATCAGGTAACCAGACATATAGCGGGATCTGAGCAGATTTGCCCATCGCACCGACAAAAAGAAGCATACCGACAAGTGCGATAAGCGAATTGTCCAAGAAACCGATATTCGCTTTGATCGACTCAAAGGTAAAAGCATCCCCTTCCAGTGCGATAAAAAGGACTGAAAGTGCGATGATAAAACCAAAATCACCGACACGGTTGAGCATAAAGGCTTTATTTGCTGCTTTGATGTTCTTCGCATCCTGATGATAAAAACCGATCAGCAGATAAGATGAGAGTCCGACCAACTCCCAGCCTACGAACATGATGATCGGATTATCCGCAAGGACTAGAAGCAGCATGCTTCCCATGAAAAGGTTGAAAAAGCTGAAAAACTTACCATAGGCTTCATCATCGCTCATATAACCCGCCGCATAGATATGGATCAATGTCCCGATAAACGTGATGAAAAAGAGCATCACAGCCGTAAGTCTGTCCGCCATAAAAGCGACGGCGATGTCGAAGTCTCCCAGTGCTATCCACTGAAAAGCCTCGACATGGAGTACTACGTCAGCCGAGCTACCCAATAGTTCCCAGCCAATAAACAGACTAAATAGGCCTGAAAGCAGTGGTGCCAAAATGCCAGTGATCGTATAAAAGAGATGATTACTCCTTAGCCCGGTCAGATAGACCAGACCCATCAAAGCTGCACTAAGGAATGGTATCAATACGATCCAAATAAGTAGTGTACTCATAAGGTATCCCGTTGAGAGAGCTTTGAGAAGACATCACTATCAAGTGTACGTCTCTGTCGATAAAGCCCAACGATGATAGCCAGAAAGAGCGCCGCTTCTGCCGCGATGACTGCGATCATCAGCAAGGCGATCACAGAGCCATTCATATCTCCGTGTAGACGGGAGAAGACAGCAAGTATCAGATTGACTGAACTTAACATCAGCTCGATCGACATATAGATGACAAAGAGGTTACGACGGCTGATGATGCCGACAATACCCAGACTAAACAGTACCGTAGCTAGTGCGAAAAAAGGTTCAGGCGTCATTGGCTGGCTCCTTTCTCGCGATGATGATGGCACCGACCATCGCCGTAAGCAGCAAGACTGAGACTATCTCGAATGGGAGTACCCAGTCACTAAAGAGTGTGGCACCCATCATCTTCAGCGAACCATACCCCGCCACTGTCTCGACGAACTCTCGGTTCATATGAGTCAATGACTTATACATCAATAGTGCGAAAGGGCTCACCAATATAGCAGAGAAGAGCATCCATCTGAACTTTGCAGGCTCATTGGGAAGGTTCTGTTCGTTCACATTCACAGAGAGCATCACCAAGAGTGAGATGACCACCACCGCCCCGACAGAGACCATGATCTGTGCCAGAAAGAGAAAACTGTTCTCTAAAAGCGCGAACAAGCCAGCCAAAGCCATCATCGCCAACAGAAAACTCAGTCCGCTGAAGACCGTCTGCTTAAAAGAGATCATTCCCAGACTACCAAAGAGTAAAAAAAGTGCCAATATGGCAAAGATACTATTTTCCAGCAATACTCTTCTCCTCTCCAAATGCCCCTTTATAGGCAAGTAGCTGCTCTTTCTCCAAGACAAAGTCCTCTCTGGCATTTCCCGTCAACGAGAAGATACCTGTATCCATCCGAATAGCGTCACACGGACAGGCTTCGACACAATAACCGCAGAAGATACACTCAAGCGTATCAATAGCAAAACGCTGGGGCATCTTTTCATCCACCCCATCCGTACGCTCTGTCGCTTCGATGAATATACAGTTCGACGGACAGGCTGTCGCACACATAAAACAGGCTACGCAGGCAACTGTATCATCCTCACGATGTGTCAGACGATGCAGTCCTCTGTAACGCTCGGTGATATCTGTCGGCTGCTCTTCAGGGTACTCCAGGACATCAATGGCATTAGAGTCACTGACATTGTCCTTCAGATGTTTAAAGGTGATCTTCATCCCCTCATAGATGGCAGGAAGATAGAGCCTGTCTTTGAACCCGGTCCCATAACGCGGAACTGTCTTTATACGCTTGTCCATCATGAGACTCCTACGACGATCAACGCCGTGATAAAGATATTTAACAAAGATAGTGGCAAAAGATAGTGCCAACCCATCTTCTGTACCTGATCGTAACGAAAACGCGGCAGCGTCCAGCGTACAAGGATAAAGAAGAGGTTAAAGACCATCAACTTCACCACAAAGATAACGACCTGAAACAGTGTCACGGCGATCGAAGTACTAAACGCCCCTACTGGTTGTAGTGCTAAATAGACCAAGATCAGTTCGATGATGACTGTCATGGCGATAAGGGCTATCGTGAGGACTTTAGTCTCAAAGAGGCGCCCACCATCGGTACTGACAGTCTCTCGGACCCGATTGTTCTTACGCATCCACTTGATGACAAAATAGACCACCAGAGGGATCAACGGCATCATCACCAGAGCAAAGATGGAGAAGTGTTCAAGTAAGAACTGCGTACTTACCCATGGTAGCTGATAACCGCCGAAGAACATCGTGATGATGACGGCACTTGCGGTGTTCATAGCGACATACTCGCCCATGAAATACATGGCAAACTTCATCGCCGTATACTCTGTCATGTAGCCTGCGACGATCTCACTCTCACCCTCAGCCACACTGAAAGGAGCGCGATTGGTCTCGACAAAAAGTGTGATGATAAAGATGACTGCCGCAAGTGGCTGTACGATGATGCCCCAGGCCGGTAAGAAGCCCAAGACTGTCCCGCTTTGCCACTGGACCATCACATTGAAATCGATGGTATTGTAAGTCAAGACTATCGCGATCACACTCAGACCCAACGGAAGCTCATAACCGATCATCTGCGCACCGGCGCGTACTGCACCGATCAGACTGTATTTATTATGACTCAGCCAACCTCCGAAGACGATACCTATGATACCTACCGCACCGATCGCCATATACCAGAGGATCCCAGACTCTATCGGCAGTGCCTGGATACGAAGGCTCTCGCCATCTACGACTATGTTATCGGCAAAAGGGATGACCATAAAAGCCAACAACGCCATCGCAAAGGTGATGGCCGGCGCCAACATAAAGAGCCAGCGTCCCATCTTGATATGGGAGGGGTAGTACTCCCCTTTCAAGACCAGTTTGATAACATCAGCAAAAGATTGCACGACACCACCGAGACGAAAACCACCGACATTGGTACGATTAGGTCCCAAACGGTCCTGGACAAGTCCTGCCACGCGACGTTCCAGCCATACAAGGACCGGGATCATCAGCAGTGCCAGCAGTGCTGCCAATACAAGCGAGAACACTGCGACGACAATAGTAGCTGTACTCATGACTCTACACCTTCAAGCAGTCTTACCCACTCTCTTACTGAATAGAGCGGCTCTTTACGATGGATCACCTGCTTACACCACTGCTCTATGCCATCTTCGTTGACGAGTGTACCTGCGACCTCCGAGTACGCTGCCAAAGGAAGGATCAGGTCAGCATCGACTCCGATATGCGTCTGAAACGTCACACTATGATCAGACTTTATCTCTGGAAAATCGCGATGATCGAAGCTCATCAACAGTCCGATGTGCTGCTCTTGAGACAACTCGGTACTGATACCAAGCTGTTCGATCGCTTTCGCATTAGCCGCACGCTGTGGGCTTTTTAGCCAATCATCTCCAAAGCGCTCATCATAGTAACTCTCCATCGGGCAGACCAGTGTCGCGTTGAGTCTCTCGCTCAGGCGCATAAGCGACTCAAGCTCTTCTTTGTATAGCTCTGGACTGGCAAGGATGACGATATCTTTTAGATGCATCTTGAGCATGGTCTTCAATGCACTCGTAGCCACATCCATCTCTACCGGCTCTGCTTCAAAGATCGACTCTAGCTGACGTTTTTCCTGCAGCTCTTTATAACTCAAACGCCCCGTATCACAGATAAAGTGACCATTGATCTGCTGGTTCTCACGAGGTCTGAAACGGTAGACCGTATCATCTTTATACTTCTCACGGTTATGGTCGATGAAGATGTTACACCCCTTTGCACAACCGTGACAGATCGATGGCGTCGATGTCAAAAACCAGACTCGCTGTTTAAAACGAAAATCCTTGCTGGTCAGGGCCCCGACCGGGCAGAGATCGACGACGTTCATCGCATAGGCATTATCTAGCTTTTTACCCGGCATCGTACTGACACAGGCGTGATCACCCCGTCCGATGATACCAAGTTCATGTGTCTTAGTGATGTCCGAGGTAAAACGGGTACAACGTGCACACAAGACACAACGCTCCTGGTCAAGCATCACTTCACTGCCAAGGTCGATATGCTTGCGTTGATGTACTTTGTCCGATTTAGCTATATTCGAATCGTAGAGCCCGTAGTCCATATAGTAGTCCTGGAGCTTACACTCGCCAGCCTGGTCGCAGATAGGGCAGTCGACAGGATGGTTTATGAGTTCAAGTTCAAGGATCTTCTGACGGGTAGCATCGATCTTCTCACCGCGGGTACGGACTTCCATGCCCTCTTTCGGAAGGGTATTACAGGCGATCTGCGGACGTTTTTGTCCCTCGATCTCGACCATACACATCCGACAGTTACCATCCATACCAAGCGCGTCATGGTAACAAAACTGCGGGATAGCGAAATTGTTCTTGTTTAAGATCTTGATAAGTAGTTCATCGCGAGGGACAGTCAGCTCTTTACCGTCTACGGTGATGGTGATATCACTCATCGTGCACCTTTCAGGTAAGCTTCGAACTCACCTCTGAACTTTGTCACAAAAGAGTCGATGACACCTGAGACCGCCGGAGCGAAGACGCAGATGGTCTTACCGTTCATGGTCTGACTGACATCGAGAAGACGGTCCACATCCTCCTCTGTCCCTTCCCCTTTTAGCAGCGACGCGACGATGCCGTCTACCCAGCCTGTCCCCTCTCTACAAGGGGTACACTGGCCGCAAGACTCATGATGATAGAACTCAAGAAGGTTCTTAAGTGCACTGACCATACAGGTATCTTCATCCATGACGATCATCCCACCGGTCCCGAGAGCACTTCCCATCACACGAAGGTCCTCATAATCAAGTCTCACACAGGAGGCCTCTTCTGCTGTCAGGACAGGGGTAGAAGCACCACCGGGGATCACCGCTTTTAATCTTTTCCCCCCTTTTATCCCTCCGCCATACTGTTCGATGTACTCAAGCATCGAGACACCAAACTCTGCTTCGTAGACTCCAGGCCGATTCACATGACCACTTAGTGCGAAAAGCATAGTACCCGGACTGCTCTCCGTACCAAAAAGACGGTACGCTTTCGCCCCCTTCTTGACTATAAAAGGTACCGTGGCAATGGTCTCTACATTATTGACCAGTGTGGGGTTACCAAAATACCACTCAGGTTCTTTTTGTGCTGGTTTAAGGCGAGGATGACCACGTTTTCCCTCCATAGACTCTAGCAGTGCAGATTTCTCTCCACAGATATAAGCCCCTGCCCCACGGTGAATAGTGATATCTAGATGATAGTCATGACCCATCACCTTCTCACCGATGATACCTTCCGCATAGGCTTCATCGATCGCCCTTTGCAAGATCTGCTGAAACTGATGATACTCACCACGAATATAGATATAGGCCTCATGTGCACCGATAGCGTAAGAGGAGATGATAATACCCTCTATCAGCAGATGGGGGTCTTTGACGATTATCTGTCGATCTTTAAAGGTCCCTGGTTCACTCTCATCGGCATTGACGGCAAGATACGAAGGGCCATCATGGTCTTGAGGCATCAATGCCCATTTATTGCCGACCGGCGCTCCACCGCCACCTTTACCGCGCAGACCACTTACTTTGATGATATTGATGATCTCCGTAGCTTCAAGAGCAAAAGCTACATCGATAGCACTGTAACCGCCATGTTTACGTGCAATACGC
>JADGEC010000011.1 GCA_016744575.1 Sulfurimonadaceae bacterium | reverse complement strand
TTTTACTGGATAGGCTACAGTTTCGAGTATAACGGTGTAGGCTGGCTCACACCTATCATCACCATCTTTTTCGGCTTTGTCTATCTGCTCTTCTTTGGTGTGCTCAGCTTCACACAGAAGGCATGGATTCGTGCACTTCTACTCTTTGGCCTTACTTTCGTCGAGCCGTTTGATTTCAACTGGTTGCAGCCGGAGCTCATCTTTATCAACAGCTATTTCGGCATCGAGAAGTGGCAGTTTGCCCTGATCTTAGCTGTCCTCGCTCTATTTATAATGCTAAAGGAGCGATGGCGTTACGTTGTGTTGTTTCTACTCGCGGGAGCTATCGCTTTCCCTGCTCCCGCCAGAGAGTTACCAACGTTAAAGATCGACCTAATCGCAACAGACCTGCCGCAGGAGGAGAAGTGGCTGCCGCACAAACGCCGGGAGTTCATCCAACAGAACCTCGATGCCATCGACAAGTCCATAGAGGAGGGTCATGACATCGTCGTCCTGCCCGAGTCCGCCTTTCCTCTCTACCTCAACCATGCCCCAGACCTGACTAACCAGCTTCTTATGCGGTCATTCAATATAACCATCATCACCGGCGCACTTTTTGAAGAGAACAAACAAAACTATAATGTCACCTACCAGTTCACCGACGGCCGCTACACTATCGCCAAAAAGATGACACTTGTCCCTTTTGGGGAGTATGTACCGCTTCCCAAGTTCGCACAGGAGTGGGTAAACAAGACCTTCTTTGCCGGCTCGTCGGACTATATCAGCGCGACAGAACCGACAGACCTCATCGTCGGAGATACGACCTTTCGTAATGCCGTCTGCTATGAAGCGACCTGTGAGGAGATCTACGAAGGCGACCCAGACTTTATGATAGCCATCAGTAATAACGCTTGGTTCACCCCCTCTATTGAGCCTACTCTACAGCGACTGTTGATGCGTTACTACGCTAAAAAACATGATACGATCATCTTTCATGCGGCTAATAGCGACGGGACGGGGATAGTCAGACCGTAGAGTCATTGAGATGGGAGATATAAGGTCTTCACCTGTCCCACTTAAGAGATTTGAGAAGAGTTTGCGATGATGGAGACTATTTTAGACCATTGACATATTTGGCAATAGCGACGATCTCTTTCTGGGAGAGTCCACTAGTCGCATCTTTCATCACACGACTGTCTTTACGCAGGGAATAGGCACCATTTCGCTCATCCTGGTCTCTATATGCTCTGATCTCCAGTGCTAAGGGGACTAGCTCCATACCGCCTATCGTTCCCGATTGCTGAGGAGTCTTTTCCCCTTTTTCACCGTGACATATGGCGCACTTTTTTTGATAAAGGGCTTTACCGTCTATTTTTCCAAATGCCCCTGACGTCTTTACTGATGTACTATCTACAGCCATTAGACTGACACTTGCAAGTAATGTAAGAAGCATGCTCTTTTTCATTTTCGGTCCTCTATATAATACCAAGCCCGCTCAAGGGGATGGTATAACGTTGACTCTATTGTATTCATAAAAATCTTAGATCGACTAATGATGTGAAGACAGTAAGCGTAAGACCATAGAGCACTTTAGGAAGTGTCCTATCTCAGGTGATCTCTAAAAGTAGTATTCATGTCGATTGTCTGTACCTGTAAAATACTCATGATCCTTTGATCGTAGACCTTCGTCTTTCATCGCGCTCTTTACGATGTCTTTATTGTATTGATGTATCTCTTCAGAACTAAAAAACTCATCCAGGTCCATCCATCTTGCTTCGATTATCTCATCAGTATCGATTATACATATCTCTGTTGAAAGTGCTTTTGCACTACAGACTACATACAGATTGGACTTCTTAAACTGAGCTGGAGAGAAGTGTCCCAGGCTGACGATGGAATCTAACTCTATTCTCACCCCTGTCTCTTCAAAGACCTCTCTCAAAAGTGCTTGTGAGATGTTCTCATCATCATCTATATAACCTCCTGGAAGCTTGTACTGCTTCTTTATCCTATCTTTGATGACTAAGAGTCTATTCTCATCGATGACTACCGCTCCAACCCCTAAATTATGGTTTATAGCCGTGGGTATGATAGAGTCACTGATAAGTCGTCTCAACATCATCAGATCGTTCTCACCACAGTGATGAAAGATAAAATCATACTTTGTCAGTAATGGGATGATATGCGCTTTGGCAATGGGGACTTTTATCCATAACAGTTTTTTCTCTTGTAGATTATCTATTATTGATACTAGCTCTTTCTCAAACGCTTCTACATCATCTGAAATGGTAGAACTATCCATTGTGATACCATCATATATATCACCTATCAGTTCGATAGATGTAAAATCAAATGTCTCTGTCATCTTACCTCCAGACCTTTAAACATCTGCTCTTGAGAGATCACTCTGCCTTTATCAATATTGTTTTCGCTTAGCATAAGCAGTCTTAGCAGATCTATTGTGTTTTGAGTGTTTTCATGACTTCTTATATTTTGACTTAAATACATGGATGATTCCTAAAACGCAGTATCATTTGATTGTACTATATTTAGATCTAATTTGCTTGCATGTGACTTGATCAGTTAAAAGTCAAAAAGTGGATATTCACTCCTAGGGATGTAAAAGTAAATTCCTCACACGACATATTTGGGTGTCTTGTCATGCACATCGATCTTGAAAGTATGTTACAGCGCCCGAGCAAACATTGCCCAAAACATCACCCTGATGTGAGATCTAGCCACAATATCAAACACTTGTTCTCTACCTTTTCGATATTTATCGGCCATTCTCTTATGGGCATGATCAATGATCTCATCAGAATAACCCCCATACCATTCAAACGGAGTCTCACCCTTTAAATGGACTGAGAAGTCTGCCTTTGCAAAACCTTCATGTATATAGTCCTGAACATCGGCGATATAGGTCTGGACAAATCGAACATCCTCTCTATAGCCTATGTTACTGTGTCCTGGTACCATCACATCCCAGTCCATACTCAATAAAGTATCAATATCATTTTTATACGCGATCGCATCTTCTACGTTCGAAAAGCTTCGAAATTCCAATGAACCTGGATGGACTAGGTCAACTGCATGTAAGATCTTACGCCCGCCATCGTTGATCAAAAAGGCAGTATTATCTGGCGTATGACCATTGAGATCGCTAAACACCTCAAAGTGGTGCCCCTCAAAATCCAGTCCGTCCGAAATGATGTTGGTTATCGGTGCTGGCAACGTTACTTTGTGAGAGATCAACGAATCTTTAACTTCTTTGGTCGCATATATTTTGATATCGCTGTTTTCAAGCTCTTTTAAGATGACACCTGAATCCCCGATATGATCTGCGTGCGCGTGGGAATAAACAATAGCATTTATCGGTTTATCTGTGATTGATTTGATTGCCTGTATTAATCGTTTTCCTATGCCGTAAGGGACATCAATAAGCAAGACATTGTCTTTACCTACCAAAACTGTAACACTATAATCTGACGCTGAGACCCAATAGATATTTTCGCTTAATCGCTGGATCTCATATGCTTTTTTAAAGCGCTCGAGATGGCCGCCCTCTACTCTTTGTAAGTCAACCGATATCTCAATCGGCGAAGCAGGTCTATAGATAAAATCAGTGGCTGTTACGCTTACCGATAAAGACAAAACAGCCGCCATCAGTAATACGTTTTTTCTTTTATTCATTTTCATAGATCTCTCCAGTTTAGCTCGCTTATTATGTTATCCGTCATTATCCCAAAACTACAAGCATGATCTCATGTCTATCATCGATGGCCTAGATCTGACATGATTCTCTTTATTAGGGGAACACTTTGTCCCACTATTATTGTATTTACCATATTAGGAGTAGATCAAAGATAATAATTACTTATGTCATTTTAGTCGGGTATGTGCCGATATCTGGAAAAAGTGTTCCTATATTTGTTGATCTCAGGCACCTTGATGTTAGGGTTCAAGAGGAATATTCAGGTGATTCTTATTTCTCTTAGTGGATTATGAACTGCACTTTTGCATGTCACTAAAGAGTATTAAACGATAAAACAGCTTTAGCTACGACACGTACGTCAATTTCCTCATACACAAGATGTGAGAACGCTTCGTTGATAGAGACAAAAGTCATACCTCTGGCTTCCTGTTTAGCCTGTTTTATCCACATCTTATCGTCTTTATAGACGAGATAGATGCCTTTATCCTCAACAATCTTTTGAGAAAGATCTGCCACGACTAAAGCCCTATCTTGAATAACTGGCTGCATAGACTTACCATCAACTGTGATTACAAAAAGTGAATCTTTATTAACTGGTCCCTTAAGTAGATGTGTGGAAAACTCTAAGACTTTTTTTTCGTTCTTTCCATCAAGTACATAGACGTAATCAAGAGTAATAAGAGGCAAGGTCTTTCCTTCTATTATTTACATCGTAACAAGTCATTTAGTCTTCAATCCATGTTGCTATATACACAATATCTAAGTCATCAGGTATCTCGATCAAAGGATCTTTAATAATTAATCTTCCCTCTAGTCCTTGATGTCTTAGTCCTAGTTCAAGGCTTTTAAAATAAGTCCCAAGATCTAAGTACTCAGGTTCACAAGCATACTGTTTTCTACCCGTTCCTACTTCATCACGCAGACTAAAAAGTGCATAGAGATGTAGACACTCATTCTCTTCATCTATAATGACTCTCCATGGTTGTTTATTTTTAGCTGATGGTGCACGTCTGGCTAAGTCAAGGGCTTCGTAATACTTTGTCGTGTTTTCATCAAGTGGTGTATTGAAGTCACCATCAAAATAAACAGTATGCATATCTTTACGATGTTTAGCCCCAAGGATCACAGGTGCAATATAATCAAATAAAAGACGTTTCTTGCTACTTTCATAACCTATTGGGATGACGGCAGCGATTATTTCATCATCTTGTATACCTGATACACCGATGGCATCTTTATGATCAAAGGCACCGCCTAACCATACTGTCTGAACACCTGCCTCAGTCAATTGTAAAACAAGCCCATGAAGGACATATGCCATCTCAAACAGTGCACTTGGTTCAGGTTTCGATATAGCCATTAAAATTGCTTTAAACTCTTTTATATACCCATAAGTCGAGATCTGTTCGTCTATATTTATGTCATTCATAAACTCGATTCGAAATGTATGTCCAAACACTCCAGTCATCTGTTTTTCATCCTGCAGATAGTCTTTAATAAGCTGAAGATGCTCAGACGTAAGTCCTACCCCATTGTAAGTTCGCGTACTTTTTCGTACTTGCAAAGCATGGAACAATTGTTCATCATTGTAAAAAGCCGCATTGTCATGTTTAGATACATCTTTTGTCACTCTTTCTCCCTGCTTAATATTTAGATAACTATTTATTCATTCCTAAACTATGGTTTTTTGCCAGGTTCCCAATAGATGACCAGACATCCGAAATATATGTCTATCAGAAAAAAGAGGCTAAGAGCTAACGAAACAACATGTTTTCTGCAATTCTACGCTTCTTCTCCTAAGATTCTTATTGTTTTGATGTCCAGTGTATTGAAGAAGAAAGCCGTCTGATAAAGAAGTTTATTCCATACCAAAAATTTTGATGAAAGATCTCATATTGATACGAGTCATTTACAAAGACCAGGGAGAGAGTTCCTGTACTTGACTCTTCAGAGAAGATCGTACCAAAAGTCTCAGTCCAGCCTTAGAACTTACCATTGTCGTTCTTCCACTCGCTTCGCGGAGGGACCGCGTCGACCGTATCCCAATGTTCCACTACCTTGCCCCCTGCTATTCGGAAGAGATCGTAAAGCGAAGAGTGGACTCCATCGAAAGAGCCTTCGCCGACAGAGAGCACGAAACTACCCTCTGCAAGTAAGCGATGACATCTGTCGTACTTTTTTGCCCTGCCCTTGCTAGAGAGTTCTGCATGCAATGCTTGCAGGCCATCAGCCATGTAGAAGTCATGCTCAGTGTATTCCTCTGCGTCGACGTAGTGTTCCAGTCTATCAAGTCGACCACGCACAAGGACCTCATCAAAGAAAGATCTGATAAGGTCCCTATTTGCTTCAGTCCTGTCAAGGTCGGTTGCCTCGGTTGGCCCGTCTATCATGGAGTGGCCAGAAAGATTGAGATCGCTCGGCTTACCTTGGAGATTATCCCAATGTTCGACAGCCAGTCCATCCTCAAATCGAAATACCTCAAAGCCGATCTCTACAACATTAAAATCATAATCAGTGTGGGCAAAGACGTAGTCACCATCCTCAAAAACACGCACGATATTGACTCGTGGCGAAGTTTTTGACAGCCGTTTAAAGAGTTCTGCCAAGCCAGTATTTCCTGTGTGCGTCAGGGGGTTGTGTTGAATATACTTCTCTTCGTTGACTACGGTCACGGACTCAGGGTCTCCCGTTTCGATGCCTTTAAGTAGCTTGCTGATCTGAGCTTTTTTATTTAATATCATGGGTAACTGTACTCCTTCCTACAAAGATCGACGACTTATTGTCACCCAGGCTATGACTTGTGCCGGAATACCAATAGATAGAAGGACACGAAAATGTCCTATTATCAGCAGTGATCCCTTACGGTTCGACAAGATGACATATTTTATTGATTTTACAATGGTATTCCTAAAATTCATGCTGGGCTTATGAGGTGATGATCTTGATATCAGGACATTTTGTCCTTGCTGTTGAGGGAGCAGAGCATGTCAAATACCAAGCCTCGTTCAGGGATGTTGCTTATTTTTCTTCAAGATTTTGTCATAGACGAATTTATCTTGGAAATGATCCATTATTTATATCTATACAAGTCCCATTTATATATTCTGGCGATTGGGTGGCTAACCAAACAATAGTCTTTGCTATCTCTTGAGGGTATGCAAATCTTTTTGCAATAACAGTTTTTAAAAAAGCTTCTTGTCTTGGTCTAGGTATTATATTTAACATATCTGTTTCAACTGGACTTGGAGCAACCGCATTTATTATGATCTTTCCATCAAATATCTTTGAAAAACTTTTTGTCGCATTTATGATTCCTGCTTTTGTTATTCCATACCAAATATCTGGATGTCCGATCTGCCCCGCGATAGAAGCATTGTTTACAATCCTTCCATTACCTTTTTTGATCATATTTTTAGAGACTTCCTCGATCAATTTAATAGGAGCTTCGAGATTTAGCTTGATCATCGATTCTTTTTTATCATTTGAGTATTGATCATATGCTAATGCGTACATCATTCCTGCATTATTGATCAAAATATCAATTGGCTCTAATGATGCTATTAAGCTTGATATCTCATCGACTTGTGATAGATCAAATCCTATTTGTTTGATCTTCTTATTCTCTTTAAATTCAAAATCATTAAAATCTCTTGCAATTATGATGATGTTGTAGTCTAGATCTAAAAGCTCTCTTGTGACTTCTAATCCTATCCCTTTATTTCCACCAGTGATCAATACTGTTTTGTTCAATTTTATCTCCTTTTTAATCTATAGTTATTGTTCAGATCGTCACCAGTTGTCTACTCATTCCCAAACTATGACTTTTTATCAGAACATCTATCAGAAAAAATACCCTGACGATATGCAAAAGAGGAGCGTCCGTATTGTTACTGTTTTACAAGATCATACATAACGACATTGGATGTCAAAGGTGCCAAGATCTCTTTGGCCGCTTTTTGATGCCTTGGGTCACGAAGGTACGACCTCATAGCATCGTTGTCTTTGAACGTCATCACAATACCTATATCATAACTGCTGTCTACGACCGCTCTTTTACTGGGGAGCATCTCACCTACTTCAATCGATAAAACGCCGGGTATTGAACGCAGTTCTTTTGTCCCGTCTATCAGCTTTTGACGATGCAGCTTATTGTCCGGTTCTTTTAGCCAGCATATGACAATATGGTAGACACCTGCCTTTTTCTCTTCTGAAGCAGAAAGAACGGGTGGATGCGATAATGCCAAGACCGTCAGCAAGATGATTGCTATGTGTCTAAAGAGATCCGACACGCTGCTTTTTGAGTAAGTCTCAGACCAGATGATCATTCGACCTCCGGTTTAATTCCGCCCGGACGATAGGGACTCTCATGTCTTGACGCTTTAAGACCGTGCTGTACGAAAGCTTGAAGAGTCTCATCATGCAGATAGATCAGTTCACGGACTTCGGGAGTAGAGGATGTGAGGGTCGTCCTGATACCGTCTTCTAGCATCTCCCATGTCATGTTCATCTCCTTGCGGTTGTCGAACAGTTCGATGAAGAGCGGGTCCCATGACCTTATGGCGCGGCCTCCATCAAACCTCTTTTTTATACCCAGGACATGCTCTTGCAGTATCTTCACAAGTCCAGGGTCGCCGCTGGTGATCCGAGTGACTACTTCAATGCCATCTTCGATCTTTTGGGTGAGTCGTTCTATCTCATCGTGTCGTACCAAGAGTTCATGATAAAGGACTTCATCCGCCAGATGCTCAGCATCACTGCCGCCTCTTCCACGCTTGAACACTTTTTCTTCTGTGAATCGTTGGCTATCCATACAACACTCCTTTTTTTATAATGATGCCATACGTTTGCCAAGACGATGACATTTTCTTGTGTTAGAGCTGGGTCTAAGCTATCAGCTTGTGTCCTTTCTCATTCCTCAAGTCTCACTTGGGAATGCATACCGCAGCCGACCTACCAGTACCATTCACTCTCCACAAGCCTGCTCATCCCCCAATATCATTAAGTCAAGTATCTTAAGTCGCTTCGGAAACGAAGAGTCTTAGGTGTACTAACCCTTGGCACTCTCCACTATGACTCCCGAACTGCGGAGGCAGAGCCTTCCGATTCCAAACCTTATAGAGCGATCATAAATCTTCCTCTTTAGCCGGCTGCTTGCAAAGTCAGTAGCTCCCAAGAAAGTCACAGGTAGCCAAAGCCTCGGTCATCACTCTGCGCTTTCAAAGATCATCCGCTCCCTGAACGTTGGTAACGAGTTTTTCTTTGTTACTTTCTTTTTGCCGGGAACAAAAAGAAAGTAAGAGACACCCACTTTAAAAGATTTGATGTCTTGTCGATTCGAGTTCTTACGATCAACAGTCACTTTAATATGAAACAAGTTTAAATAGAAGATGTCAATTCCAGCCAAACAAAGTGATGTATACACTCCCGGATTAGGCTTGAGAACAAAAATATGACTGGGAAGCCTATCTTTCTCCCAAATGCCCAGCCAAAAAACCACTGGCAAACGACCATTGGAGGTTGTAACCTCCGCAAGGTCCGTCAAGGTTCATCACCTCTCCACAGAAGTAGAGTCCTTTCAACACCTTGCTCTCCATCGTTTCGGGGCGGATCTCTTTAAGGGTCACACCGCCTCGGGTGATCATCGCCATCTTGAAACCATCATGTCCGGTGATAGTCAATGGAGTCCACGCAAGTAGTCTGATGAGGGCATCACGTTCTATGCCAGCGAGCTTGTTAAAGCGCTGTGATGCATCTGCTCCAGCAAGCAGGCAGAGTTCGTTAGAGAGTGCTTCTGGAAGCAGGCTCTTTAACACTTCAAGCGTACTTTGGTGGGGGTCTTCGATTATCTTTGCTTTTAGATGTACCCTGATCTGCTCTTCGTTAAGTCCTTTTGTCAGGTTCATCAAGAGAGGGATCTCATCATATTTACTTAAAAGCGGAGTGATCTCACGCGAGAAATCCAGCACTACCGGGCCGCGGATGCCTGTTCTGGTAAAGATAAGATCACCTTTTGCACGTAGACGTTTATGCTTGGGAAGTGCGACTTTGATCTCTACTTTCGCTATGGTGTCCGCGCGGCAGTTTCCGACCCACTGCTCTTTTGTCCGCAGCGGCATCATGGCCGGAAAGAGATCCGTCACTTTGTGGCCGACTGAACTGGCAAGACCATAACCATCACCTTCGGCTCCAAGGGCAGGATAACCCAGCCCACCCGTAGCGATGATGACATCCGGGGCACTAAAGCTATCTGTCGCTGTAGTGACACCTTTGATGTGCCCCTCTTCATACTCCAACTGCTCTACCCGCTGTGAACAGAGCACGTTAACACCCAGCTTCTCCAGCTCTTTCTCAAGTGCATTGATGATAGTCGAAGAACTGTGCGTGATGGGAAATACCCGGAAACCATCAGGGGCATGACTCTCCACCCCGATCTCCAAAAAGAACTTTCTGAGTGCTTTATGGTCGAACGCATCAAGTGAAGGGGTCATAAAACGACCCTCACGTCCAAAACTGGCCATGAACTCATCATTTGAGAGTGTGTTGGTCAGATTACAGCGCCCCCCGCCCGTAGCTTTTAGTTTGGCACCAGGCTTTGAGAGTTTTTCCAGAAGCAGGACTTTTTTCCCTCGACGTGCGGCTGTGATAGCCGCCATCATACCTGCCGCACCGGAACCTACGACGATAAGCTCATATGAACTCATATAGTAATGCTTTTAATACCGACAGAGTCATCTCTAGACATCCTCATCTCCTTAGCGTGGCCCTTATCTACGGTGCGGGTCTTGCTTTTTGCTATAATACAAAAACTTTCATAAACACCAAGGAAATGACCATGCTAAAACACCTACTAATACTTTTACTACTCGCCGGTTCACTGTTCTCTGCCGTCAACTTGAACACTGCATCAAAAGATGAACTGATGACCATCAAGGGCATCGGTGACAAAAAAGCGACCAGCATCATCAACTACCGTAAGAAAAACGGGAAGTTCGGCTCTGCCAATGATCTTAAAAACGTCAAAGGTATCGGTGACGGCATCATCCATAATGTCAAGAACAATGTGAAAAGCGGCGACAAAAGTCAAAAAGCCAGGAAAACATCTAGCTCTTCTACATCAAAAAGCAAAACAGACGCTAAAAAGAGTACAAAAGAGCAAAAGGCTAAAAGCAGTTCAAAGAGCTCCAGTACTGGCAAAGATGTGAAAAAACAGAAAAAGTCTAAAAATAAAGAGGAGAAGACTAAATCAAAAAGCAAGAAAAAAGAGTCTTCAAAATCAGAAAAAAAGAGTAAAAAAGAGAAGAAAAAAGCAAAGAAGAAAAAGTCTGACAAAAAAGCAAAATCAACTAAATAGTCAACTACTAGACAGGCGCACTTCTACTCCTGCATCACGCTCTAAAGCGTGGCCTGCAAATACTTTAGACATGACTCCAGATCATTTGCGACCAGAGTATGTGCGAACATCAGGTTATGTGAATGACCAAGATCCTCTATCATCTTTCCATCACGACAGACAAGAACATCCACACCCAGTCCCTGAACATCACGAAGCCGCTCTATCATAGTATGTCGGTCAGCAGCATAAGAGAAAACTGGTTTTCCCAATGCTTCAGCAAATCCCACTTCATACATCGTGCCGGAATCTGGTTCAAATCCTCTAAATGAGTTTAGGTTCGCCACCATAATATCTGCACTTCGAATGAGTCCTATGTTTGCTTTTCGAATAGCCTCAGCCGTAGCTTCTGGTGTAGGAGAAGCTTCTATGACATTATCTAGTGGGTAGAGCCCTTCAAAACCGTACTCTTGGCATAAAGCCTTCAAACTTTCACCCTGTTCAATGGCATCAGGCTCAAAGACGTCAGGTCCGGCAAGGTATATCTTTTTCATCTTATCCTCTCACTGTTGGCTGTTATGTACTAGCTTATGCATCATCTTGGGCCTGGCATCGATGCCGGATGACCCCTATGCTCCTATGGACAAAGACATCCAGACTCTGTACTGCTTTATACTCCAGATAGAGCCTTGGGAGCGCCACGTCTACTTCCTGTATCACCTTTGGGTCGACCCGTTCCGGTCCGATGAGGGAGATCTCGACAGGCAGATCTTCATCTGCGATGTCCTTAAGAGCTTCTGCTGGAAGATCATCATATTTTCGCTTGACTGACTCGCCGCTTTGCAATACGACACCAATACGTTTACTATAACCTTCGGCCTTGACTTCCAGCAGCTCTAGCTCCCGATCACTCTCATTCTTTATCTCGATATGCATGATGAACTTCTCATCTATCTTCTCCAGACGGATCCAAAAATCAAGTCTTCTCTGCAACATGAGGCGTTTTGCATCAGAAAGCGGCAGTTTGACCTTCTCATCGATCTGGCAATCAAGAATCGCCATCCAACTCGAAGAGTAATCTTTTAAGATACCGCTGTACTCCATCACCTTACCGCTGCCATCGACGATCTCCAGCACCACGTTCTTAAAAAGATAGTACTCCAAAATGGGGTCCCATGAAGAGTGATCGACGATGTTTAACGCATTCGCTCCAAGCTGCTGCAATTTTTTGTCATTAGACTGAAGTACTGAACTTCCTGTCGTAGATTTTACTCTACTGATGAGAATACCCAAAGACTCATTGATGGCATCGTGAAAAGCACTAAGGAAGTTGGTCATCATGCGAGCCATTCGTGTAAACAGTCTGGGATTCTTGGCCAGATCGATCTCTTTTAAGCGCTGTGCTTTGTTCTCGGGAGAGAGCTCATCATGAAAGCGCAATATCGCCTCTATGCGCTCTATATCATTGGGAAAGATGATGTAGCTGAGGATCTTATGGGCATGTCTGTTTTGATAGGCTCGGCTAAAGAGAAGTTCCATGCCTTTGGGAAAGAGTTTGAACTTTCCCCATACTGTCCCTTCTTCTTTGAACTTAACGGTGACTTGAAAGCCCTCAAGTTCCTGCAGCACGCCATCGCGTCTTTTACGTTGAAGATAACTGCCGATGAGGGCGGTAAAAAAGATGATGATGACACTGGAGATGAGAAGATTATCCATAGTATGTCTCCCGACGCAATATAATAATAGACAGTGATAAGACTGTCAAATCAGACTTCAATATTATCTGAAATCGTATTAGGACCTACTCATATATCATCAACCTAAAAAGAGTCTATATCTCACCTTATTCAGCATCATATTCAGCCGATATCTCACTTTTAACACTTTTGTAACGCTTATATATTACCATGCTGAGAACATTACAAAAACACTTAAGGAATCATCATGACACGCATCGTACTTCTATTCCTGCTTTTGACTTCTCTGGCTCAAGCTGAAAGCGCCAAGCTTTTAAACATCGTAAGTGAGAACATCTTAAAAGTGGAACACGATGGTGTTGTGAAGAACATCCATTTGGCTGGTATCGCTCTTTTTGCTACAGCAAACAATAAAGTCAATGCATTTGACAATATTGCTCATGATAAACGTGACGAGCTTAAAGCAGAGGCGCTCTCCTATATTGAAAGTAAACTGACCATTGATTCGACGATAAAATATCATCCGTTCTATGACCCTTCCGGCAACATCACAACAGTCTGGATCGATGATGAAGAGTTAAACTACAGGATGATTCGTGATGGTTACGCCCTCTTAGATATTAATGATGCGATACTTCCAACGGTCTTTCAGAACAGGATGAGTATTGCTATGAAATACGCTAAAGATAAGAAGCTGGGTCTTTGGAGTGAAGAGAGTGCTTCTATGCTCGCTCTGGTAGATATGAGTCAGCATATGTGCGGCTGGAAAGAGACTCCACTGTATAAGGGTATCGACAGGATGGCGATCTTAAAACATCATCAAGAGAGCCTGCCGAAGGTAGTACGTACCCAGCCTCAGATGAAAGTAGCACTTCAGTCTCATTGATCTCTGCATAGCTATGAGACAAACGACAAGTCTCATAGTCTCTCTATTTACTTACCATACGCTTTTAAGACCTTCGAAGACTTATATAAGAACGCCCCGTGATCGATAGCATCATAGATATCCGCATCATCCCATGAGAGTGCTTTTAAAGCATCAATATCCTCGATGCCAAAAGCATTTGGTCTATTTATAGCCTTTAGGGTATAGGCAAAAAGGCTTTGATGTCTATCATCTAAAGGCAGTGCCTCGTGGGAGTCTATCAAGGCACTTATCTGTTCAGACGAATAACCTTTAGAGAGAAGAAGCGCTTTGTTAAAATCTTGACAATAGGTAAAACCCTCTTTAGTAGCGATGTAAAAACGTAAGAAGATAAAGAAGTCCGGGTCTATCTGCTTATGGGTCGAAAGATAGAGGATCTCATTCAGAAACATCTCAAAGCGTTTGGGATGGATGGTCGCAAAAAGCTCAAAATGCGGTGGTATATGGCCTATAAAACGTTTGACACGCTTTAACAAACGGGCACCCTCTTCTTGAGGGTCTATCTCGACTATGAACATGCAGTGACCTTTATTATTGATTAGACCATACGGTCTAGTGACATAGTATAGGTTTTTTCCTTAGACTAGACCAAATGGTCTAGTCGGTTCTCTTATAGGTCGTCAAAAGTGTCAGGATATATTTCGTGTGTTTGTTAAACTCCCCTGAGGAGGAGATAGTAGGCGATAGCGAGAGTACACCCCATGTCGAAGAGATAAGAAACCTTGCGAAAGAGTCCGGATCAAGATCTCTGCTAAACTCACCCCGCTCTACTCCCTCTTTAAGAAGTGTGGTGACACCGGCAAGCATCTCTTCATATTTAGTCAGTAAAAGTGCATCAAAAGTCACATCGACTGCAGAGAGCTCCACCATCAAACGATGTAGAGGACAGCCGTACATCACCATCAGTTCATGCCTGCTCATCATCAAAAAAGTCTGCTCAAAGTTTTTATAGATAGATATATCCGGCTTTGGCGTGTAATCAAAGAACGCATCCATCTTCGGATAAAGCCGCTCTTTTATCATAGCAAGGACGAGAGATCTTTTAGAGTCAAAGAAGTGGTACATACTCCCTTTGGGTATGTTTGCCCGTTTTAAGATGCTCCCAATAGCTGTCGCGTTATAGCCGCTCTTATAGATCTCTTCAAAGGTGATGTCCAGTAATCTTGCACGTGTGTTGTTTGGCTCTTTCATACTATGAAGTGTAATGCATCTTTGCTTTGCTAAGCGTGTTTAACCCTTAGAAGACCATCTTTTAGCTATTATGACGGCAAAAAGATCAGGATCATACTATGCATAAACAGTTCATACTCTCTCTAAGTCTACTCTTTGCTACCTCCGTACTTTTTGCTGCCACTACTGCGCCAGTACTGCCTCTGGAAACGGGTAAGATCAAACAAGAGGATGTGGACCTCAACAAGTTTCAAAATCAAGAGGTCCTGAAGATGGCGGTCGCAGAGCTTTCCAAGAACGTGCCTCAGGAGATAGACCAGTACACGACACTTGTCGATGTCACCAAAAAGGACCTGACTCTGATCTATATCTATGAGATCAATACCGGTGCAAAAAGTGATGAGGCAGTTCGTACTGAAGACCATGCCCGTATGCGTCAGGCCGTGACACAAGGCACCTGCCAATCCTCAAAACGTTTTCTTGAAAGTGGTATCTCCCTCTCTTACATCTACAACAGTGCCAAGTCCAAAGAGAAGCTTTTCGTGATCGATGTCACTAGAGCAGATTGTCCGCAACAGTAGAAGAGGTAATACTGCCTGCAATCATATAAAGAGCTGACGACTCTTTAGCACTACTTCATACGCTTCTTCGTCCTACTCGTAGCCTGAGCCGTCAGTGGATCATCAGGCCAGTAGTGTTTTTTATACTTCCCTCTTAGCTCTTTCTTTACATCATGATAAGCACCATTCCAGAAGCTCTCCAGATCTGAGGTCACCTGCATGGGACAATGGGCGGGAGAGAGGAGATGGATAAGTAACTTGCACCGACCTTTTAATATAGAGGGCGTCTCTTTTTGACCAAATAGCTCCTGTAGACGCACCGCCAGGACAGGTACCTCAGGGTCACTATAGTCGATGGCTATCTTCGAGCCACTAGGCACGGTGATAGAGACCGGAGCTAACACGTCTATCAGCTGTTTTTGCTTCCAATCTATCATACTGGTAAGGATCTTTCCCATGTTCAGTCGTCGACACCCTTTTAGATCACTGATACCATAAAGATAGGGTAAGAGCCATCGTCCCATCTCCGTTAACAACCAGTCCTCACTAAGATCTGGCATATCATTTTGTGAGAAGATCTCAGGGTATCGACGCTCTGAGATATTAAGAAAAGTCACTCTCTGCCGCAGATGAAGATCCTCTTTTGTCCAGGGAAGAGCGTCAAGACCCTGCATGCGAATACCTTCCATCAGCGTTTGGGCAATAGCTTCCGACGAGGCTTTGTCACTCTGTCTCTCCTCAAGTAACAGCTGTAAAAAAGTCGTCTTTATCCGAGACTCTACACGTCCGCTCTCTCTATTCCAGCTTACGGAGAGCTCTTCACCTATCTGCTCCCAGAAGTAGTGCTCTATCTGCGCAAGGGTGATATCTGCTGCCAGGTAGATCCGAGCTTCTTGCTTAGCTCCATCAAGCTCAGCTACCGCCAGAAACTCTCGGCCAAACTGCTCACTTTCCAGGTCCAAGATGGCACCTTTGCCGCCACTAAGTAGATAACGTCGTTCCTTAGCCCCTCTGCGTCGTGCGATACGGTCAGGATAAGCAAAACCCAGAAGCACCCCGATGATCTCAGCATCAAACGTGCCCTTCCGCTTCATTCTCTCCAGTCTCTGTCCAAAGCGTTGAGCCTGTTCGAGTACACGTTGGGCTTTCCCTCTATCGACGGACGTGTGTCCAAAGGACCTTTCATCCAAGATTCGCAGTCGCTCGACTATGTCCGTAGAGCGTGAGGAGCGGAAGATATCTCCCTCACTTAATAAAGCAGCTAGTAGTGAGCCCTCATAGGCATGACCAAGGGACTGCGCTTTTAGCAGCATATGTGACAGTCTGGGATGTAAGCCAAGCGCTAGAGCTGCTTCTCCATGCTTGGTGATCACTCCATCAGCAGAGAGCATAGAGAGCTCTTTAAGTAATTCCAGCGCATGTTCGACTGCTTTTTTCGGTGGAAGGTCCAGCCATCTAAGCTCTTCCGGTTCCTTGACACCCCACTGCGCCAACTCCAGCATCATCGATGTCAGATCCGCACTAAGCAGCTCTGCTCGCGTATGCTTTATCAAGGCTCTACCCTTATGCCATAAACGAAAACAGTGTCCAGGTCCCAAACGTCCAGCCCGTCCACATCTTTGAGTAGCTGAGTCCTCCGTGATAGGTATAGTGACCAGACGGTCCATACCTGAGCCAGGATCAAATAGTGAGACTCGCTCAAGTCCAGAGTCGATGACCATTGTAATACCTTCGATGGTCAGACTCGTCTCCGCGATATTGGTCGCAAGTACGACTTTTCTCTTCCCCTTCGCGGCAGGTAAGATGGCATGGTCTTGTTCTGTCTTACTCAAGGCTCCATATAAGGGTGCGATGAGTACTGATGTCATCGCTGCTTTGGAGATATGTCCATCCAGACTTTTTTGTAACGCTCTTATCTCTCGCGCACCAGGAAGAAAGACCAGTATGCTCCCCTCTTCCTGACGTAAGGCCTCCATGACAACAGTACTCAAGCGTGCGTTCAGACTTCTCCTGTCCGGTTGCGGAGTCTTTGGGTCAAGATAGGTAGTGTTGACAGGGAAACTTTTTCCCTCACTTCTTATGACAGGAGCATCATCAAGCAGTTCAGAGATAGACGACGCCGCAAGAGTAGCCGACATCACAAGCAGTCTAAGCTCTGGCCGTAAAAGCTCTTGTGACTGTAAAGCCAGTGCCAGCGAAAGGTCTGCGTGAAGACTTCGTTCATGAAACTCATCAAAGATGAGCAGAGCCACATCTTCCAAAGCGGGATCAGACTGTAACCTACGAGCAAGAATGCCCTCTGTCACGACCAGTATCTTCGTCTTCTTTGAGAGACAACGCTCCATCTTGATCTGATAACCAACCGTCTCACCCGCCTTCTCACCTAAAAGAGAAGCCATCCTGGCGGCAGCATTTCGTGCGGCCAGACGACGAGGTTCGAGCATGATGATGAGTCTACCATCGAGCCAACTCTCATCCAGTAAAGCAAGGGGGACCATCGTCGTCTTACCTGCACCCGGCGGTGCCTGTAAGACAGCACGGGTCGAGTCTGCCAGTGCCGCCTTGATATCGGGAAGCACCTCATCGATGGGAAGGTGAGGCATCATCCCCTTAAGCACTTATGAGTGATAGAAGTGATGATATCTAGAAGACTTTACGGTGGTCGATGCCGGTCTTCTTCTCTAGGAACTCACTGCTTTTCTTACCGATAAAACCAAGAGTACGACGTGGATAAAAAGGTTTGAACCCGATCATAAAGCCTTTTCCGACCTCACGCATATGCGCTTTGTCCAAGATCTTCTTCGTCGTAGGCCCGGCAAATGGTATGGAGAGTGAGAGGTCATAGACGGCGTCGTAGATATCATCAAGCGGATGCTGCTCGTTCTCTATGACGATATGCATAAGCATCCTGCTATGAAGAGTCTCGACAAGACTGGCAGCCTCATCATGAAAGGTCTGAAATGCCTTACCCTCTTGATGCGCCAGATAAGCCGCTTCATCTTTCCAACCAAACTTGGCCATCAGATCGCCATCTTGTTCGTAAAGCGTATAGAGCTCAGCTGACTTGGAGCCTTTCTCTTTCCGGACTGCTTTGATAAGGTCGACCAAGAGAGCCAGTACTGCTTTCTTCTCATCCTCTTTTGGAGTGATCGAGATCTCGTTTATGATCATGCTAAACCTTTTCTGGAATCTTATAGCTATCATTTTATCAAAAAACGAAATAATGTTAGGGTAAACTGTCTTTATGGAACAGACTATCAAGACAATCGAGTCGCTATCAGCGACAGAGACACTCAAAGAGATCGAGATGATGCTGACGACCGAAGAGCTAGAGCTCTTTGGTGCATACTGTATACGCAATGACATCAAGTTCAACGACTGGGTCCGTCAACTTGCTCATGATGCGTTAAGAGAAGAACGACTCTCTGCCGGGAAGCCTGACTCTAAGTAGACTCTTAGAGCATCTAAAGTATTATCACCCCAATACACGATCATCAATTCAATAAACAGTAGTGAACATGGATAATAAAGAAGCTGATCTCTTAGCCATTCTGGCCAGAGTCTCACATGAGAAGTTCAACATCAAAGAGTACAAGCAGACTTTTGTCAAGACGTTTCTGCAGTTATGCAAGAACCAGTGCCAAAGTTCCCTTGAACGTAAAGATGCCGCCGGTCTTGCACTGATCTTGTACAACACTCTATTTATAAACCGGCCGACAACGCTTGAACCGGTACTAAACAAACTGTCAAAGACCCTTAAAGCCCCTGCGAATATAAATAGTTTTCTCTCCAGTCTTTTTTTGGTCTTCATCCACCAATACAGTAAATCCTTCTTCTCAAAGCCAAGAAGCTGGAAACAGTTCGTCCAGGTGACTCAGGCACTTGATGAGATCGTCGAGATCAGTACAAAACAGTCTACTCAGCACAAGCAAAAGACATCGACCCTTCCACCCGATGACCTGGCGATCAGCGCACTGGAAAAGGTCCGTAAAGCAAAAGGTTCCATCAAGGTGTTGAACACCTACCGCAGCGTACCTATCCAGTATAAGGCTAATGTCGTCCATACCAGCGCGGACAGTGTACTCATCAAAGCACACTCCCTGCAAGATGTCGCCGCCTCTTTTCAAGGAGGTATCTATATCCTGCGTGATGACCAATTCGAACTGGATCTCTATGCTTCTGTCAAACGTCGGATAGTAAAAGGGCACGACCTGCTGGAACTAAGTCGTTTCGATCAACTCTCGACCTCCTTTCATAAACGCCAGACCGTACGGGTCCACCCCTTTCAATCTTTTACTATCGTACTGAGACACGGTGACTCAAGCTTTATTGTCACCCTCTTCGATATCTCCATCGGTGGACTTGCTGTCGTATCAAACCGGGGTCTGCCTGTGCGTTCAGGAGACGATGTCAGCATCAGACTACCTGCCGAACTTCTTGAGGCAGAGGCACCATTGGAAGTAGAGTCGATGTTCATTCACCGTTCAGCCTTTGAAGGCGGCTACAAGTACCACTTCCAATTTACCCTCGACAACGCGGAAGAGAACAGTGTCAGCAAGATAATCGTCAAACGTCAAAACATGATCATTCGAGACCTAAAAGAGCAGATGATCTGATACCATACTCTTTAGGTCAACTTTACGCTCTTTTAACTAAGCATCTATTAGACTATGGCAAAAGACCACTCTTGTATACCTCTGGTAGCAGAGTCGTCCTCATCCCACCATCAACAAGGCGACCTTATGAACATCGCAAACAACATCATCGAGCTCATCGGTAATACCCCGCTTGTCAGACTCAATACCCCCTCAAAACAGACAGGTGCCACCATCTTGGGCAAATGTGAGTTTATGAACCCGACTAGTTCTGTCAAGGATCGTATTGGTGCCAATATGATCAAGACAGCCATGGAAGATGGCAGTGTGAACAGTGATACGACTATCATCGAACCCACCAGCGGCAATACCGGAGTAGCACTCGCATCTATCTGCGCAGCACTAGACCTTAGACTGATACTGACCATGCCCGAATCTATGAGTATGGAACGCCGTAATCTGCTTAAAGCCCTTGGTGCTGAACTAGTACTCACCCCTGCAGCAGGCGGGATGAAAGGCGCTATTGACAAGGCCGTCGATCTCCAAAGTAATATCGAGAACAGTACCATACTCCAGCAGTTTCAAAACGCATCCAACCCTGATGTCCACCGCAAGACTACTGCGCAGGAGATACTTCGTGATACCGATGAGCATGTAGATATCTTCATCGCTGCCGTAGGGACCGGAGGGACACTGACTGGGACCTCTGAAGCCTTGCGTAAAGTGCTTCCTGATGTCGAGATCATCGCAGTCGAGCCAGAAGACTCTCCGATACTCTCCGGAGGAAAGCCAGGTCCCCATAAGATCCAGGGTATCGGTGCAGGTTTTGTCCCCGATATCTTAAACACTGAGATCTATGGCGAAGTCTTGCGTGTCAGTAATGATGACGCGATGGATACTGCACGTATGCTAGCCAAAGAAGAGGGACTGCTCGTCGGCATCTCTGCCGGTGCCAATGTCTATGCTGCGACAGAGGTCGCTTCACGTCCGCAGAACAGAGGTAAGACCATCGTCACCATCTTGTGTGATACCGGTGAGCGCTACTTGAGTACTGCACTCTTTAGTGAGTAAGATGCGATTTCTGGAGTCGATCAAAGCGGAAGATGGTCGACTCTTTCATCTCGACTATCATCAAAAACGACTTGATCGTACACTGAGATCCATCGGATGTGATGTCGACTACCGACTCTCCCGACTACTCAAAGCACCAGAACATGGACTCTACCGCTGCCGCATCCTTTATGATGATAAAGAGATCAATGCTGAGTATCTACCCTACACGATCCGGACTTTTCATTCACTCAAGGCTGTCATCGATGATGAGATAGAGTACTCACATAAATACGCTGATAGAGAGAGGCTTGATAAGCTTTTTACCAGACGGGAAGATCACGATGATGTCGTGATAGTCAAAGATGGTCTGCTCACCGATACGACCATCGCCAACATCGCACTCTATGATGGTGAAAGGTGGTTCACTCCTGCGAGACCGTTACTTCAGGGAACGACACGAGCAAGACTACTTGATGAAGGTAGCCTGCTCGAAGCCGATATCTCTCTGGAGAGTCTGCATCGTTATCAGAGTACTGCTATCATGAATGCCATGCTCGGATTTGTTCAAGTCAAAAATGGTATAATCTCACCAAAATAATCATGGTATCTCCGGCACTATCAGCGCATACGAGTACCCAAAAATGAGAGAACGATGCTTTTCAACATAGTCAAGAACGAGTCATTTGGACAGATCATGCGCAGTCACATCCAGGAGCTGCTGATATACCTCTTTGAACAGGAGCAGAACTTCGGGATCTTATGTAAGATAGACCAGCTCACCTTTGATCCGGAACTTCCCAAGAACATCACCGATGAGTTCCGACCCATGACCCTTTTCTTTCTGGCTGGCTATACCTTTGAGAGTGCACGAATCGATGATGACAGGCTTATCTTTGAAGCAGGCTTCGGTAATGAGAACGTCGGAAGTTTTGTCTCTGTTCCTCTGCTTAGTATCATGCAGATCATCATCGATGAGACACCGATCTTTGTCAACCTCGCCACACCAGATAGTAGACAAGAGATCAACCATCAGCCAAACAGTGGCGAAGGCGTCAAAAACTCGATGTCTGCTTTCCTGGCTAACCCGGAAAACGATAAGTTTATCAAAAAAGAAAAATAGTCAGAGTGCGATGACCCGAAGTGGTCATCCGGAAAAGAAGCTAGCTTAGATCTTGATAGTCAGAAGATAATTGACGACATTATCGATAAATGCGTCATGCTTGCGCTCTTTTGTATAGGCGATATAAAGTTTTCTTTGGATCTTGACATTTCTGAGTCGAGCTTCATAGAGTCTGCCTGTTGTCAACTCTTCTGAGATGACGTGTCGGGAGATGATGGAGACGACAGGACGTTCAGAGTCTCTCGGTGTGTGCATCAGCGTCTCTTTGATCGCTGTTGGTGTAGCCACTACACCGATGACATTAAAAGTACTACACTCTACACCAAACTCATCAAAGGCTTCAGAAGCAAGTTTACGGGTGTGGGAGTACTCATCACGGCAGATCCAGTCAAAACCAAAGAGGTCCTCTCGCTTGAGCTGCTTGGGGATAGGCTGATTGGAACAGACGACAAGTTCATCATCTGCCCATTCGCGATAGATGACATTGTCGCGCATGACTGGTGACTCTATCAGTGCAAGGTCGATCTTCTTGTCTTCAAGCTCATCGATGACATCGACCGACATCCCGGCATGGATATAGACCTCATTATTGATCTTCTCCTTGATCTTACTTAGATAAGCCGGCAGGACATAGTTACCGATGGAGTATGATGCACCAAGAATAAAGGTGAAGTCTTTGTTGATGATCTTCAACAGCTCTTTCTCGCTCGATGAGATGGCCTTTTCCAATCTTACAGCTATACGGTAAAGGTCCTCGCCCTCTTTTGTCAACTTTATACCGTTCTTTTTTCTCTCTACGATCCTTGTATCGAGATAGTTCTCAATGAATTTGATCTGCTGTGTCACTGCCGGTTGTGAGATCCCAAGTTTAGCAGACGCTTTCGAAAAGCTTTTCTCCTTGACTACGGTCAGAAAAGTCTGCAATTTGGCAAAATCTTTTAGCATAATAATTCCTATAAGTTGGATGAATAATAAAATTATAACTCATTATTATATTTATTGCAATAGTCTTGTTATAATTTACGACAATTTAGATATAATCAAAACTATTAATAACTGAGCACCTTCTAAATACCATCCACACGGTTATTGAGGGTCCTCAGATGATGCAGCGAGCCCATGGAAAAAATATTTGACTCTCTAAATGATGCACAAGCGGATGCCGTCAAAAAGATCGACGGTCCTCTCCTCATCCTTGCCGGTGCCGGTAGTGGAAAGACAAAGACCGTCACTTCACGTCTGGCCTATCTCATCGACGTCGTCGGTATTCCACCAGCTAATACCCTGACACTGACATTTACCAATAAAGCCTCTAAAGAGATGCGTGAACGTGCTCTGAACATGATCGCACCGACGAACTATCCTCCGCTGCTGTGTACCTTTCACAAGTTTGGACTGCTCTTTTTAAAGTTTCATATCCATCTACTCGAGCGTAAGAACAACTTTGTCGTCATCGATACTGACGATAAGAAACGCATCCTTAAAAAACTAAACGCAGAGATCCCTACTCCCCTGATCGCGAGCGAGATCTCCCGTTATAAGAACTCCCTGATAACGCCCCGTGAAGCCTATGCTCAGGCAGAACTGAAGAACTATAAAGAGATAGCCAAGGTCTACGAAGAGTATCAGGCCTATATACTGGAGAACAATCTTGTCGATTTTGATGACCTGCTCGCCCTCACCTACCGCCTTCTCGATGAGAACCAGGAGCTGGCAATAGAGACAAGTGATAAATACCGCTACATCATGATCGATGAGTACCAAGACACCAATGAACTTCAGCTCAAATTGCTACAAAAACTCTGTATGACCCATAACAATCTCTGTGTAGTCGGTGATGATGATCAAAGTATCTACGGCTGGCGTGGAGCCCATGTACGTAACATCCTTGAGTTCGATCAGGACTTTGAGAACGTATATGTCGTCAAACTTGAGCACAACTACCGCTCCAAGATCCCTATCCTAAAAGCGGCTAATGCTCTGATAGAGCATAACCGGAGCCGACTGGGAAAAAAACTGCTGGCAACTCGCGGTGAGGGAGAGAGTGTCACCATACTAAGTTCCTCAGACGAAGTCGAAGAGTCCAGAAAGATCGCCAGAAAGATCAAGACACTCATCGATAAGGGGATCCGTCCCAACGCCATCGCCGTACTCTACCGCATCAATGCACTTTCACGTTCACTTGAAGAGGGACTCAACCGTTCAGGAATCGCTTACCGACTTGTCGGTGGACTACGTTTTTACGACCGCGCGGAGATCAAAGACCTCATCAGTTATCTTCGTGTCATCACCAATCATCATGATGACTTCTCCATCAAGCGTATCATCAACAAACCAAAACGTGGTCTGGGAAAAGCGACCATCGATAAACTTGAACTTGCCGCGATGCGCGAGGAGATGTCACTATTTGATTATCTAGGGAAACATACCCTTGCCGAACTCGAAGGACTCGTACGTAAAAAGAATGCCAAGACACTCAAAGACTTCATAAAGAATATCGTCTCGCTGCGAGAGATCGCTGACAATACCACCTATGAGTTCATCGATGCACTTGAAGAGACTTTTATCCTCAAAAACATCTACAAGAACATGCCTGATGAGTCAGATCGTGTGCAAAACATCGACGAGTTCTATGGCCTGTTTCGCGATTTTATCAAGCAGAACCCAGAAGCCACGCTTGATGAGTTCCTTAACGAACTGACACTACAGAGTGAACAAGACCAGGTAGAGGGTGAGAGCATCTATATCATGAGTATCCACGCTTCCAAAGGACTGGAGTTCGACCATCTCTTCATCATCGGTCTTGAGGAGGGCTTCCTTCCACTTCTTGGTGATGGTAGTGACATAGAAGAGGAGCGTCGGCTTGGCTATGTATCCTTCACACGTGCACGAGAAAGCCTGTCACTATCGCATGTGGAGAGCCGTTTCTATAAAGGTCGACGTACCGATCTACAGAAGAGCCGTTTCTTCAATGAAGCCGGACTGGCCAAAGGGTCTCTGATAGTAGAGAAGAACACAGCCTTTAAAAAAGGGGACCTCGTCCGCCATAAGATCTTCGGGGCGGGACGCGTCATCGGGGTCAGTAAATCCGGTCGCGAGTTCAAGCTCTCCATCAACTTCGGTGGGAACAAGCGGGAGATACTCGCCTCTTTCGTTGAAAAGCTTTAGATAGATACTGCCTTCATCAGGCAGTGATCCTAAAAGGGCACCTCTAATAACCCTGTATATCATCAGAGGTGCCCTTAAGACCAGAACCTATATAGAGAGTAGAATTGAATAGATTATTTGTCGCCAACAAACCGACCGGGATGAGTTCCAACCGTTTTCTTAGCCGGATAAAACGTAAATACGGAATAAAGAAAGCAGGTTACTCCGGTACACTTGACCCCTTTGCAAAAGGGGTTCTCATCGTCGCATTAGGTAACTATACCCGACTCTTTCGTTTCTTAAACAAGACACCAAAAAGCTATCGTGCTACGCTGTGGCTTGGGGCGGATTCTGATACCCTGGATATCGAAGCGGTCAAACAGATAGATGCCCTCCCTGAGATCGACGAGCAGAGCGTTCGCGATGCTGTAGTCTCACTACAGGGAGAGCTCAGCTACCATCCACCTATCTTCAGTGCAAAACGGATCAATGGTCGTCGAGCTTATGATCTTGCCCGTGAGGGTAAAGAGTTCAAACTAAACATCATCCATTCGACTATCCACTCCATCAAGATGCTCCACTACTGCCACCCATTTGTCACCTTTGAAGCAACCGTCTCAGAGGGTACCTATATCCGTTCTTTGGGAAGACTTATCTGTGATCATCTGGATATCCGCTATGGTGCACTAAGCGCACTCGAACGCCTGAGCGAGGGACAGTTTCGCTATAATAACGAAAATGCACTGGATGTCAGAAGTTCACTTAACATCCCACGTAACACTTATCTCGGCGATCAGGAGAACATCTTCTATGGGAAGAAGTTACGTGTGGATGACTTTGAGACAAAAGTCGATGGCCAGTACTGGATAGACAATACGTTGACGATCTCGATCATCGAGATCTTTGAAGACCAAGTAAAATATGTTCTTAACAAGGTAGAGATATGCTGATCCTGGCACGTAAAGAAGAGGAGTCCATCGTCATCGGTGATAACATCACCATCAAGGTCATCGCAATCGATAAAGGTGTGGTAAAGCTCGGCATAGATGCACCATCTGATATCACCATCTTACGTTCAGAGCTCATAAAGGCTGTCGAAGATGCTAATAAAGATGCTGCGCTTGCTATTGATGACACGTTGCTCGATGAGTTTCACAACACCTTTAAACGGTAGTAATATATGCGATCATACCGTGCTCCCGCCAAAGTAAACATCTTTTTAAAGATCACAGGAAAACGTGATGGATACCACACCCTTCTCTCACGTTTCATGCTCGTAGAAGAGCTCTATGACACCTTGACCTTCGTGCCAAAAGAGGAGCCTGCCTTCGCCATACATGGGGACTTCTCCTGCAGTGTCGAACAGAACACTATCTATAAGGCGTACCTTTCACTTTTAGAAGCGACCGACTCTGATGCATTGAGAGCGCTGATGCGAAGCCATGCGGTACAGGTCGAAAAACAGATCCCCGCTTTTGCCGGTCTGGGCGGTGGGAGCAGTGACGCAGCGACCTATCTGAAGATGTGCGATGAACATCTAGGTCTTGGTCTCACTACTGATGAGCTCTCAAAGATAGGAAGCGCTGTAGGTGCTGATGTCCCCTTCTTTATCCATGGCTTCCCTTCCGCCAATGTCTCCGGGATAGGTGAGATCGTCGAAGCTTATGATGAGAGACCGCTATCACTACAGATCAATACCCCTGCCGTCGAGATCAGCACTCCTGCTGTCTATAAACGCTTTCGTCAAGAGTTCTATAAGGAGCTTTCCACAGAAGAGGCAGAAATACTTGCGGGGATGGATTCAAGCGACGTTCTTGAACACTATGATATGGAGCGGGCCAATGACCTCTTTAGGCCAGCTGTCACACTCTACCCCCAACTAGAGAAGCATATTCAAGACGGGTGGTTCTTCTCCGGAAGCGGTAGCAGTTTTTTCAGACTAAAAGAACCTTCATAGTACTATTAGAGACGACCTACTCCAGATCTTTAAGAGCAGAGATCCGCTTTATACTTTCCTCACTCCATTTACCATATTCGAACCAGGAGAGTCGTTCAATGTCTGGATAGCTCTTCTTGAGGTTTTTAAAGATGTCTTGATAGATCTCATCTTTCCAGTTCGTATCAAATACAGGTACGATAGCCGTATCTTCTACTTTATCATCTGTCATCAACAAAATAGAATCACTTCTCGGACCATATATCCAGTCTATCGGATAACCCCAATCATCATAATAACTCATAGGAGAGATAAAATCGATGTCTTCATGGAACTTTTCTGGGTCCTGTCCTACTTCATGCCATGCAGGAGAGAGGGTATAGACACCAATGTCCAGACTTGGCTTGATCGCTTCGATACGCTTACGGACCTCTTTGATATACTCAGCTATCACATCAGTCCGAAAGTCATTCCACTCTGCTCTTAGTATGTTCTCTTTTGAAAAGTCTATGAGGATGGGATCGTAACCATAGAGATACTTATACTTTTTTCGCGTGTAGTCGCTCAGGTCCATGTTGAAGCCATCAAAACGGATCCAATCCAATACGACGGCATCGACGTCATACATAGAGACGACCTCTTCGATGATAGAGAGCTCATACGCCTGGACATCCTCATGCAAAGGGTTCACAAAATACTCTGAGTTCTTCTCATGGACAGAGACTGTCTTCCCCTCATGGTACGTCATCATGCCCCACTCAGGGTCTTTCGCATAAGCGACCTGATCGTGAAACTGCGGTATCCATGCGTTGACCTTGATATCTTTTTTATGCGCTTTATCTATCAATACTTTTAAGATATCTATCTCTTCATAACCCTCAGCGATGGGAGCGATACTACTAGGATAAAAGACTTCACCGGAACGGATCTCATCATCTTCATCCTGTTTGAATGCCACGGAGATGATAGCGATATCATTTTGCTGACAAAGTGAGACAAGCGTGTTCACATCATCAAGTGTCTTGAGATTAGTCACTGTCCTGACTATAAGTTCGTTCTCATACTCCGCATACAGTGTTGAGGGCTTTAATAATACCGTCCCTATCAACATCCCTATCAAGAGTGAGATAAGTGCTTTCATCTTTTTCTCCTATTCCCCAAGCATGCCTCTTTAACGTGAATCAGCATTATGACCGACTAAGAGGTCCACAGTGTTAAGATACGGCATCAGGAGTTCTCTTTTTGATTGATATTAAACAGCGCCGTAGGGATATCACTATGTTCATCATCAGCATGTTGAGACTTTAACAGACAGGTCTTTCCTACTTTCCGACTATACTCATAGCCAAAATCAGAACTTTTTCGGACCTGTTCCCAGTCATCATTAAAAAGGATAGTCTTTGCTTTGATACCCTGGTCAATGATCGTTTGATCGAGTGTAGCATGACTCTTCAGATCTGATATAGAGTGCTTATCGACATGATCGACCTGTAGATAACGCAGGTTCTGATTGAGCAGAAGTAGTTCTGAGCTCTTATGTGATGTCTTTGCCACAAAAAAGGGTAAAGGATCGATAGGTCTGTTCTTTCTTCTATTCTTATTACCGCTGTATCGCATGTCATTGTAAAGTGACCACAATCCATAAGTAATGATCAATGCCAGCACAATACTACCATTTACGAGAATGAAATCCGAAAGTGTCTGGAAGGCTGCATCAGCCCTCTCACTGGAGAGGCCGTATGCTATGTTCACACCGAAGAACCTCCAGATCAGGATACTGGCCAGTGGATAGAGTAGAAGAAGCCAAAGTATCCACAGCAAAAACGTGATGTAGAGATCTCTGATCATATAACAGCTGTTTCGTCTGTTTTTGAAGATGTAGGAATCACGCTGCATCTAGATCCCCCTGTCCGGACTATCCCAGACTGCTTTTTCCTCTTTTCTATTGAATGCTTTGATAGAACCTGCGACCGAGGTCCCAGCTATTATCATCCAGTAGGCGATGGGGTACCAGATCAACCAGAAGTAATACTTAGCCAGACCCTTCTCGTATTTCGAACTCATATAGAAACTGATGAGGAACTGCAACATGAACACCAGCGAGAGAAGTGAGCCATTGACAGCTAACTGCGCAAGATCGAGTGGCAGACCCAAAAGAGTACCTACAATAAGCACGATGGTGACTATAAAGACTGAATAAGCCCAGATGATACTGATGAGATATTCAAAGAAGATAGGCCACATGCGTACCTGATCTTTGTATTTAAAGATATTGTAGTACTGCAAAAGCACCTCAGAACCGCCCTGAGCCCATCGAACTCGCTGTTTCCACAGACCGCTAAGTGTCTCTGGCATCAGTATCCAACTCGTCGCATGCGGTTCAAAGATGACCTTCCAATGTTTTACCTGCAGTCTCCAGCAGATATCTATGTCTTCGGTGATCATGTTCGTACTCCAAAAACCGACATCTACGACAGCAGACTTTCTAAATGCTGTCACGACACCTGACACGGCAAAGATCCTGCCGTAGACACTCTGCGCTCTTTTAATAAGTCCGACAATAGCCGAGAACTCACCGACTTGAAGCATGCCCAGGATAGTCGAACGGTTTCTGACATGCGGGTTTCCGGTGATAGCCCCTAAGCGGGGGGAGTCGATGAAGTGCCTTATCATCCAGTTGATAGCGTTCTTGCCCAGCAGTGAGTCACCATCGATGCAGATAAGATACTCACCCTTAGCCGTGAGAGCAGCCATGTTCAGACCCGTAGCCTTACCCTGGTTCTTGACAAAATCGATGACACGAAGCTTGGAGTATTTTTTGAGCAATCCTTTCAAGATCTCTGCCGTATCGTCCTTACTGCCATCATTGACTGCGATGATCTCTGTGTTTTGATAGTTCAACCTGTCTAGATGATCGATGACTTCGATGATATTGTCTGACTCATTGTAGCAAGGCACGATGATAGTGACTAGCGGGTTTGCTTTCATCGGTGGAGGATTGGCATCGACCTCATCACGTTCCCATTTAAAATAGTAGACGATCGCACCAAATATCCAGATAAAGGACATCAGCAAAGGGTAGGAGTAGACAAACATCGACATCCCTGCCCAGAAAGCTAAAAAGACCTCTACTGTAGTCTCCATCATCGGACCTTATAGGGAAATGTCTCTAGCGAGAAGACTTTTCGTATCTCACTCGACTTTGGATGATCGTTAAGGTAATCATCCGGATAATAGCCAAAGTTCGTTGCTCTGTTTAACTCCAGATACTTCATCTGATCGATGAGTCTATCTGTGTCGATGCGGCGGCTCTGTTTAGCATCGGCATACATACTTGGCAACATAAAAGTACTCCTTTTTAGACCATCAGGGTTCTCAGAGACCTTTTGCACCAGACCTTCCAACCATCTTTGCGACTCTTTTGCTTTTGGTGTATAGGCAAAAGCTTTGATGACAGTATGATCATAGGCGTCCAAAGCTTTCGAATAGCTATCACTTTGTGAAGTACTATTATCTTCTCTCAAGACTACAGAGGGGTTGAGGACTCGTACGGTCTCCAATAGACCACTATACATCTCCGCTTGTCGAGTCAACTCTTTAGTGAAATCAACACTATAGTCTACACTCTCGATCATGTCATCTTTAAAGAGTGTGTTATCAAACAAGACCCCTTTAAAGAATGCCTGCATGCCCATATGCTTATAGATGTCCTTGATGACAGACCTGTCATGATCATCGTAGATCGAGGTCTTCTTTCCCTTGATCTCAAAGCCATCGACAGGCATCCACACATAGATGTTCAAAAGTCCTGACCTTGTATAGGTCTGCCATGCTGCACGGTTCAAGAGATCTGAACGCATAGGCATGTGTGGATTAGGGAAGTAAAGTGCATCAGCAAGCCCATTATAATCAGCATCAGAATAACCTTTCATATAGACCTCCGTGATGCCATATCTCTTGACTCTCTCGATCACCTTTCCTAAGTTCTTCTCCTCTATCTTTGGGTCAGGGTTATAGACCTGATCGAGGTTGATGAACATCGCCCTTTTCGCATACATAGGATCATGCTTAAGACTGTAGAAGAAGTGCTCGAATTTCACATCATGAGGGACAAGCGTCCTTTTGATATGGCCTAAGTCATCTAGACCGTTTACACCCATATTAAGGGTAAGGGCAATAGGCATACCGTATTCGGCAGCCATCTCTGAGGTCAGACGATTATAGGCTCCATACGGCCAGACAATAGCTCTGGGACGTACGCCAAGGTGCTTATTAAGTACATCTGTCGAGCGTCTCAGGTCTTCTGATACTCTTTTAGTATAGTCCGTCTCGGATTCATACGTCGTGCTGTTTTTATCATAGATAAGAGTAGTGTAAAATGCGGCACTGTTACCCTGAGGGTTTGAAGGGACTCCTTTATGCGCATCATAACTGTGTGAGGTGATCTCTACCAGACCAGAGTCCACCATCTCCCTGACCTCATCCCAGCTTAATAACATCTCTCTGGGTTTTGGTTTTCCACCATAGTCGAACATCCCATCCATCGCGATCTCCTGCCAGTTGCTGACCAATCCAAAGACGGCAGGAAAACCGTAGATCTTAAGTAGTGGATAGATCCTCGTATAGAAGCTTTTATAGCCATCATCAAAGGTAAGCAGCACAGCATTCTTGGGAAGATCTTTTTTTCCCTCTTTTGCCTGAAGGATATCATCAATACTTACCGGGTGATAGTCATTCTGCTTCAGCCACTTGAAATGAGAGATAAGCTGATCAGTAGTCACCGTCATGATCGACTTGTCTGTCATCTTGTCGGCTACATTATGGTAACACAGCGAAATAAAACTGTTTTTATCACCCAGCTTTACCTCTGCGTTTACCACAGAGACAAAAAGCGATGCCAACAAGAACACTTTCAAAAAACGGTCCATCTTAGAACCTTCCATTTAAGTTCATATAGAACTGATTTCCGTACTCAATATGACCATCAAAGGTCCCTCGTCTTCGTGTATAACCGTAACCAAGACCATAATCCTTGCCCAGCTGCCACTGCTGCTCGATACTCAGCGCTCCGACCCACTTGGACCCAAACCTATCTTCATAATGTGTCCCGTACTCTGCACCAATGATCTGCTGAAGCGCGATGTCCTGATAGTGAAAGAGCTGCCAGACATTGTTTGCTTTTACTCCGGCTTGTGCATCCTTTTTAGGATTATAGTAGAGGGCCCTCTTTTTAGTGTTCCTCGAACCGTTCAAATATGTGTACGTGTCGAGATTGTAGTAGGGACCATGTATCAGCTTCTCAAAGTGTCTGAAGCCAAGGTACTGTCGATGATTGTCATCCTCAAAATCCATGGAGACATACTCCAGACTACTCTCTCTAGACTCATTGACCCGATAGGTGACACCACCCATAGCACTGTCCGCTGTGATCCCACGAGCGATGGCACGCAGTGGTGTGTCGGCACTGAACTTCTCATAACGTGCATAGAACGAGAGCTCATCATTGATACGATAGCTGCCATCGAGCCCGTAAGTGAGTTCTTCTACGCCTGTAGTGTTGTAAGCCAGACGGAAGTTGACATCAAAGTCCTCATCGCGGTAATTGACTCCTGCCCCATAACGTCTGTTAGTAAAGTTTCTAGAATGACCGTACTCGCTGTTGGAGATCTGGGTATAGACAAAACCTCGCCAGTTATCGTCGATGAGCGGGGTATAGAGGTAACCCTGAACATTGTAAGATTGGTTATTTGACTGACTGAACTGTCCCGGGTCCTGTCCTAAAGAGTTCTCGATGTAAAAACGAGCATTACGGTCCTCTTCATAGCCTTCTTTAAGTCTATTTAATGCGAACTGCTGCTTAGGGTTCTTTTCAGCGAGTTCGTCCAAAGCAGCTTTAGCCTCTTCATACCTATTTTGGCCTATCAGGACACCGATCTTGCCTGATGCGGCATAGAAGTCGTCTGGTGAACGGTTTAGGACTATCTGGAACTGCTCAAGAGCTTTGTCGTTCCAGCCCCGGTAGTAGTGATTATTGGCAAGTTCTGTCCTTAGACTGCTATTTCCAGGTGCATTGGCCACGACCTTCTCCAAACTATCTTGCGCATCCTGAAGGTAGCCTGCATACTCAGTAGCGAGAATAGAGATAAGGTGCGTGTCTACCTTTCGCTCGTTCCTTTCCCCAGCGATGGAAAATGGCTCTTCTCTGTCCATAGTTCGGGCAAGAGCCGCTGCATCATACATCTCATGACCATCACTATACGCGTAGAAAAGAAGTACTTTACTTTTAAAGTCACGAGGGTTCTCAGCGACGACCTCTTCTAAAAGCCGCTGTGCGACCTCTGGCTTCTTAAGTGCCAAATAAGCGTCTGCGACATCGGTCTGTACATAAAGAGGCACCGTGACCTCTTTAGCTAGTAAGGACTCATAAAGGGCGACTACTTCCTCTTTTTTCTCCAGAATGTTCAGGGCAATGATCTTGTCAAAATTAAGCTGCAGGAACTTTCGGTCCTGATACTTTTTCTCACCCTTCTCTGAGAACATCGCTATATCTGTCTCGATCTCCGCGAGTGTACTTTCGAGTTGTGCATAGTCTTTTTGATCAGTGAAACCCTCTTTATCCCAGCGGACCCTATAAGCGACCTGGTCACTGGCAATACTCATCGCATCATCTTTTGAGAAAAGTGTCGGGTTCTCATCGACATACTCTTGTGCGACAAAAGGCATACCCAGACGTTTCAGGACTGGGACGAGCCTTTTGACACTTTTATCATGGACTTCAGGGTATTTCGTCAACTCCTGGTAGGTAAGCATAGCGTCAAAATAGTTGCTATGCTCTTCATACATATTGGCCTCTTCGAAAGGGATGTCCATATTATCGGGAAAGCGTTTTTTTGCTTTTGCAAAGATCGCCTTGGCATCGGCATCTCTTTTCTGATCAGCATAGACATATCCCAGGCCTATATAAAAATGAGGGTTGTCAGGAAAACGTGTGACCCCAAGGTCATAAAAGCTGGCAGCCACTTTGTACTGTTGCAGGTTTCTAGCTGATTTGGCGATGGTCTTGATGACATAATCGGGAGCCTTGAGAGGATCGATATCTTTAGCCAGTTCAGTGACTTCGCTATCTTGTCCTGCCCAACTGTGGACTACGGCCTGATCATAAAGAAGTACACTATTGTCTGGAGACTTCTGACGGAGCTGATCAAACATCGCCAGAGAAGCGTCTATATCGCCTTCTCTCGCCAACTTGACAGCCTCTCCATGGCTGATGATAGATGCTGATAAGAGAAGAGGAAGTAAGAGCATCACAAACAGCCATCTCATACTTTTTTGTTTGATAAGAGGCTCCTTCGCATAGTCTATCTTCATACTATTGGACACAGTGGACAAAATAGTACTGTGTAAGATCTGTCCGCATCGTCAGACTCTCTACATTGTTCTGTATGACCCGGTAAGTGATCATACCCGAACGTTCAGATGTCCAGAACCAGCCATCCTTATGCGAAGCGATGCTCCCTGAGCGGATAAGACCATCAAGCTCATCAAAAGTGGGGACGCGCAAGCCTCTCTCGGTACATTCGACAGAAGCCTCAGCAAACTTCAGCGGTTCACTACCGATAAACACCTGCTGAGGCTTCTGTAGGGTGAACACCTCTGCACTGAAGATCGTATTTGCTCTTAGTGTGACACTCTTCTCCATGCTCTCATAACCCTCTTTCGCCACATAGATCTGGTACTCTCCACCGCGTAAAAGCATCCCATCATGATAGTCACGATCGCTGTTGATGATCCCCACCTGAGAACCCTCAGGATTGGTACGTATCGTCAATTCAAACATCGCTGGCGACGTCTTGACGACATGCGCTTCAGGAGACAATGTCACAGTATAGATCAGGTCTTTATCGAGATGCATCCAGACATCCTTACCGATATGACCCTCTTTTGAGACCTTGATACGGTATGCCCCACCAGGAAGCCGCATCCCATCGCTGTATTGGGGTTGGATATTGACGATCTGTACTACTGCATCGACTGGCTCTGGCCGGACGGTCAGCATCCAGGACTCTGTCTCTGCAATAGGCTCAGCCATCTCCTCGGCGATGAACTCCTTTTCGATTATAGTGGAGAGTTCTGCATCGTCGACTAGCGTTAGAGTCTCTTCTTCAATATCTGGAGTAGAGGCAACCTGCGCATCAAGGCGCTCTGCGACGTCTACACTCTTTGGGTCCTCTGTACTCTGTGTCACTACGGTACTAGCTTGAAGTCCGCTGCTATTCGTTACTATCTCCAACTCATCATCAGTATAATAGAAGGACCAAGCGGTAACAGCTATGACTAATAAAGGTATCAAAAAGCCTGCTACGATCAGACAGAGTAGATGGAAGCGCCCCTTCTCGGGTCCATTTGATGCAGTCTCGATGACCAGATCTTCCAGTGGACTTGGATCCTCTTCTGTCTCAGAAGATTGCGGCTGTTCACCTTCAAGACTAAGTGCATTTTTTAACTGCTTGATACGGATCGATTTATATCTGTCTCTGGCTATGGCCTCTACCTGACCACTCTCAGCCATCGCCTTTTTCCAGACATCCTCATCGAGATTGTTCCCTTCTAACTCTTCGCGAACAAACTCAAAAAGTTCCAGAACATTTATCTTAGAGACTTTATGTCGCATCACTCTCCATCCACCATTTTTAAAAGCATCTATACACCAAGTCCATCTCTTTCAAATATATGTGATCATACCTCAACATAATCGTCCAAAAGTAACAATTACATTAGGACTATTTAGCACTTCTTCTCAGTCACATCCATCACTCTAACACCTATTATGGTAACGGTTGCGGATCTTTACACCACTCGATGATGTCGACTCCCGTACTCATACGGACTACTTCTTTTGAAAGAGCATAGTCCACAAATGAACTGATCGCTTCTTTCATCTCTACTAAAGTCGCATTTGGAACGTTCTCATCTGCCCATGCCTGCGTATAATATTGTGAATGTGTACCAAACATGAATGGCGCTCTGTTTCCAGAAAGTCTCAGGTCCAGGTTATATTTCAAGAGTCCAAGCATCTCCGCTTTATTGATCTTACCGATCGTCCAAAGGTTATAATCGAGTCCTGTCACTTTATGGTCTTCGAGATAAGGCATATTGGTCAACAATCTATTCCAAAACCCTGTTGTGATACCGTAAGCACTTGTCTCACTATCTTTAGGGACCATAAGCACATAATTGGGAAGCTCCCATAATCCTTGAGTCGTCTTGATATCTACTCTTTGAGCATTATTACCATTTCCATACCAACTCTCATCATGACCCGGAGAGCCTTCATCTAGTTCATAAGGCCATCTAAAGTTCGTACCATCAAACTCAGGTGCATATCCCTCTTCTATGGAACAGTCATAAAGAAAGCCTTTCTCTTTGATGACGTTCATAGACTCGGCGTTATAGCGTAGATAAGGAGCTCTAAAGCCCTGGATATCGTTTTGTACCAGTCCTACTAACCCGATGAGATCAGTGCTGGCTGCCTGTATTCGTTCGTCCCAAGTCTCATGACCAAGTGTACTAAGCGTCTGAAAAAACACCTCTTCATTACCTTGATAGAGATACCTTAGATGGTTATCTGTATGATTTCCCATCTCATGTGTCGTATTTTTTAGTCTCTGCATGGATGCTAAAAGAGCGGCTCCATCAGCATCATCCGCATGAAGGCCAGAGGTATTGAGATAGAAACTCACCCGTGCATCAGACCCATCACTATTGCTCTTTGTATTAAAAAGATCGATGACCCAATCGATCCCATCAGCTTGTGTATTATCATCAAAACCTAAGACGACGAACTGCGGTACTTCATCGACACTTAGACCTTCTGGCGGTAGTGAGGACGCTACAGTATGGGTATAACAACTCGAACTACTTAGGTGCAGTTCATCAAGTATAAGAGTCCCGCTGTTCTGCTCAGACGAAGACCATACCCATGTCTCGATATATTTTGTCTCTGCTGTAGTCGTCGCATTCAAGATGAATGGCGTATAGGTATCTACATCGTTCAGAAAAAAGGATCTTTCCAAGATAAGTTCTTTGTCGCTGTCATAAAAGACCATGCCCAGCCAGATACCATCAGTCTTGCCTACCGTCTTATAGTGACCATTGAACTGATAGGTATCTACAGCCGTGATCTCTTGTGACAACTGATCAAGACCACCATTTTTGATGCTTAACGCTTTGGTACTATTGTATCCGCCATTGATGAGACTGTTGGTCCCATAGACTGTCCAGGCATTAGTGTCCGTCTCAAAACTAGGGTTTTGTAGGACATCACATGCTGTCACCGGATGTACCGCAGTGATCACTTCAAAAGGGTAATAGTCCTCTTCGTTGAAAGTACCTTTGGAAAAAGCCCTCACCTCAAAGAAGTGCGCTTCGTTCAGACCAGCAGAAAAAGTGAAGTTCCCATCTTTTTTACCACCAGTCTCGATCTTCTGAAGCAGATGCTGTGACTGACTCTCATCAAAAGCATAGAAAAGACCCAGCCAATCATCACTGTTACCAGGCAGGCCCGATACAGAGACCGTTATCGGCTCATTGACCTCATACTGTTCTTTGATCGTCTTGACTTCGATCTCCGGCTCTGTAGAAATGACTGGGAAGTTGTAGAAACCCTGTTCCACATAATCATTATTGAAAAAAAGCCTCGCTTCATACTCCATCGCATCATCGAGTCCGGTAAAGGTTAGACTATCACTTGGAGTCGTCGAGATATATTGATATGCTAACAGATTTTGTGCTTGACTCTCATCATAAGCACCAAAAAGCCCGACCCAGTTACAATCATTACCCGTTGCCGGGTTGACTGGATCACAGTTCGTAGGAGTAGGAATACCAGATACTTCTACGACGATGGGCTCCCCATTTGCATAACTTGCTTTCGCTGTCTGAATAGTCGCGGCCAGGAGGAAGTCTGCACTTATGGCTAATACGAATATGGTGCTTAATAACTTTTTCATCATCCCTCCTCCGACAATACAGCGACAAGATCATCAAGTGGCATCTTGCGATCTACGGTGAAACTTTGCGATTTGAGCAGGATGTTCACGTTCTCTTTATCGACCATCTTGACTTCCAGCGTGTTTAGATGGTTTTGGACAATGATCTTCCGTAGACCATTCTCAGTCGAGATAGCTCTAATATTATAGAGTGAAGGTGTGATGAGCTCAGATGTCTCATCGCCAGGAAGCGAGACTATCATGTCAGATCGGGTGAAGCTTTCATCAGTGACTCTCTTATAAGCATGACTTGCCACTTCAACAAAGTTTCCTTTATAGATGTAGGTCGAAGTCTGGAAGTCTTGTTGCGTCACTTCAACAGGACCCTCTTTCTTATCACTACTACTTGAACCGCCGCCACAGGCAGTGAACATAAGTATGAACACTGCTGTCGCTACTACTTTGAAATATCTTTTTAGGACCATCATCGACCTCTCTGTATTGTTTTTTATTACCGATCTTTCATACCATCTCTCTGGCATCAAAAATAGGGGAAAGTTTTTGGAAAAAACATTATACCATATTTTATAATATAAATAGTTTTATTCTATTATTTATCCCTGTGCCTCTATTCATGATCTTTGTGTTATGATCTTATAACACCACCCTGCTGGAGAACAGCCCATTGAAGAACCTTATAAAAGAGCCCTTGACCCACTTTCTCTTGATCGCCTTTCTCATCTATCTAGCACAACTCTTTTTTAGCAGTGCTAAGGATGAGGGAGAAGTCATCACTGTCACCACCAAACCCCTTCAGGTAGCATGGGAAGAGTCTTGGGGACGAGCCCCGACGCAAGCTGAACTCGAAAGTGTGATCGCCAAAAGAGTACAAGACGAGATGCTCTTTGAAGAGGCATTAGCCATGGGTCTGCATAAAGATGACAGTGTCATCTATGAAAGAGTACTCTCCAAGGCCAGGCTACTTTTCGAAGAGAACAGACTCGGATCTAAGGTCGATGAGCAGACTCTACGGACTTATTATGATGCGAACCTTGATGACTACCGTCACGGAGGAGAGATCTCGTTCTCTCATCTCTTTATCTCGATGGAGCATCAGGAGCCCATCCAAAAGGCTAAGAGCATGTTGCTCTTGCTACGTCAAGACAAGGTCAAAGCGGAAGATATCGATGCTTACGGTGATGACTTCACACCTCGTCATCTGACAAGCGCGGACGAAGAAGAGATCTCCAGACTATTTGGCAAAAGTCTCTATAAGCAGCTCCTCAGACTAAAAAGAGGCGAGTGGCACGACTACCTCATCTCATCAAAGGGTATCCATCTCATCTATATCACTGAACGAAGCGGTGGCAAGGTCATCAGCTTTGAAGAGGTAAAAAAGATGGTAGCCTATGACTATAGTTACGCAGCCAAGAGAGCCGCCTATGAGAGACAAAAAGAAGAGATGGCTGCCAAGTATAAAGTGGTCAAAGAGTAGCTATGCCCTATAAGGAATTTTTCTATCTTTTTCTCCTGTCACTACTGCTCTCGACTTCAGCTGATGCCCATCAGAGTGCACTCTCTTATCTTGAACTAAAAGAGAACAGTGATCTTACTGTAGAGATGAGACTCAAAAAACCCTCTGAAGATATTGACAGTGACGATCTTAGACTGGAACTCCCCCGAGTATGTGAAGACATCTTACCCCTTTCGACATATCAAGAGCAGCGCTTTACTATCTCCAAAAGACTTCTATGGTGTTCCGCGCAGGGGATCGATGGCCAAAGCCTCTGGGTCACTGACCTGCTTGAGAGCGATAAAGGGGTGGTCTTTAGTTTTGAGGACAGTGATGGCAACAGTATGAACAGACTCATCACCGCATCAGATCCTCATGTACGCATAACGATCACCGATGATAGCAGAGGCCCTACTTCAGCTTACCTCTGGCTGGGTGTCGAGCATATCCTACTGGGTATAGATCATCTTCTGTTTGTACTGGCTCTTTTACTACTGGTCTCAGGTCTCAAAGTACTGGTCCAGACCATCACTGCCTTTACTGTGGCACACTCTATCACTTTGGGACTGGCAGCTGTTGGGGCAGTAGAGTTCTCCGTTATCTACATCGAGGCAATGATAGCATTAAGCATCATCTTTTTAGCACGCGAACTCCTACTTGGCAAAGCACGTGGATCATGGACCTATACCTATCCATGGATGCTAGCCTTTATCTTTGGTCTTTTACATGGTCTGGGATTTGCCAGTGCGCTCTCTGAGGTCGGTCTGCCCGAAGAGAACATCGCCTTAGCCCTGCTCTTTTTTAATCTGGGTGTGGAGCTGGGGCAGCTGCTCTTTATCTTTACCGTCCTGGCACTGATACACGTGCTGAAAAATAGCGTTGCAAGACATCAAGCCACCATACGGACATCGACCATATATCTTATTGGCATCACTGCGTCCTACTGGTTTATTGAGAGAAGTCTCATACTCTTCTAAGCAAGCTCAAGACGCCAAACGAACAAGTACCCCTCTTACGCTTTAGCGACGGAGGTATCGGCATTTAGTGCCAGTTCCGTTTGACTACGCGCTAACGCTAAGTTTGCCTCGGCAGCAGGCCCTCGCACTGTTTGTGCTCTAGGGCTGCTTGTCTCAAACCTTTGTCATCCAATGATCGTTCGCTTCAGTAAATAGTATTATAGGTGTCTACATACTTGATTATGGCACATTACAGTATCATTGCAGCATATATAAATGGGAGGGTATCTTAATGGGTGAGACAATTGCCAAAAATAAAAAAGCCTATCATGACTTTGCCATCCTTGAGAAGTTTGAGGCGGGTCTGGTACTGCAAGGTAGTGAAGTCAAATCCATACGTGCCGGACGGGTCAATCTTAAAGACAGTTTTGTCCGTTTTGTACAAGACGAAGCCTTTTTGTTCAACGCACATATCGGCCTGTTGAGCACTACGCATCACTACTACGGGCATGAAGAGCGGGGAAGCCGTAAACTGCTGTTAAAACGTAAAGAGATAGAGAAGCTTCGAATCGCTGTCGAAAAAGATGGCCTGACGGTCGTTCCCTTATCGCTTTATTTCAACCGCAAGAACTTCGTCAAGGTCCAGATAGGTCTTGCTAAAGGTAAAAAGCAGCATGATAAGCGTCATGATCTCAAAGAGAAAGATATGAAACGCGATATCGAACGTGCGATGAAAGAGTTTTAGAGACCGTACTGTTTAGTCAATACAGATGGGTCTTAGAGTGAAAGAGGTGTTTAACGTCGTCTAAACCATCGTCTCTTTTTCTCATCTTGTTCTCGTTTTACAGAAGACATCCAACATCGGTTAGCTATGAAGAAGACTGAGAATGAGACTACGACAGAGTAGAACATCGCACCTACATACAGGGGTATGAAAATATCATCGAGATTGTCTTGAAACCAGGCCATACTCATCTCGACTGTCTCTATCCCATCCGCCATCAACAGAAAGTTCCCAGTCAGATACTCTGCGTAATACATAAAGGGCATAGTCACAGGATTACTCAACCAGACCATGGAGATAGCTATGGGGATGTTGAACTTAAAAAAGGGCACTACTGCCAAGACTGCCAACATCTGCATCGGCATCGGGATAAAAGCGATAAAGATACCTACCAGCAGTGCTCGCGTGACTGCCTTTCTGTTAATGCTTAAGAACTCTCTCGGGATCTTATATTTTTCAATAAAGGCATCAAACTTACTAGTAGATCTGTTCTTTCTAAAGACTTTTCGTATCATGGGTATAATTGTACTCTAAGCTAGTTAAATCAACTTTTATATCGAAGTCACTTCCGTCTGTTGTCATAGAATTGATACACTTTTACTACTACCACATCACCAAAGGATCATGATGCGACCCAACTCACCTCTTATACTCACTCTCCTACTTTCGAGTACACTTTCTCTCTTCGCTTCGACACTCTCTCAGACAACGGATGATGCTACGCTAGTCATCTACAACTCCAACCTTGGTCTTGTCCATGAGGAGAAAAGTCTTACACTAAAAAAAGGGCTACAGACCATAACGTATCCTGGTGTCGCGACCACAGTGCAGACTGATTCTGTCAATGTGCAGTTCCCCGAAGCAGTCTCACTCTTCTCACAGCAGTATCGTTACGACAAGATCACACTCAAGAAGATCTTGCAGGCACACATCGGTAAAGAGGTAGAGTTCAAAAGTGGACCAAAAGAGAAGCAGGTCTTAAAGCAAGGGACCCTGCTTGCTACTGATCCCGCTGTCATCAAGACAGATGAGGGTATCAGTGGTGGTATCGCAGATAGTGACATCCTCTTCTCCTCTATCCCTAGCGAACTGATAATGCGACCATCACTAATGTGGAATGTGGATGTAGACAAAGATGTCCAGGGAACATTAAGTCTTGATTATCTGATCACCGGCATCAGCTGGAAAAGTGACTATGTCATCGATCTGGGAAAAGATACGGCAGACCTTAGCGGATGGATCACCGTCGACAATCGGTCCGGTAAACGTTTTGAGGATGTCAAGATGCATCTTCTTGCCGGTGATATCAACCGTGTCTCCCAGATGCGTTCTTATTCGAAAGCCATGCCTGAGATGGATATGGTCGCAGCTGCCCCTGTCGCCCATCAGGCCCATGAAGGCTACCACTTCTATTCTATCCCATTCAAAGTCACTGTTGCAGACAGAGAGAAGACACAGGTAAAGTTCATCGATAAAAAAGAGCACAGTGTGAAGCGGCACTATAAAGTACGGATGAACTCACCCTTCCATGCCTCAAATGAGCGTAAAAAGCCTGTTAGTCGCTATATCGAACTTGCGCCATTCTCTATGCCGCTGCCTAAGGGAACAGTACGTACCTACTCTCAGGTCAATGAGACCACTGTCTTACTAGGAGAGACACATCTTCCAAATACTCCCAAGGGGGAGAAGGTGAACCTGCGTCTTGGAACAGACTTTGATATCATCGCCAAAGAGAAGCTTAAAAAACGTGATGATGATAAGCATTATACGGAGAGTACCGTCGAGTATACGCTTAGCAATCGTTCTGACACTACCAAGAGTATAGAGATGACGCTTCCGGGTGTGACAGACAATGCGAGAAGTAAGACTACTATTAAGAGTGACCAAAAATATGATAGACCAGATGGTCATAGCATCAGGTTCAAGATGACATTAAAAGCTGATGAGACGAGACACTGGGACGTGACTGTGCGGATGAAGCGATAGGCTTATAGACTAATGCTTCTCAAAAAAAGACTCTATACCGGGGGCAGTACTTTCTCTTTTTTTTGAGATAGCGACCTCACCATCAAACTCTTGGCTGATATGAAATTTCACATCTCGTGTAAAGACATCATAAAACCTATTGTCAGATTTGTCCTTTATCCCTGCCATACAGGCAGACCTAGTCATACTGGCTATTGTAGCGGAACGCTTTTTCTTAAGCTCCGCCCCACTGTCTATTAACTGTTCACGATACGCATCCACTGTGCCCTTGACAAAACCAAGGACGATGCCATAATCATAAGTCCTGGGGTTTGCATTGAAACGCAACCCTTTACAGCCCTTATAAAGTATCTGACTCTCAATATCTTTCTCATCGATGTTACCAGCATGTAGACTTACAAGAAGCATCGGGATAAGAAGAAGTGTCCATTGTGTTTTCATCTGTCGACCTTTAAATAGAGTCTTGAACCGCCTGGACTATCGTTACTGCTATTGCGACTACCGCTACCACATACGCCAATCTCTCTGCATTTCGCATCGAGCGGTAGTGTTGTGAGAGGATGTCATCATCAAGCGCTTCAAACTCTCCGCTTCGTATGTACTTCATCGCCTCACGAAAAGTCGTATCACCAAACTGGATGTGCCATTTTGGGCTTCCCAGTTCAATGAACTTCTCAGGGTGAGCTTGCTCAAGATGTCGAAAGAAAGCGTTAGTCTCAAAAAGCTGCTTTAACATGGCCACCAAAAAGACAAGGGCACTGATCGTAAATATGAGCGCTGCTATCATCATGACTCCAAGTTGTGACCGACCCAGGCGGCTTCTGAGTAGTTGGGTACATCATCATAGGTAAAGACTGCATAGTACTTCTGTACCTGCTGATCACCAAAGTTGTCATAGGTATAGCTGTCCGGTCCCCCATAGAGTTTGATCCCATCAAATGGTGAAGATGGGATATGGAAAGGGTTTTTCACTACGATCACGCCACGGAAGGCATCATCAGAAGGGTTCTTCCAATCCAGCCGGATCATTCCGTTCTCTATAGAGGTATGCAGGCTATTGACCTTCTCTACACCATGCTGCCGTTTTTTGATGTAGTCGATGATCAGTTTTGGGCGGACCTGACGCTTCACATCCATCCAGTCTACTGATTGTAATTTACTATAAGTCTTCTCCGAAGAGGCGTAGATGACAAACAAAAGCTTCTCGTTCTTCTGGACCGATCGCGCCATCTCAGCGACTGCCAGACGATCAAAGACGAAACGTTGTGAGCGCTCTGACTTTAGGTCTGATACACTGACATCATAACCTATACGCTCAATGATCTCACGTCCCTTGACATCTTCGTAACTCTTCTCCCTGCTACTGTTCATCTTGACCAGTTCCAGGTGAAAACGAAGATGTTTCAGAGCGTCGATCTTCTGTACCGTCATCTCGACATAAGCATCTGAGATCACGGTCATCTCCATGTCTGGCATCTGTGTGAGATCAAACTCCATACAACCATAGACACGACTTCCGTCACGATCGTAACCTGCAGAGAGTATACTCTCTTCTATGCCTTTTTTGGCTATGGTGAACTCACGCTGTGAATGCAACTCCAGATGGGCCTCTTCAAGTGTGTAAGAGATCTCAAGTTTTGGACGGAAGTTCAGGCCTCCACTGTAATCACCATAGCCAATATCCCACTGCATAAGCTGTGAAGAGCGGTCCAGAGGTAGACTTCTTGGTCCCTCCATACGAAAGACCGCTTTTCGCCGTTTCACAGACTCCTGCATCAGTACACGCTCTTGCTTGGAGAACTCATAAGTACGCCAGACCCCTTGCGAGAGCTGGTTCGCACGTGTCGGACTGCCGATATAGCCAAGGATCTTTGCCGACTTGACATCATCATAGCTAAAGAGCGTATCACAAGTCCTCTCATCCATCAGACCCACACGCCACTCACCAAACTTCTCTATCTGTACCGCGACACGGTTCATCGGGTAAAAAGAGATACGAGCCGACTTGATGACGGCGTTCTCTGGAACACTTTCCAGTGAGAAACTGCTCACCCCGAAACACTCTCCCTTTGTCTCGGAGATACCGACAAAGATCGAGTTGTTCCCAAAGTGATCTTTGTTCTTCAGTGTCTTTTCACCGACATAACCGATCTCCTCTTTAAGGGAGAAGAGCGTGCTAGAGAACATATTATAAGCGGGTTGAGTCCGGACACCTACCACAGGGGCGAACGGTGACTTGATATAACGCTCTTTGTTCACCGCACGGATAAAATAGTAATACTCTGTCGCAGGATCAAGATGCCGATCAGTGTAAGTATGTGATTTAGTCATCCCTACCCGGTTAGAACTCTGCGTGTAACCTTTACGTTTTCTTGAGCGGTATATCTCAAAGTAGATGGAGTCATCCTCAGGATACTCCCAACTCAATTCTATCTCTTTGTCATTTGAAGCAGTAGAAATAAAAGCCTCTACACGTACTAGACCATCAGATTTGTAATGAGGCGCTTCAGAGAGTGCATACATCAGTGCCGGGATGTTCTCATTGATGTTCTCGGTCATGTTCTCCTGATAGTCAGAGATATTGCGTGAACCGACCTCGACGACAAGTGACAATGTTCCCTTGGAGTAGTAAAACTCACGTCCACTTCCGGAGATAAGATGTGTCGGTGGTTTTCCCATATGTATGCCGTACTCTCGTCCCGAGACCCTGCGGATCTCTTCAGCCATATTGGCAGAGAGTGCGTTCAGGTCGGTAGCATCAAGTGCATCCTCATGGATGAAATTATGTGCCGGGAAGATGACATTTCCCTGCGAGTGGTAATCAAGAGCTATGGTGATGTTGGGATGGTCTTCCATATAGTTCTTCAGTGCCAAGGTCTCCGGCTCACTAAAAGGCGATGGTCCGGAGTAGACATTGGACGAAGTGTTCTTATTGGGTGTAAAACCCACTGAAAAGTTACGATTTAGATCTACCCCAAAGGTCCCATCAGCGTTCTGCCGTCGGTTCTTTCGCCAAAACGAGAAGTGATTACGCGAGTACTCGTAACCGTCAGGATTAGCCACAGGGACCATATAGAACGTCGCACGTTCAAGCATCTTGATAAGCTGCGGATCATAATCGATATGGTCAAGCACATACTGGGCAAAGGATATGGAAAGCTCGATACCGATCCACTCTCTAGCATGGATGGTACCGGTATAGAAAAGTGCCGGTTTGACATCAGCATCTTTCATGCCTTTACTGATGGTCACGACAAACATATCACGTTTTTCCCAGGTCTCGCCGATCGTCTCTACCCGAAAGAGATCGGGATGGCTTTTCTGGGCTGCACTGAAAAAATCTACACACTCTTGATAGGAACTATATTGTTGTCTCAAAATCTACCTCGGATACTCATGAAGATGGTCGATGGTAAGGATAGGAGAGCAGCGAAAAGCAGCTCCATCCTTAAAGGGGAAAATACTATTGGAACGAGCCTGTCCATTGATGAAGCTGCTGCTCGGTGATGAAGTCGTACTCACCAAGCGTATCGATGCTACTTACTTCACCTGCGTCGATGAGTTCTTTGATCTTCACAGCAGTCTCATCATCCATACCGTACAGTGTCATAAGCTGTGTCAATGTGACAGTAGTGAACTCAAAGCGCTCATCCTCTTCTATATCACTCTGGATCTCCTCACTTTCACTGAAAGCCTCTTTGACGATCGCCGGAAGGTCTTCCTCTTTTTGAGGAGGCTCGATCGGGTCTGGTACATCATCAGGATGTGACTCATCTGTCAGCTCCATATCGAAGTTCCCTTTATCTGCCAACCAGTACTCACCATCTGCTGAAGGTTCATACTTAGCGAAATAAAGGTGACGCAGCGTACGAAGTACAGAAGGATCCATCTTACCAAGCTCTTCCCATGAGAAGAGAGGTACATGTGGCATCCTGAAACGTCCGTCACTGAGGTCCCACATGATGTACTGTCCTATCCAGTCACGGATGTATGGGAATGCGGCAAATGCTGTCGCACACTCGAGGATAGTCGCTTCACCAGTCTCTGCATCGATAGCGATATCACTTGCCCAGTATTCAGCCTTCGCTGCCTTGGAAGCTTTGACTGCCAGTTCAAGTGCGTTCATCGGGACGTTCTCATAACTCATAGAACCACCCTGTGAGGTGTTCGTGATCCACTCACCAGTACCTGAATAACGCCAGAACGCACAGACTGGCTTGTGGCCTATGAGCATGACGCGAAGGTCCCCACTGTCTTTAAGATCGATGGCATCCTGGATGTACATCGGGACATATTTCTCTTTATCAAACAGCTCTTTAGCCTCTTTGGCATCATCGACTTTATGGACATAGTAACCACCGTAGTTCGATGGTCCGTAACTTCGTTTCACTATCTTCGGATATTTTGCCGTTTTAAGGTACTCATAACCCTCTGCCATATCATAGAAGATCTCAGTCTTAGGCGCATCAATATCATACTTCTCACAGAAGAGTGTCACGTTCTCTTTTGATTTGTTTGAGTACTGTGTCTCTACAGAAGGGACGAAACGCACATGCGGAAGTGCGGCTGAGATCTCTTTAAAGGTCTCATAAGCCGTCGCCGGGATGTTTCCGACAAGCACTTCGATGTTCTTGCGGCGGACTTCATTGATGAAACGAGTCTTGTCGTTCCCCCAGTGATAGACGACTGTCTCTATATGGTCCGGCCACCCTTTAAAGTTGCTCTTATCAAAAAATCTAAGGACATAGTCCATATAAAGTAGTCCCAGTTTCGGTAATCTTTTCTTTGCCATCATCTCTCCAGTGATCTTTTTATTTTTTTGTCTTTCTATCGATCATATCTACGATCAACTCGATCTTCTTGTCATTGAAATCCAGACCCATCGCTTCTTGCTCTGGTGTCGCAAATGCGGGGATACCATTGACCTCGAGTACCACATACTCTTCACGCTCCGTATCGTACAGAATATCTACTCCAGCGATATCCATGCCCAGTGCCGCCGAAGCTCGTTTGGCGATATCGATGACCTCATCGTCAGCCTCGCGCATGATGATGCTTCCGCCAGCCGTGACATTAGTCCGCCAATCGCGGCCGCTTGCCTTTCTTCCATAACAGCTTACAAACTCCCCATCGACGATATCGATGCGAAAATCAGAATAGTCGTTCTGTATAAAACGCTCGACA
>JADGEC010000218.1 GCA_016744575.1 Sulfurimonadaceae bacterium | reverse complement strand
ACTCAGACAACATCCTTTCTGTTGTCGGCTCTTGTATGATAAATGTCTTTTCACCAATAAAATCAAGATCAATATAGTGGTCTCTCAACTGTTTTTTACTATTTTCGAGCTGGATGTTAAGTACTGCATGGTCATCTTCATCTTCTGTCACATTCCCATCGATATGTAGTGAGATCAATAAAGCTCTGTTCTTGAGCAGATCTAGAGTTTTTTCTGCATGTAGATCATCGACAGTGAGTGAGTCATCAGGTCTTTTATTACTTTCTTGTTTGTCCACAAGACTTATTGTTTCAGCAAGCGCACCTGGCATCTCCTGTTTTTTTAAGTCAGGAAGATCTAAAGGTTTTATATTGTTTTTGGCATCAAATAATCTGATATTTCTTGAATCTCCTGATTTGGATAGACTAGGCATGACTTTCATTCGAAAAGTGAGAGGTTGTTGTTCGAACTGATTATTTATCTGCACAGTTCCAGGAAAGGAATCATATAAAGTATGATATTCGACAGGTTGAAGACCTGGTGTACCATCGATATCTATAAGGTGCCATTCCTTTGAGCTTAATTGCTTGCGTATGGGAGCTGGGATCGTATGGTTTAACCTTATGTCTTCATAGTCTTTTATCACGTTAAGTAGCTCTTCTACACGATGATTTGATCTTAGAGTCTGGAGGTTTGTTTCGAGAGATACAGGTGAGTCTAATGCTAGCATACGTGTTGTATAGAACTCTACGTCATCTAAAGTCGTAGCTGGGTAGTCAGGTTCGTTGTTGAGAAGTCCCCACCAGCCTAATTCTGCAGGCATAAAGTTTCGCTGATAGTATTTCCAGTTATCCTCTATCTTATGATGTTCTAAAAACTGTTTGGGCGCAACTGTGGCATAATCATCACAAGCCATCCGAGTTAGAATATGCCAAGTCCATGCCGTAGCTCCAGATCCCTGGACTAAGACATCATGTCCGATCTGTTTCCATATAGCCATTTGTTGTTGACTGACCCAATACCAGAATGGGCCGTTTGCATTATTGACTTCGCCACCATCAAAATAGATCATATCAAAGTCGCATCTATTAAAGACACCTGCTACACGATTGGCTATATCGTCCTTTAGGCTGGTGCGTAGATCAGCAAGATAGCTTCCAAAGCGTTGTGATAGATGAAAGATAGGTTCACCTGCTTTATGATTTGCTTTACTTGTTCCTAAATGGCCTCTTTTACATTTTAAAAAAGTCTGTTCTTGTGAACCACCGATGATCTGATACTGAATTATCTCGTCACCGATCTGTATATCAAAACCTTGATTTTTGGAACCATAAAGAGCGACTTCTTTTGGAAACTGGCTGAGGGATGTATGCGAGATGATATTTGTGCTGTTCTTGTCTAGATCATGAGCTAGTATAGCTACAGCATCTTTTAACAGTCGGGGATCTGGTCTTGGTACGACAAGTGCATCATATTTTGAGACTAGGCTTGTGAGCATATGCATGCCTACTTTTAATCCTGCTTTATGACACTTGTCTACAGTCTCTTTTAGTCCTGCTTCACCATCTGGAAAGTTCTTTGTGTTGATTGGGTAGGAACCAATGGATGAGGCCCAAGTGCTACTGTAGATGAGAATATATTTAAATCCTCCCATCTTTGCATATTTGATCGTCTCTTCTACATTATTCTGGGTAAGGTCAGTAAACAGGTAACTTTGCTTGACCTCGTCTGATTGCTTTGCCCATTTTCCATTAAGAGAAGGTGAGGGTAGAGCATGGACTTGTTCGACCTTTTTTATGACATCCAAAAGTTGTGGTGTTGGTACAGCTATAAGTGCGACTTTCTCACCGATCATCCCATATTCAGGATAGACACTTGCTCCGGTATTTGTTGTATGGACTTTGTCGCTTAGTCCTATCCAGGATAAAGAAAACTCTTCATTCCAGCGGACTGATAGCATGGAGCCGATATTTTTGTGAATGTTTGGAATGATCTTTCCAAGAAAGACTTGTTGAATCCCTTCTCCTTGAATGTCGACTAGTTCAATAAGAAAATAGGTAGGGTATGTGATGATTCTATATTTAGCAGTGACTTCTGAATTAGAAAAATGGACTTTAAATAGATCATCTTCTCTATCTACCCTAGTTGCTGGGTAAATAATATCGTCTTTTTTTATTTGAAAGAAATGTTCCGGGTCTTTACGAAACAATTCCTTTTGAGTTTTCTTTTCAATAAGACTTTTATTGACTGCTGTGGGAGTTAAAGTGAATTTCACAATATCATTTTCGAAGATCAGTTCTTCAGCAAATGATAAAGTCACAAAGATGAAGCTGATTAGTATATATCGCAATAAATATTTCATTGTTATCTTTTTAGAGTAATATTAGTAGAAAAACCATATAAGCAAAAAATGCCCACATTGTTAGTTTTAGTATAAAT
>JADGEC010000117.1 GCA_016744575.1 Sulfurimonadaceae bacterium | reverse complement strand
TTCCTGCTCATCTCTATCTCCTCTTTATCGTATAGCTATTCTAACTTTTTAGGAAATAGATCTTGATAAAAGACTGTCTTAGATATTCAGGCCATTATAAAGAACGATCAAAAGTATGATGTGAACTACAATGCTCATCAATTGAAAAAGGTGGCTTGATATTGAGATGCATCAGTTACTGATCGTAGCAGTTTTATCAGAAATCATAGGTGGCGACTGACCCCTATTCCTATAAGAACAATAAAAAGTATGATGCCCATCACAATGTACAGAGACTAAAGAGAGTGGCTTGATATTGAAGTGGATTAGTTACTGATGGTAGCAGTTCTATTGAAGATCATAGGTGTCGACTGACCCCTTTTTCTCCTTTTTCTAGATACTTATATATCTATTTCTAGGTTTATCAAAAATGGCTTTTCCATTACTTTCCATTCGATCCCAAACTTTTTTCCCTTCAACACTGAGCCAGTCATCTCTAATATGTACAGTAGAACTAGAATATATAGGTTCTTGAAAATATTTTTTTGCATATTCAATCAACGCTTCTGGTAGTCCCTGTTTTCTATACTTTTTATCGTGTGCAAACATATTTTGAACTTTGAAAACATCACCTTTTCTGATAACTTTAAATTCAAAAAAATCTCCTAACAAATCTTTATTGTCATAAACAAATATATCTAGACCATTTTCATTTTTGACTTTTATATAAAATGTATTTTCCTTGCCATCGATATCAATTGCAGTAATAGTTATATTGTTTATCATTAAAATATCTTTCGTGTATAACGTTAAAATGAGCCAATAAATTAACCGTAGAGTAATTTATTGGCTCCACTGATTTGTTAGACATATATCTGTTCATCTAATGTATATCATCAAATAAGTTACCCTTGATGACCATACTTAGAAAATTTTACATCTACATAACTTTGTCCTTCGACTTCTTTAAGAATAACACCAATATCTTTATAATAATCTATTAAACAAATTTTTAAATTTTCAAGCTCTTTTGTTCCATTCCATTTATCAGGGTAGTTTTGAATTAAATTATTAAAGATTCTTTCCATAGCATATAAAATCTCTTCCATTATAGTATTTTTGATACTATAATTCATTTCATCTAAGTATTTATCCAAAGTATAATTCATTCCTATTATATTACCTAAAAGATATGAGGCTTGGTTAAATAAATAATAAGCATGTGTTCTGAAAGAATCTAAAAATTCCGATAAAGGTATAAGTCCATTTTGATAAGACCATTTTTTATCAAAAATATTTTTGTCAAAATCATTTAGTGCACCAAAAAAAGTATCATTACAGTGATTTATATTTAATTGTGTCAATAGGCTAGAAGCTTTATAGTTTGCATAAAATTCATTCCAAGAATTTTTTACTAAAGGGTAAAAAGTTCTATCTTCATAATTAGCATATTCTTCAATAAAAAATTCTTTGATATGTATATTCTTCTTATTTCTATCATCAATATGAGCTAATTCATGTGCCAAGATATTAAATATTGATTTATTTGTATCCTTATTTGAATACATAGATAAAAAAGTTTCACTTAAAATTACAATGTCTTTTCCATTAAAATCAATTGATTTTCCAATTCCCACCCCAAGACTATTATCTGTATAAGTTAAAAAACTTTCATCGATTCCTTCCTCTTTTAATAACTCTAATTCATTTTTATAATTTTCCGTTAATATAACTCTATCTAAGGTGTTTATTTCAAGTTCTAGTACATTTTTAATCTCTACAATTAGTTCTTTGAAATTTTGCTCAAAAATATTTTTTGATTCTTCATCCAGATTTTCAATTTTTAAAGTTACTTTAAAATCTTTGCACATAAATGTTTCCTTTTTCATTCAGAGAGCTAGAAGTCAGGTGATTCCTATAACTCAAGTGAGATATACTCGACTATTTCAGTAAGATCCTTTTCGGCATCATTCGAGTAGTTGACTTTATGCATATTTGCTTTTTAGTTCACTAATGATCTGCCCATGTGTCTTAGTGCTAACACCTGAGTCCATCCCTTTCGTTATCTCATCTTCTAAAGATGAGAAATCATCAGTTATCTCACTTTTGGGAATGATGATCACTTCTACTTCTTCATAATCAAAATCATCTGGAAGTCGAATATGTAACTGATGGTCTTTGACTTTCATAAACTCTCTTATAGCTGTCATCTTTCATCCTTTTATCATCTCATTTAATATACTCAAACATTCGCACATAGACCCAACTCCCATCACAACTCCACAACCCTCTCAAACATCTCCTTGATCTCACGCTCATGCGAGATCAGAAATATCTGTCGATACTGCTCTTTGATGGTGTGAAAAGCTTCCATTATCTCCAGCCGTCGTTCCTCGTCCTGAGAACCAAAGACCTCATCAAAAGCCAGGAACCCGACTCCGCCACTGCCACTGAGCTCACTAAGAGTCTTGGATATGGCGATGCGAAGGACAAGATTGGCGAGGTCGACTTCTCCTCCGCTGAAACGGTCGATGCCGTAGCGGACGCCGTCGTCGTAGATGAAGAAGTCAAAAGCGTCGTCCACCTCGATGTGCTGGTATCTTCCTTTGGTGATGGTCGCATACATCTCACTGGCGAGCTGACTGATGCGTGGGGAGATCTTGGCGTTGATCTTGTTCTTGAACTCCCCCATAAAGAGTTTTAGTTTCTCATAGTCGGCTTTATCATCGAGTTTTGTCTGTAGAAGCTTCTTCTGCTCAGCATCTCTTGCCAGTTTACTAAGCAGTGTGCTTATCTCCCCTTTGACTTTCTCAAGCGCTACTCTCGACTCACGCTCCTTCTTAGCTACCTCATCTTTAGCTTTAAGCGTCTGCGCATACGACTCTCCCTTTTTCGCATGGTCTATGGCATCGTAGGTATGCTCAGAGATGGCTTTTTGCTGCGTAAGTATCGTTGCCTCACTCTGGACTATCTTTGCCTCTATCTCCTTTACCTCAGCCATCAGCGTCGGGATCTGCTCTATGACCTTGCTCAGCCCGAGAAGCTCTTTGTACTTGGGTTCTAACGCTGCCTTTGCCGCAAGCGCATGACTGTATGCTTTTTCATCATACTTCAGCACTCCAAGTGCTTCAAGCGCCTTCTTGTTACTAAGACCTCTATCAGTTGTGTTTTTAAACGCCTGCTCTTTTTGGAGAAGTCTCTGCTCATCGGCACCAAGGACACTCAGACTGTTTCCAAGCTCTCGTAAACGTTGTTCCATGGTTGTCTTATTCGCCTGCTCTTTTCTCTTGGCTTCAACGACTTTTGCCAGTTCAAGCTCTCGCTTGCTTACTTCCTCACTATGTATCTTCGTGATAGTACCTTGCAATGCGGCGATGACATTGTCATACTCATCGAGTAATGGTCGTGTACATGTGGGACAGCTGGAACCTTTGCCTATGTTCTGGATCTGCGAGACTTTTCTATTAGTATCATCGATGAGACTCTGATAACCAGCTATCTCTTTGTTAAGTCGGCTCTCATTTGCCTCTAACTCTTTGAGTATCATCTTAGAAGCATTTAGCTGTGTTTCCAAACCCGTCTGTTCCTTAAGTAGTCCCGGCTTGACCTCCATCTTTTTCTCAAGTCCCTTTATCTCTTTTCTCTCAGTCTCATACTGTGACCTCAAAGCGACCTGCTCTCTCTCCAGACCCTCTTTTTTAAGGAACAGCTCTTTTAGCTTTTGCAGATCTGCAATTGTCGACTCTATAGCTTTGTACTCTTCGATGAGCGGTTTCTCTTTCTCATACTGTTGTTTTTTTAACTGTAGTGCCTGTAGTCGCTCTTTACCCTTAGTCAGATTTGCTTTCTGGTTCTCCAGACTCTTTTTTAGCAGGTCAAGATCACTGCCCAGCTTTACGTAGGCATCTTTGAGACGCTGTAGTTCTTTGAGTCTTTTGTCCAGACTCGCAACCTCTTTAGACTTCGCTTCAAACTGCTTGACTATCTCTTCGACCGTTTTAGAGAGCACCTCAGCTTCTTTGGACTTGGCCTCTTTACGTTCCTGCTCTGCTCTTACCTCTGTGTCTAAAAGCACTATCTCAGCAAAACTTTTGATGTCACGGTTAAGGTCTGTCAACCTAGCACGGATCTCCAGTTCGATCTTATCGATCTTCTCCAGTCCCAGGAGTTTACGGATGATCTTTTTTCTATCTTCGTTCTTCAGACCGCTCAACGCCGTCAACTCCTTTTGCGAAGCAAACACAGTGTGCATAAATGCGTCTCTGTTCATACCCACTAACCTGGAGATGCTTTTTGTGACCTCTTTGACACCCTCGCTCAGAAGTGCATCGTCGTCATGATACAAGTAAGCCTTGGCGACTTGTGACTTCCCTCTTAACTCGCGTAGCACTCTGTACGTCTTAGCCTCTATCTCAAACTCCAAAGCGACACTGACGTTCTCTTTCGGCCCTGCTTTAGCGTTTTTTAGGTTCTCTTTCTGACCTCGGACTTCACCATACAGGGCAAAGATAATAGCATCGAAAATAGTCGATTTCCCGCTGCCGTTTCGCCCGATAATGCCCGTCAGGCCTTCATCGAAGGTCAGCGTAAAGGAGGGGTACTTCTTATAATTGACTAAAGAGATATTAGTGAGAATCATCATCACCCTCCTCATACTGCGCAAAGAGTGCTTTAGCCTTAGCAGAAAGTCTCTCCTGCTCTGCATCACCTTCTACACTCTCGATGATATGCTCTATAAAATAGGACTCTAAAGAGAGAGACTCGATGTCATCAGGGCTGCTAACTCCCTCTATGACTTTGAACTCACGCTTCACTTTGACATGTAGCGCTTTTTCGAAGATGGCAGTGATGTCTTTGTTGGTGATGTCTATGGAAGTCGAAGTAGTCAAGTTGGTCAGCACCACTTCTACGAGCGCATCATCTATCTCACTCAAGTCTAGTGATGCGACCTCCTCTTCAAACTTCTCAGTGTCAATGGTAAAAGCGCGTGTCTTTCGTAAAGGGATAGTATTAAGCTCTACAGAGACTTCCTCTTCCAATGTCAAAAGCACATAACCCTTTCCTTCACGTTTGTCACTACTACTGGTGCGTTCTGTCGAACCACTGTAGAAGACGTTACTGTGTTTACCGACTGGACCAAATCCATGCCAATGCCCCAGTGCGACATAGTCCATCTTTTCAAACAGGTACTCTTTTTCTTTGGGAAAGACCCACTCCCCAAACTCATGCATCAAAAAGGGCGCCCCTACTGAGCAATGCATCATCAAGATGTTTCGTTTGTCCGATTCTATGTTTACTTCGACCTTTTCCAGTTCATCGGGGATGATACGCTCATCATTGACATGCGGAAGTGCATGAAAGACGATGTCTGGGAACTCCACCTTCTCATACCTCTGTTCAAAGACCGCATGGACATTGTCCAGTGTCTTAAGGGCTTCCAAAATAGGAGAAGAGGTAGAAGTACGCGGTGTCGAGTGATTACCCGCGATGATAATAAGAGGGATCTTGACCTTTTCGATGCGTTTAAGCTGAGTCAGCGCGAAGGTGATGGCTCTATTTGATGGGCTGGCACGATGAAAAAGATCTCCGGTATGGATGACATAGTCCGGTCTAGTCTCGATGATGGCATCGATGACATCATTAAAGGCTTTGTAAAAATCAGCTTCACGCTGATTGACACCGGCGTCATCTACGATGTCGAGATCACTAAAACCAAGGTGGGTATCTGAGAAGTGTATGATGTTCAATAGTCGGTCTTTGCAGTTGATATATATTTGCATCCTAACATAATAATTTTAAAGACACTCAGACATCTCTACACTTCATGCGAATAATTGCATCTAAAGCCCAAGATGCCGATATTGTCCCTATATAAAGGGCACATCATGAAGACCTTAGAGAAAAAACTAAAAAAAAGCATCGCTAATGGACGACCTATCACTAAGGGTATGCATCCTCTAGCCCGACAGATCCTAAACAGTATCAAAAAAGAGTCAGTATCTCAAGGTTGATGAGATACTGACTACCCTTTTCCAGGATAATTGACATTCTCTACACATTCTACTAACCTTCTGTCTTGAAAACATTTTTGATAATTGAAGAGCGAAAAACTATATATAAGATAGGAAAACAGTAATGGCAGCAGGAATATTTGCAATACTCGACGATATAGCGATACTTTTAGACGATGCCGCGGTGATGAGCAAGGTAGCCGCTAAAAAGACCGCCGGTGTACTCGGTGATGATCTCGCCGTTGGTGCAGAGAAAGCATCAGGCTTTTCAGCTTCACGAGAGCTTCCAGTCCTCTGGGCCATAACAAAAGGCTCGTTTAGAAACAAACTCATCATCCTTCCACTCGCCTTTTTACTAAGTGCCTTTTTACCATGGATGATAGTCCCGATCTTACTTATCGGTGGTGTTTACCTGGCTTTTGAGGGTGCGGAGAAGGTCTATGAGGTCGTGACTAGAAAAGAGCATGCGAAACCTGCCGCAAAGACTATAGAAGACCCGAAGGAGCTGCTTGAAGCAGAAGAGAAGAAGATAAAGTCTGCCATATTGACAGATTTTATCCTCTCTATCGAGATCATCATCATCGCACTTGGTACGGTCACCAGCCAGCCGATAAGTATACAGATCATCGTAGTCTCGTTCATCGCCCTGCTTGCGACAGTCGGTGTCTATGGTCTTGTCGCCCTGCTTGTACGTATGGATGATGCAGGATTTCATCTCATAGAACGCTCTGAAGCGATGACAGGCGGTGTAAAAAGTCTCTATAAAAAGACAGGGGAGCTTTTAGTCGCCTCACTGCCAAAGATCATCAAACTACTCTCCATCGTCGGGACGATAGCCATGTTGATGGTCGGGGGAGGGATCTTCTTACACAACGTCGAAGCTGTCCATCATGCGTTTGAGTTCCTGCCTGGCCTTACCGCCGATATCACAGTCGGTCTTGTCGTTGGACTTATCGCACTTATCATTGAGAAGAGCATCCATGCCCTCCTGCCCTCAAAAAAAGAGGCAGTAGCCGTCACTGACGAAAGTGAGAAAGAACTGAGCTGACTCGCCTTATGAGCGACGACGCTTGTAACGAAGCGTGTCCTTGTCGATGACAACAGGGTCATCTATGCGACCCTGATGGTAGCGGATCATCGCCTTGAAGGGGTCCAGAAAACCATCTAAGTCCTGCTCTCCTATCTGCTCATCTGCATTTGCTTTTAACAACTCCAGCACACAAAGTGTCGACTCTATCGTAGAAAGGCAGTAGGCTTCAGGCTGTTGTTTTATCTCAAACTGCGAAGTCTTGGTATGTTCAAAACTGATATGTGGCAATAACTGCAGGTTCTCACTCATACGGAGCATCTTTTTAGAGATAGCCCAGGTCGCATCGAGGATAAAGACCACCGTCTCTTTCTCATCGTCTACAATGCTGTTCTCATTTAGAAGTATGCTCTTTTGTGAGGGATAAAGCAGATAACAGCTTTTGTCGGGGTCATCGATAAGTTCGTTTACGCGTCGATGTTGTGAGAAATCGGCATCAATATATAGTTCGGAGTTCTGTAGGGAGAGATGAGTAAGGTGACCCGTACCGTTTTTGATCTTTCTAAACTCTTTGGGGTGCATAAGGACAACAAATCTTGTCCGTGTAGAAATAGGTCGAACAAAAGAACACATACAACTGCTTTGGGGACGGTAACAGCGGTAACACTTCTCGCGTGATGTAAAAGTGACCGTACCATCACCCAAAGATCTTCTCCATCAAAACTACTTTTATAGCCTCTTCCAGATGATCAGAGGTCTACCCTATTTACAGACGTAGACTTAGCCACGACGGCGCATTGTAAAAGTCTAACCCGCTTTGATTCCACTTGTCTCGCTCACCATGACGTGAGTGAAGTTTACCATCGATCATCATGTACTGTATCTCAGTGACGCTACTCGTCAACTTCTTACCTTCTTCTAATGCTTTGAAGACTGCTTCTCTACTTTCCATATGAATCCTTTGACAAGTTCTGAAAAAGATCTGTCCATCTTTTTGTGGAACTGTCCAAAGACGGGCAAATCACTTTGCCCATGTTTGTGATCTAGAGAGGGTTGACGTTTTCGGCCTGAGGACCTTTTTCGCCTTCACCGATAGTGAAAGTCACTTTTTGACCTTCATTAAGAGAAACACGGTCGTAACCATTGCTGTTGATCTGACGATAATGAACGAATACATCTTTGCCGCCATTCTCTTGCTCGATAAATCCAAAACCCTTGTCGCTGTTGAACCATTTTACTGTTCCATTTACTTGTTCTGCCATTGTTAAATCCTTTTATTGTTACACTCCGTTTCAGAAGTGGTCGAAAATATAATGTGGAGTATTCTTTAGGTGTATCATACTGTTAACGGAAGGTCAATCAATAAAAAGCAAGCCAAAGATGAAACTCTAAATCATCTTTCAATACCTGAATAATAGCTGAATAATGGACAGATGGCAAGGAATAAGGAAAAGAGTTACGCCATTACTCGCTTTATTTTGGACTTCGACTTTTAAACTGATACATCAAGATTGATGCAGCGACAGCGACATTAAAGCTTTTGACCCCTGACGCCATCTCGATCTCTACGGAGATATCACACTCTCGCAGGACTTCTTGAGTGATACCTTTTCCCTCGTGCCCCATCAATAGGACCCATTTATCCGGGACTTCGATGTCAGAGAGAGGGATAGACATTTCGGTGACTTCAGCGGCAAATAGCTTATAACCATCTGCTTTTAATGCCTGTAGCGTTGTAAAGATATCATCATACAGATGTACGTCTAATCGGCTTATATGGCCCATCGAGACCCTAAGAGCACGCCTTCCGTATGGATGCGGCCCCTGTCTTGGCAAGAGGTAAGAGTCCACCCCCAGTGCAGCTGCACTACGTGCGATAGAGCCTATGTTCTCTGTTGAGGAGATCTCATCAAGCATGATGATATGATCACCCAACTCACTCAATGGTGTAGTCTCCGGACGGATCCCATGCATCATGACGTTATGGTGGACCCTGTGCCCGACTATCTTCTCCATCTGGCTTTTAGCTGCCACATAAAGATGCGGTATAGTTTTTTTCGAGATCAGCTCTGAAAATTCGTCATAGTAGGCTTGTGTCGCGAGGATACTTTTGACTTCTATACTCGTCTCTAAAAGCATGTTCACTACTTTTGGACTATCTGCGATAAAACTGTTGTCCTCAGTAAAAGCGTTGTCTCTTAACTGACGATAGATGGCTAACGAGGGTCTATCTATATCTTCTATCTCTATGAGTTCCATCTGTTGTTGACCACCTTTGGCTTGTTCTCAATGATAATTATGGGTGAGATTGTACAATGATCTGTCAAAAGAGAAGAAAAAAAGAGGTTGAAGAAAAGGTCAGAAGTCCGAGCCCAAAAGAGCCCGAGATGGAAGATGTCTAGTTTGTTGCGAGCGTACCCTTCTTATGCTTTTGCATACTGGGAACAGCTGTTGTCGCTTTTTGAGTCTTTGGACGTCTCTGGATACGTTGGTCGAAGAAGTTCAGGAAAAGATAGAACATCACAGCAAAAAGGATGAGTGTGAGCACGTTCTCTTCCTGAGCCAGTTGATAACCGATCATCGAGAACGCAAACTGGATAGAGACCATCAACTTGACAGTGAACATCACATCCATCTTCGTCTTATAAAGAAAATGGTGCAAGTGGTTCTTATCAGCGGTAAAAGGCGACTGACCACGCTGAATACGACGTGTCATCACCATAAAGGTGTCGATAAGTGGAAGTGCTGCGATGAAGATCACCGCACCTGGTGTTACATAAGCCAGTGCTTTGATGCTTAAAAGCGAGATGACAAAACCAAGTGTCAGTGAGCCACTATCGCCCATAAATATCTTCGCCGGTTTCCAGTTAAAGGCCAGGAAGGCTGCGATGGTAGCCATAAAGGTAGAAGAGAGTGTGATCATCACAGCATCACCGTGTAGTAGACCTATCGCTAAAAACGCACCCATCATCACAAAGACGATAGATCCGGCAAGTCCGTCAAGACCATCTACAAGGTTCACCGCATTGGTAAAGCCAGCCACTGCTAAAAAGGTAAACGGTAAGACCAGTAGGTACGGTAACGAGATCTCATACCCAAAGTAGGTACCAAGTGAAAAGATCGCGATGTCGTTCATAAAGAGAATAGACGTCGCGATAAGGATGAAGACGAACTTCAATTTTGGTGATACGTCAAACTTATCATCAAGAAGCCCGACAAGAAAGATGGTAGCGATCGCCAGATAGATATAGTAGTAC
>JADGEC010000217.1 GCA_016744575.1 Sulfurimonadaceae bacterium | reverse complement strand
CCATTGGAGTCAGTACATCTATGATCTCCTGAAAAGCACTCATAAATGGATAATCCAGGTTCATAAAGTCTCTACATGATGTCATTAACGATGTAGTCTCGCCAAGGGCGATATCATAGATATCTCGCGTCGACGTCGAACTAAATGATGCATTGGGATACAGCTCAGATAGTATCGCTTTTGTCTTTTCAAGCTTTGCATTGTCGATGATAGTCTTTGGTACTACCAGGGTATTGAACTGACGATTGTTGGTCAAAGCCACTAAGACTTCTTGTTTATTTAATGGTGTCGAATTCTGCCTAAGGTCAAGTTTCTGTTTCATATACATCGAAGCTATCTGCACCAAGATGGCATTTTGATACCATCCATAAGGACGTATTTGAAAATAGTCCAGTAAGTTGATGATAGTCGTTGATCGATGAGAGTCCTTTTGTCTATCGATGTAGGTATATATCTCCTGTTCTGCAGACGTCAAGGCATCACCACTACCCGTTAAAAGGTCATCACTTTGATTCAGGACTACAGCTATGTCTCTCTCTTCATAGACCTTTGGAAGCAGTGAGATATAGGTGTAGGTACTGGTGATGAAGTCTTCAAAAGCGTTCTCGATCTTCGTCTTGACATCTTTAGTCACTATGCCTAAGATCTTGCCGTTCATAAAGATCTTTGCTTCGATAATAAACTCTCTTAGATCATTTTGGAGTTTTTCTCTTCGCTTATTGTTGTCATTCGCTTTGTTAAATAGCAGATTTCGCTCATTGTCTGAGACGCTGCCACCCTGCTTTTGGGGTATGTACTTTTTCGTCTTGACATACAGTTCAAGATCCTGAGAGAAATCATAAGAGCTTGGGAGGGCCAGGATGATACCACTGTCTGCGATAGATTTATGGATCAGTCTATCAACACTGTAATCCTGGGAGTTAAGCGGTGTGATGATATTGAGTATCAACTCCGTCTCTTTACCTTTTACTATCGTATCATCAAGTCTTCTGGTAAATGGATAGTCTTGTTTATTATCTGGATATCGGACTTTACTGATCTTGATGACATCATCATAGATCCAACTGACAAGCTCTCCTACTATCTCAGAGTTTTCGACCTCAGTGGACTTGATCTCTTTCTCTATATCTTTTTCGACATCCGTTAAGAACTCATACTGTTCACCGACTTTTTGGATGTATGTCTGGTCTATCAACCGCTTCAAAGCACTCTGTACACGCTTTTTCAGATCATTGACATCCACGTCGATGATCGTGCTGACCAGGAGAGTGGTGATGTTGTCAATGTTCGGTGTGAACTCTTTGACATATTTGATCATGAAAAGTGTCTTTAGCACTTTTGATTCAAAAGGCTCTAGGACATCTGTAGCTTTTTGTATCTGCGTCTGGACATCTCCACGGATGATAGATGAGAGTCCATCAAAGAACATATCAAACGTAGCGATCGTCCCGATCTCCTGGCTTGAGATCCTCTTAGCGATGTTTTGAACGACATCCAGCATCGAACGTTCACCAGTCGACTGATGTTTTCCCTGAAAGACACTGTGGGCCGACAAACCGGTGATACATGATTGGAACAGATCCATCTGATAAGGCACAAACGGATAGACCAAAGCAAAATGCTCGCCATCTTTATAGTTTTGATACTGTCTGCTTCTGTCGGTAAAGTGAATTATCGATGAAAGAGAGTTTTGTATCTTAGTATGGATGGAGTTTAGATCGTTCTTGGCATCATCAGTCTTTTCAAGCAATCTTTTTTGGATGACTTCATTAGCATTCTGACTGGTAAGGTTAAGTTTGACTTTGAATCGGCCCATGATCTTGGAGAAGTCGTTTTGCATCTGAGAAGAAGCATTGACAAGCAAGTCGACAGCGGCCTGTGAGGTCACGACCACCCAGGCCTGACCGCCACACACCGTAGCCAGTGTCTCTATGATCGTCTGGAGGTTAAGCATCAGCTTAGTGTTGTCACCGATATATTGACCGACTTCGTCCACAAAGAAGACCAATCTAAAATCCGGTTCTTTCCTATCGATATACTCTTTTACATCTTTGGCGAACTCTTCTATAGAGAGAGAATAGTTCTCTTCATATCGATCGATGACATCAGCTGCACTCTCCTCAGAGATGTCATCGATCGTTGACAGTGCTTTTGCTACATTGTCACTCTCTAAAAAGATGGTCTCTCTTCCACTTTCCCAGCTTTCCCCACTTATCTCTTTGAACTTCTCTTTAAAGGCATCAAGCTTTCCACGCTTATCGAGATCACTCTCAAATCTAGCGATATAGCCGAATTTAGGATAATAGCCCCGCATCTCGTTAAAGACCTTCATAAAGACACCCAGGATTGCATCGTCTTGTTTCTTGCTGCCAATATCTGATTTCTGGTCGATGTTGAAAAGAATAGTCTGGGACGGAGTGTTCAATGCTTTTTCTATATTGCTTTTTAACTCAAAATCATCGGCA
>JADGEC010000116.1 GCA_016744575.1 Sulfurimonadaceae bacterium | reverse complement strand
CTGTGTTCATATCGGGGTTATCAGACAAAATAGATCCATTTAGTTAAGTATCTTCAAGTCGACGTTAAAGACGCTGATAAGAATCAGGGCCAATAAAATCCTCTTAATAATATATCACAAATAAAGCAATTTTTATACCAGAGAAATGCACTCTATTCTGGTAATTGGGGACTCTTTAGCCTTTTTATTAGCCTTTTCATCCTTTTTTTGTCGATATCGATGCTTTCCCCCTCATACAACTCAGCTTCGATCTTCTCGACCATCGCGTGCGCTTCCAGGTCATCAAGGTGATTTAGCAGCAACATCAACGCTTCTCTTCTATCATCTTTTCCAGGCCTTCTCATCCTCTCTTTGACCGATTCGATCCAGCTTCGCCATGGAAGCAGCATCATCAAGATCGCTACCATAAAACCGATGATCGCACCAATAGCGATATATGACGTTTTATCTATCTGAGAGTAAGTACTCTTCTCTTCTTTCTCATCGCTATCATACTGATCATTATCGACTTCAGGCCGCTCTATCTTTAGCGGGGCATCTACTTTGCTCTGATCGCCTCCGATGGTGATCGGCATTGGTTCTGTCGAGATAGTACGGAGCTCTCTTAAGACGGGATCAAAATACTCCAGCGTGAACGATGGGATGGTAAAACTGCCGTCTGCGACAAAGGCAAACTTCTGGGTCCAGCTTCCGCTATAGAGACCATCTTCGACATAGCCCTTGATCGTCCCTTCCTCCGCATACACCATCACCCCATCCACGGATGGCTTTTGTGAATCGATATCCTCAAAATTACCACTGCCGCTGATCTTCAAGGTGACATTGATCGCTTCATTAGTATCAAGCCGCGCTCTGTCTGCCTTGGCATCTATCGTGAACGTACCTACAAGGTCAGCTCCCGGAGGCAATGGAAGGACCTGCAGGTCAAGTGCCTCAGAGAAGTAGCTACGCCACTTCAATGCCGGAAGCCACTGTCCCAGGGCATCACGTGAGCGTGATCTGGTCGCTATCTTTATCTGCGCAGGTGATATCTCAAGCATTCCACTCTTTTGTGCTGCCATGATGAAAGAGAGCCTGCTGACACTATATTCTCCCTCTTCAAACCGTCGTCCCTTGAGCTCCTCTTTTATCCAGATGTCCTGCGACTTCGGCGGCAAGAACGTGGAGTCGACCGAATCACTGTCATGACGCTGCTTGAAGTTCACGACGACTTTAAAAGGCTCGCCGACATAGACACTCTGTTTCGCTGTCTCCATCGAGAGGATAAAGGGGGAGTCCTTTGTCACTTCCATCGCTATCACCCGAATATCGATTGCCTCAGTAAACTCCTCTTTCCCATCGACTACGATCTTCACCGGTTCTATCACACAATCTTTCATCAGTGAAAAATCATAAGTCATCACCGTACTTTTGGTAAAAGTCCCTTTTTCCGAGCGGATACTTTCACCCTGTGAGGAGGAGGTGACCTCCTCGCCACAGATAGTCCGAAAAAGAGGTTTCTGGAACTTCTCTCCGATGATCTCAAGCGTGAGTGTCATCGTCTCGCCACGCACGACTTTGACACTGTCGACAGAAGCCATCACAGCCCCAAAAAGCTGCATACTCATCAACAATAGTGCTATTACTATCTTACCAAGGCTTTGCATCACGCTTCTCCTGCCTTTTCTCACTCGTCTGAATCCTATAGATATGGCTAATAGGCTGCCTGTTAAGTGCCTTTAGCCACTTCTTCTCTTCTCTGTCACTCATCATAGTGGGGTCCTCTTTTGCTATATCACCCTGCATAGCTTCGTGCTTCTTGTTCTGCTCTTTGGCACTCTTCTTCTGTTGTTTATCCTTTGTGCCCTCTTCTTTCATGCCCGACTGCTCTTGCTGCTTTTTGCCGCTTCCAGCCTCTTTCATGCTTTTATGACTCTGCTCACCACTGCGCTGCTTCTGCTTCTTTCCACCGGCTGACTGCTTGCCAGCTTGTGCCTGCTCTTTATTCTTACCTTTTTGCTGTGGTGTCTTTGACTTTTTCTCTTCAGACTTTTTCTCTCCCGGCTGTGCTTGTCGTTTCTGCTCTTCTCTCAACAGTGCCCTCACCTGTTCAAGGTTCTCACGTGTTAGCGACTCCTCTTTCAGAATCAAAGCCTTCTCATACGTCGCAATAGCTTTTCGGTAAGCCTCGGCGTTGGCTTGCCTTGCATAAGCATTTCCCTGGTTATGCAAAGTGGCAAAACGTCGCTCTTTATCAGCGAAGGCTACATGCTCATAGACCTGGACAGCTGCCTCGAACTTCCCACTTCGATAGAGCGCATTGCCCTGATCATAAAGTGCTTCATCACTCCGTGTCCCTCTGGCATATTCCCCATAAAGGGCTGCACTTCGCTCATGCTCACCTGCTACATAGGCCTCTTTAGCCTCACGTAAAAGCAGAAAATCAGTCAATCCTGCTTCTAAGGGCAAAGTGGGAAACAGTAACCAGCCTATAAGAAAGGCCCCCGGCATCTGCAGCTTCTCACGTCTGCTCATCGAACTTGTCGCGATCAACAGCAATAGCATCGCCATACCCAGCGGAAAGTAGAAGAGCGGGATGAACTTGGTTATCTCTTCTTCTTGTAACGTACGCTTCGTACTTTTTTTGGTGATCTCACTCATCATCGCGATCATATCTTTACCAGTAGTGACAGCCTCTATGTAGCTGCCACCACTTTTCGTTGCCAGGTCGGCTATCGCGCTGTTGAGCCTACTTACGATGATACTGCCCTCTTGCTTGACCAGACCGCCTTCACGCTCTTTGAGAGGCACCCCTTTTAGCGTGCCGACTCCCAGGACAAAGATGGTCATGCCGTGGGCTTTGGCATAAGCGATCTCTTCCGAAAACGCCATCTGCTCACCCCCATCACTGATGATCAGTAGGATCTTCTGCTTCTGCTCTTTCATCATCTCCTTGGCAGCATGAAGCAGTTGCATCACATCCGTTCCCTTCTCTGTGATAAAGGAGGGCCTAAGCTGTTTGACAAGAAAACCAGAAGCTTTATGATCAAAGGTCAAGGGTGTGACCATGTAGGCGTCTTTAGCAAAGGCCATCACCCCTATGCGTTCTTTGGGTGAAGAGGCCAGTAATCCGACTATCTTCTCTTTTGCCACTTTAAGACGTGTAGGATAGACATCCTCTGCCAGCATCGAATCCGAGATATCCAGTGCGACCATGATATCAGCACTCTTAGCCTGGACTTTGATCTTCTCCTCTTCGATCACCGGAAAGGCAAGTGCCAAGATGATAAAGATGAACATCAGTAAAAAAAGTACATTCCTGGCCTGCAGTGTCATCCGGTTTGAGTTCACCCGCAGCCTATCGGCTACCTCATCACTGAAAAACGCATGCATCTGCTCTTCTTGTGTCAACAGAAAATAGAAAAGGATGAAGATCAGCGGCATCATAAAGTAGATGAACTCGGGATGCATAAAGGTCATTCCCAGCCCCTTTTGTTGCGTAGATAGACATATCCAAGCAGAGAGAGCATCGCGATGAACAGCGGATAGAGAAAGTAGTACTGCTTATAGGTGTAACTGTTCTCTGTTATCTCTGACTTCTCCAGTGCATCGATCTTGGCATAGACCTCTTGGAGCTCCAGCGCTTTACGTGCATGAAAATCAGCACCCCCCGTCTCTTGGGCGATGTACTTCAAGAGCGCACCGTTATACTCCCGCTCGGCCCCGATCCCGACGGTGTAGATCTTTATCTTCGCCTTCTTCGCCATCTCCAAAGCCGCTTCTAAAGGGACTTTTCCGCCGGGGGTGTTGTGTCCGTCTGTCAGGACGATGGCTATCTTTGTCTTGGCGGTGGAGGCCTTCATCAGGTTGACTGACTGTGCCAGAGACTCATAAAGTGCCGTGAACTTTCCGGCCATGCCGATATAGAGCTGATCGACAATACGGGAGATGATGACCTGGTCATAAGTCAGCGGCGCAGCGATAAAAGAGTACTTTCCAAAGACGACGATACCGATATTATCACTGATGCGCTCTTTCACGAATGCATCGACAATACTTTTGACCACATCAAAACGGTTTTTCTCCGGCTCCTCCAGATCAAACCCTTTCGCACTCATCGACTGACTGGCATCCAGGACCAGAGCGATATCATAACCCTGCGTCGGCTTGATGCTAAGCTCCTCATCTTTTACCGGAGACATCATCGCTACTATCAGCATGACGATACCTATCCACTTCAAAAAGAAGAGAAGCTTAGAGATACTGGCCGACTCTCTGGCAAACTGTGTAGTATGAGGAAAGAAGATCGATGGAAGCTTCATGCGGCATAGTGTCGCACAGGCTATGTAGAAAAACACTAAAAAGAGTAGTTTTGGAAACTCGAAGTAGAGGCCCTCAAGCATCGATCATCTCGACAAAGATCCGAAAATAGGCGATAGTCTCCTCATCGATAGCTGTGACCTCTTTTCGATATTTATAGGGGGCAAGACGACGGTTCAGTTCGACATACGCCTCTTTGTAGCGTCCACCCTCTTTTGAGAAGAGCGAGCCATGACGGGTGATCGCATAAGCTGCTTTCTTAGGGTCTTCAAAACTAATAGACTTCAAGGCTTTATAGGTCTGCAGACGTATGTCCACCTTTTTACGCTGAAGCAGATAACGCCATGCCAGATAGATCCCACTGCCAATAAGCACGACTGCTAAGACAAGCAGCCCACTAAGTAGCAGTAGAGAGTGGTCAGGGACCTCTACAAGCGGTTTGATATCATGCAGAGGGATATCGAGTGAGCTGGGCATCACAGGGGCTACAGGGTTCATCTATGCCCTTCAAAAAGACGCCGCAGCTGTACACTCGCCACATCATCGGTATAGACTTTGATAAAACGTATCTGGTCTCTTCTAAAACGCTCATAGAGCTTATGATCATGCGCATGTACTTTCGCTTTATAGGACTTCACACTCTTGGCATTAAAGTCACCCTCAAGCGATTGTCCTGACTCCGGGTCCATCAACGATGAGAAACCAAAGGCCGGTGGAGCCTCCTCCATCCTGTCACGCACGATGATGGCTACGACCTCATGTTTTTTGGCCAGCAGCCTAAAGTCGGGGATCTCAAAGAAATCTGCGGTGATGATGATCAGCGATCTTCGACGAACACGTTTGTAGAGAGTCTCTGCCATGTTCTTATAATCAGCCTCTTTTTTGATAGGGTCAAAATCAAGTACCGTCTGAACATTTTTTTGTACAGCATGTAGCTTTTTTGTCGGTTTGAACTGCTCATAAAGCTTATCTGCGAAGAAGTAAGAGCTGAGCAGGTCTCCGTTTCGTAAGGTCGAGAAGCTGACTAAGGCTGTCAGTTCAGCGATAAGGTCCTGTTTGAACTTTTTGGAGCCAAAGTGGATACTTCCGTTTAACATAGCGGCCATCACGACATTGAGTTCACGCTCTTCACGAAATATCTTGATGTAGGGGTGCTGCATCTTAGCCGTGACAGTCCAGTCGATATGGCGGATATCATCACCGGGCATATATTCACGCATCTCGATGAAGTCATAGCCTTCACCCTGAAAGATGGAGGGGTTGTTCCCCACCATCTCACTGAAGACCTGACGGCGTGCGCGGACAAGGATCTTTTGGAGTCTAGACATAAAGACTCACTTGAAGATGATGTCTTGTAGTCTCGGGTCTGTAGAAGCGCTCAGCAGAGATCATAAGTTCATCTTAGCTACGGGATCGCTACCGCTTCAAGGACTTTCTCGATGATCTCATCCGTAGTGATCCCCTCAGCTTCTGCTTCATAGGTCAAGATGATGCGATGACGCATAAGTTCCTTGGCTATGTAGGCCACATCGACCGGCGTGACAAAGTCCTTACCTCGAAGGTAAGCCATCGCTTTGACCGCTTTGAACATATCGATGCTAACACGCGGAGAGGCACCAAACTGGATGTATTCGGCGATCTCATCAAGCTTATACGCTTTGGGGTCCCGTGTTGCTGAGACAAGCTCTATCATATAGTGCTCGATCTCCTCATCCACATGCACTGCTGCGACTGTATCTTTCAGAACATCCAACTCTGCATGGGTGATGACTGCTTGGATGGTCTGTGAGGTCTTATTGGAGATGCGGCGGGCGATCTCAAGCTCCTCTTTTTTCGTATTGTACTCAACATTGAGTTTGAGCATAAAACGGTCAAGCTGCGCTTCGGGAAGCTGATAGACACCCTCTTGTTCGACAGGGTTCTGCGTTGCCATGACAAAAAATGGCGGTTCAAGACTGAAACTCTCATCACCGATGGTCACTTGACGTTCCTGCATCACCTCTAACAGTGCAGACTGTACCTTTGCCGGAGCACGGTTGATCTCATCAGCCAAAAGCAGGTTGGTAAATACGGGACCCTGCTTGATCTTAAAGTCATTGTTCTGCGGGTCATAGATCTCGGCACCGAGGATATCACTTGGAAGAAGATCTGGCGTGAACTGCACCCGTTTAAAACCGAGTCCAAGACTCTCAGACAGTGCTTTGACTGTCGTAGTCTTCGCCAGTCCCGGGATCCCCTCTATGAGGATATGCCCCTCACACAACAGACCTATCAAGAGTCCATCTATCATCTTCTCATGGCCGACGACCACCTTGGCAACTTCTGACTTTATCGCATCGATCTTCTTTGACATCTATCCGCCTTTATTACTATTTGAGCGTCTACAGTGAAAAGCCTGTACTACTGCGCTAAGACACGCTGTCATAAAGAGTCAGACTTTCAAAAAGTATATTGATTGAATTATACTTTAGGGCACCTCTAATAACCCTGTATAGCATCTACTATCGTTTTCTGAACACGCCCACAAAAAAACGGATCATACTCGTTACGACGCTAAAGACCTTTGTAAGTATCTGAAAAAGACGACCGATCAGACCATCATGGGTCTTCGGGACATCCCACTCCTGCTCAGCATCGACAAAGTCTAGAGCCTCACGTTTTGCCTTGACCAGATCTTTTCCATCAGTTTTCCTCTCCAATCTCGAGATCAGTGGAGCGAATCGTTTATCACCACTGAGTACCAAGACCATAGCCAGCGCTTTTACACTTCGGCTATTTTTGATCTTACCAGCCAGAGTCTCATCAAACGCTCTTTCCAAAGGCTTCTTTCTAAACCATCGGCCTAAGACCCAGCCTGTCAAAAAAGTAAGCAGATAGTTCAGATGATCCCAATCCCACTTCCATGAAGTGTCCAGCTCATCCTCACTGTCAAGTAACTCTTCGACTTCATGGGCTTTCTCGACGGCAATCGTCTTGACATCACTACTGAGCTGTTTGACACGCCGCTCTTTAAGGTCATAATAGTCCAGTGTAAACGCATCTAGCGTAAACGCATTTTCAGCGACGAGTGCAAAACGCTGTGTCCACCTTCCTTTAAGACCGCGCTCACCTAAGACATACTTCTTCTCTACCTTCTCAGCAAACACCTCTACACCGGGGATATCGACACTAAACGGGGTAAAGGCATCAAAGTTTCCCTCACCCACTACATTCACACTCAGCTGGATCGGCTCAAAGGCTCGTACCGACTCTTTGTTCAGATGGACATCCAGTGTGAACGCTCCGACTAGCTCACTCTCTACAGGACTTACCGCCAACTCTACTACCGGCAGTTCGACCTTAGTATCACTAAAGTCGATGACCTCGACATTATCCCTGCCAATGACGGCGTTCTCAATAGAGTCCTTGGTCGTACGACGCATCATCGCAGAAAAGGCTATCTGCTGTTGTCCGCTTCGCATCGGAAAATAGAGAAAGTGAAACTCATTAGTCCGTATACCACCCCGGATCTTCTCTTTCTCATTTAGCAGATAGAGTCGATACTCAGCACCTTTCTTAGGTGGCTTGAACTCGATGGTATAGAGGCTGCCATCATCATCGAAGCGGCAGCTGTAATGTAATACCACAGCTTCCTCGACGACGACACTCTGCTTGTCTGCCGAGACACTCCACTCATAAGGGAGCTGAGCGAAGAGTGTCGTAATACTCAGTATCAGCCATAAAAAAAGCTTACCAGGGCTGGGCTTCATCCACACTCCTTTGATTGATAAGCTCATACTGCTTTGAGCTCAGCCTGGCTTTCCCTCCAGAGAGGCTCAGTCTCGCATCGGCCTCCGTCTTTTTACCACTGTCACCGGCACCCTGTGAACTATCTGCACTGACTTTCATATTGCTCCCTCCTCCCTCTTTTTGCTTCTTACGCTCACTTGATGACTCAGAAGCACTCTGCTCTTCACGCTCTTTTCCCTCTTGCTGTCCGGTCAGCATATAGTCTTGCTCCTGCGCTTTGATGATGGCAAGCAGGTTCTCACGAGTCTGCGGGTCATCATGCAGTATCAAAGAGTCTGTCAACATCTCCCTCGCTTTCTCAAACTCCTGCAGCCTGATGTAACAGTTGCCCATATTAAAATAGACGGCAGCTTTGAACTCTCGCTCTGATGAACGTACTTTTTTATAAAGATAAAGTGCCTTCTCATACTCACCCTCTTTATAGAGACTGTTTGCGGCATTGTAACGCGCGTGATCACTATCTACTTCACCAAACGCTTCAGCTGCAGCTTTATACTTTTGCATCGCATAAGCACTTTGCGCCGACTCAAGATAGAAGTGGTCCAGTACCCCAGCCTGCGATGTAAGACCAAATAGAAGAAGCAGAGGTAACATACGCTTATGTAGCATCTTGCCCAAGGTAGTCATAGCCAGGATGAAAGCAGCGATAGCAACGATGATGAAGTAGTAAAAAAGCTCCGTATGCTGCATCACCTTCGTCTTGGTCCGAAAGTCCTCACTTGACTGTTCTTTAAGGAGCTCAAGTACTCGTGATAGGTCCGGCCCATCGATGAATGCCCCTTTTGTCGCACTGCTTAAGGCTTTGATAGTGTCATTACGGGAAGTGACAACAATATCACCCTCTCTATTTTTTAACATGGAACCGTCACGTGCTTTAAGTGTACTGCCAAACAGTGTTGCCAGCATGACCACATCTACCTGAAGACGCTGCTCTTTAGCGTAGAGCGCCTCTTCATCGTAGTTCAAAGCATCACCACCATCCGTAAGTAGAAGTAGTTTTGGATGCAGGGAACGTGACATCCTGCGTGCCAGTTTAAGTGCCGGAAGCAGCTTGGTCCCTTTAGTGATGATCATCTGCTCATCCAGCCGCTCAAAGAGCTGAAGCAACAGTTCACTATCATCAGTCAGCGGCGAGAGGACGATGGCATTAGTCGTAAAACCGATGACACCAAAACGGTCATCTCTGTTCTTCACGACAAGCTCCCGTAAGAGCTGTTTAGCAGCTTCGAGTCGTGATGGAGAGATATCTTCAGCATGCATCGAGTTTGAGAGGTCTATGGCGATGATGACATCACTACCGACACGGTCCACCTCAGCAGGCTCGCGCGGCAATACCGGGCGGCTAAGCGCCGTGATGACAAAAAGCAGTGCCGCTAACAGCCAGAGTTTCTGCATAGACCACTCAAAGCCATCATCACGGTTACGCCTGTAAAGTAGCAACAGACCGATGATAAGTAGGAGCCAGAACCACTGAGGCATTAAAAAAGTCATCGTCGTTTCCCAAAGAAGTAGAGTAAGAGAAAGAATGCCACCAGTAAGGGGTAAGCGAAGTAGTACTCTTTCTTCAAATACTCCCTGCTCTTTATCTCCGCACGTTCTAAGCGGTCTATGCGTTTGTAGACATCCAAGAGCTTTTCACTGTCCAAAGCGCTGAACTGCTCACCTCCACTCTCTTGCGCGACCATCTTCAACAGTGACTCGTCAAACTCTCCGGACTCGCCTATGCCGATGGTATAGATCTTTACGCCCTCTTGCACTGCCAGTGTCACGGCATCTTTTGGAGAGATGCGTCCACTGTTATGTTCACCATCTGTCAGAAGTATCACTACCTTCGAGCTGGCACGAGAGCGCTCCAATGCCCGCAATGATATCGCGATGCCCTCACCTATCGCCGTGTTTTGGCCTGCCATGCCGTAAGAGAGATAACCGATCATCTCTGAGACGATCTCTTTCTCATAGGTGACCGGTGAAGCAATAAAGGCAAAATCCCCATAAAGTACGACACCTACATTGTCTTCTGAGCGTTTCATCACAAAGTCACTGGCGATCTCCTGCACGATCTCAAAACGGCTCCGCCGGCTCTCTTTCTCAAAACCAGAGGCGTTCATCGAGCCACTACCATCGATGCAGAGTACGATGTCTATCCCCCGACGGTTCAAAGGGTCCAGTCTGTCGATGAGTACGGGTGAGGCAAGTGCGATGATGAGGACGATAAGGGTCAGTACCTTCAGCACCCACTCCAGTCTCAACCATGGCTTGTTTGGTGCAAGAAGATGCAGATGGACAAAATAGCGCGGCAGCAGCTTCTCTTTACATCGGTAGAGACAGTACAACAGTGGCAGCAGCAGAAGTACTGCCCACGGGTATTCAAAGCTAAGCCAATTCATTCTTTCCATTTTATCCAATGAAAAATG
>JADGEC010000115.1 GCA_016744575.1 Sulfurimonadaceae bacterium | reverse complement strand
GAGCTGGCGGCGAAGACACTGCCACAGTCACTTTAGATATTGATAGTGTCAATGATGTAGTAACTCAAGTAACAGACATTGATGCAACCGCGAACAACATAGATGAGAACGTAGCAGATGGGACCTACACCGGAGTAATGCTCGATGCGACCGATGGAGATGGGGATGCCATATCTTACTCGGTGGAGGATGGCGTTCCCTTTAAAGTGAAAGCAGATGGATCCGTAGTAGTCGATGGCGACGATACCATAGATTTTGAGACGACTCCAAACTATACCTTTGATGTGACTGCCACCAGTGCCGATGGTACTAGTTCGATTCAAAGTGTCAATGTGAATATCAATGATATAAATGATGCACCAACTGCTAGGGAAGACACACTACAGGCTATAGAAGACACTACTCTGACTATAAGTATAGATGATCTGCTTTCAAATGATTCTGATGTAGATGGTGACACTTTCTCACTAACAGAGGTCGCTGCTACAGAAAATACGCATGGAACTGTTGAGATCGTAAATAAGGTCGCATTTGAAGATGACTTCAATGATGATACAACAGACGGATGGAGTGAGATAAGCTTTAATGGAGCTGACTTAGGGAACTGGGAAAGTAGTGATGGCAAGATCGGTCAACAGAGCAACTCAGCAAAAGGGATCTTTGCACATGAGATGGGTAGAGATGCTTCTAGTACAGACTATAGCATTTCGGTAGATGTCGATGCCAATATTGGAGCGACTGGTAATAATGGTGTTGGATTAGTATTTGGTTATATAGACGCTGAAAACTATTTTCAAGTCTCTTGGGATGATTACTCGACGAACTATGATACAAGCACAAATCACAAAGACTTTAATCTGATCCAAATGACAGATGGCACAAAAACGGTGCTTGACACTGTGAACAGAGCAGAGTTACCAAATAACTTCGACTTAGATGTATCTGTTGATGAAAATGGGATAACTGTCATAGTCGATGGTATCGAGATGCTGGCTTCTACAGAACAACCAGCATTAGAGACTATTGGCCTGTGGACATCCGATAATGATGGTGGTTCCAGCTATGATAATATTGTTGTAAAAGCTGATAGTGCTGGAAAAGAGATAGAGTTCACTCCTGAAGCAGATCACAGTGGAGAGGCTTCATTTGAATATACTATCACTGATGCAGATGGAGCAACAGACACAGCAACTGTCGATCTTCATGTAAATGAAGCACCAGAAGCCCCAGTCATTGAGACTATTACAGATACAACGGGTGAATTAGACATGATGGTAAGCGGTACAGCCGCTGCAAACATAGAGATAAGACTTTATGATGAAGCGACTTTAGTCGGTACTACTACATCTGATGAGAATGGTGATTGGAGTATTTCTGGAGATGATGTCATAGATGAGATGCTGGAAGGTCCAGTCTCCTTGAAAGCCATGTCTGTAGAGGGTGGTTTTTCTTCGCCAGTCTCAAATATTGTAAACGCAACTATCCATACTGATGCTAGAGATACAGATAGTAGTATCAGAAGTGCCAACGAGAGCATTTTTGGAGGGGCCGGAGATGACAAGCTCTATGCGGGTGAAGAGTCTGATATATTAGATGGAGGAACTGGAAAAGATATTATAGATTTTGTAAGATCATCTGAAGGCGTCAGTGTAGACCTGCGTACAAATGAAGTCAGTGGAGGAAATGCCGAAGGTGATACTATCTCTAACTTTGAGAGCGTATATGGATCTAACTATAACGATACGATCACTGGAACAGATGAGGCTAATACGATCTACACGAGAGCCGGAGATGATGTGATCGATGGTGGAGCAGGTGATGATTACCTTATCGGTGGTGCCGGAGCAGATATCATAGATGGAGGTGAAGGTAGTGATACCGCCTCTTATAGTGGAGAAGCCATTGATGTAGACCTTACTACCGGTGAAGGATATGGAGGAGATGCTGAAGGTGACACACTTATAGATATCGAGAATATCTCTGGAGGAGATGGAGATGATACTCTTATAGGCGACGATGCCAATAATATACTTTCTGGTAGAGACGGCGATGATACTTTACATGGTGCTGAGGGTAACGACACTCTCATCGGTGGTGACGGGGACGATACTATTGACGGAGGTGAAGGCAGCGATAGGATCCTCGCCGGTGAAGGTGATGATACTATCACTTTTGATGCCGATGATACCGTCGACGGCGGTCTTGGTTTTGACACGCTTATGATGAGTGATGAGATACAGATAGACTTTGGTGCCATCAGTGATAATATCAGCAATATTGAACAGCTAGATCTGGGACAGGGTAGTCAGAGTGTTCAACAATTAAACATAGAGGATGTACTTGAGATCACCCCGACAGATGATCACACCCTGCGCATCAGCGGTGATCTTGGCGATGAAGTCCAACTAAACCATACCGATGACGACAGTGCAGCCGAATGGACAAAAGCGGCAGAGAGTCTTGAAGGTGAAGATGGACACACTTATGATATCTATACAGGCATAAGCGGTGATGAGACTGTCACACTACAGATAGATCAGTCCGTCACGGTGACTGACTTTTGATAAGGACTAGCCAATAACAGTGCGTATTATAGAATGGGGAGTCTGATCATCAGGTCTTAAACTCTCCCAGTTTCTGTGACAGTGACTGCGCCAGAGTATTGAGATCTTTCGCAGCGTTTGAGATCTCCTCGACAGAGACTGTATTAGACTTGGATATATCACTGATGGACTCGATCTCAGCGATGATAGTCTCAGTATCGTTTGAGAGGATGATGGTACTTTCCACTGATTTACCTGTCGTCTCAGTCGCTGCTTCCATCATAGAGACACTCTCACTGACCCGGCTCTCCACCTGTATGGAGACCTCTGATAGACGCTGGACCGTCTCACTGTTACGGTTCATCTGCTCACTTGAGTCAGTGATGGATTGCACGATGACATTGATGGATGCATTTATCTCTACCAGACTCTTCTGCGTACGCTCGGCCAGTTTTCGCACCTCATCAGCGACTACGGCAAAACCACGTCCATGTTCACCCGCGCGCGCTGCCTCGATGGCAGCATTGAGGGCAAGAAGATTGGTCTGGTCCGCGATGTCTCCGATGACTGTCAGCACACCTTTTACCTGTTCAGCATCCTGACTAAGTACGTGAAGTCTCTCGGCTAGTTCAGTTTCGACTTCAACGCTACTCTGTATCTGCTGGACAAGGTCCAGCATCTCACTACTGACCATCTGAAGGTTTCCATTGGTCGCGACAATACTCTCTTTTGTCATCTCTGCATCATCTTTCGAGATACTCAATGCACTCTTCATCGCATTACCGTTTTGCGTTGTCTGTGTGACGATGACCAACTCTTCATTAGCTCGCTTATCGATCTCAACAGAGCTGTCAAAAAGCATGGTAGAGAGTGAACTGTTCTCCTGAGCCGTCTGCTTAGCTTCATCGAGTGCTATCGCGATGGAGTGTACCAGAGAGTTAAAATGTCTTGAGATCGCTTCGATCTCCTGATTTCCAGAGATATCCACATGTCTACTCAGGTCTTTATTGCTCTCGATCTCTATCATATCCTCTTTCAAACGGATTAAAGGTCTAGCGAAGAACGTACCTATCAACGAAGCTGAGATAATAGCTACGATGACGATGACGATCCCGATGACACTTAAAAGTATCCGCAGTGATGTCGAAGCAGCATTAACCTCGTCGAGGTTTATCTCAGTGATCAATGCCCATTTGTTATCTAAGAACTCAAAAGAGCTATAGGCTGCGACCGTCTCATCACCAAGGTAGTTTTGTGCTATGAGATCCCCACTGTTTCCATCAAATGCCAGACGGACTGCTTCCGTATCTATTTTATGCCCCTGCGGATCAGCAAAGCTCTTCTCTATCGTATACTCTTCCTTACCAAGAAACGTATCTGAACGTAGTAGTCTATCCTCACCGACTATATAGACCTCCCCCGTCTCTCCCAGACCTGAACGCTGATCCGTTATCTCATTGACCACTTTTTTTGATACCTGAACAGCTAAGATCCCACTAAACTCTCCAGCATCATAGATAGGTGTACCCATAAATGCAGCCGGGGCACCATTCGATGGCGCATAAGGTGCATAATCGATGAGCTCTGTCTTTTGTGAAGCTACCACTTTAGCATAGAGTCGACCAAGACCCGACGTCTTTAATGATCCCTTTTTAAGGTCTTGTCCCAGGTCAGACTCTTTAGCATTGGTATACATCACATATCCATTAGCCGCATCAAGCAAAAAGACATCATAATAGCCATAGATCTTCTGATACTCTGGAAAAATATCTGAGAGCTCATACAGTGTCTCATACTCAGCGGTATCGATCTTAAACGTCCCATCCTCATTGACACCCTTACGCTCATAATAGTCTATGAACTGATAAAGTGCATAACTCGTCCCACCATTCTTTGCCAACACCTCAAGGTCATTGCGACGCTCCTGGATGTAACGCATCAGCGCACTCTTCTTGACGTCACGAACAGAGACAAGCTGCTTTATCTGTTGCTCGATCATCGTGTTGGAAGAGGAGTTATAAGCGATTCCCGTGGCTATGATAAAGGGGATCAAAGCCATTAACAGCAACAGTGCGATCATCTGGGTGCGAATGGTGAATCTGGAAAGCATTGGACATCCTGTGAGCTTTTGTTAAAGACAATGTTATCACATTGTTTCTTAAACATTTTAAAATAAGATTCATTTATATATGATCAAATACATTCTATTGACTTTGCTTATGGTAAATATAGTTGGTGATCTTCAAAAGTAACATCTGTATTAGCTGACTATCTGCCATATTACTTGAAGATATCTCCCTTTTTTCATACAATATAATGTATACATCGTAATAAAGGCGAAATATGGAAGGTTCCATGAAGATAAGCTATGTAGTACTCTGCGAGAACGATCTAAACAAGACGGTCAGTGTCAAGCAACTTCTTGAAAGTGAGAAGATATCAAAAGCTATCAGAAGTGAGTTTGCACCCCAAATGCGTAATATTGAGATATTGGCACTGGGTGATGAGTGTCTGAAGGTAGCTACTATCAAAAAAGAGCATAGTCTCGAGATCGCCAAGGATGACTATGCTGACGCTCTCTCCCTGGCAGAAGAGGATGCGAAACAGAAAAAGCTCTTAAAGAAGGGGTGCGACCGTATCGAGATGGTCGACATCGTCACTCTACCAGCAAAAAAGAGTAAGGCCTAATGACTTAAGGCCTTATACAGTCACTCTTCATAGGCTGTAGGTCGTGGTGGGTTCGTACTAAAAGCTTTCGCGATAGCCTCAGTGACCTTTGTCTTTAGTTTTCCAGTTGCAACAGGCTGAAAGAAACGCACACCCTTCTCACTCTCTGGAACACCGATCCTGCGACCATAGATGAAAGAGGCCTCCTTACCGATCTTAGCACTCTGTTCATAGATCGATCTCGCATAGTTCACGATATTGAAATGAAGCTGGTCAAACTTATGTCCCCAGGCAAAAAAGACAAACTTTCCGCTGATTCGGATGTTTCTGACATCTTGATAGTTGAGTTCTCGACTAAATCGGGTACTTTGAAATGAAGAGAGCTTTTCAATATCTTCGTTAAAAGCCTCTAAAACAGTGGTAGGCTCGATGTTTGGACGGTTATAGTTAAAGAGGTATTTGACTTCAATGATCTTACCCTCATGCCCCTTGATACGTGACTGAAAGATATCCATCAGCTTTTCAAACTGAAGTTCCGTATACTGACCATCAAAATCATAGCCCTGCTCCGCCAGTGTCCTATCAGTATTGTAGCCCTTTGGTGCCATTACAGGGTTGTACAAAAAGATCGTCCCGGCAACGTTCTTGTTCTTTTTTTTCAATAATACTCTGAGCTCGTCTGTAGTGATCTTCTCATCAGTCTCATTAAAGTAGAGGTAATGTTCAGTGAGATATTCGAGTTCGTGTTCAATAACGAACTTTCCAAATGCTTGCATAAAGTGCCTTTTGTGATCTGATAGTGGGATTTTACACTAATGTACTAAATAGTTGCAAAAGAGACAGATATATTTACAGTGATAGCGAGTATCTAACATTTAAAGTGATTTTTTTGAGTTACCATTACATAATGTCTTATTATAAAGGAGTACAAGATGAGATCTTCAATGAAAAGTATGGCCAATCGCGATAAATACCCTAAAGTCCTAAAGATAGCCTTTATAGCTTTAGCCGTCACTGCAGCATTCTTAGCCGAATATGCCTTACTGGTAAACGTATTTTAAAGACTAAGTCTCTTAGTCACCTTTTTCTTCTGCTCTAAAAGCCTCCTCTAAACCTTATTGGTGAGGCTATGGTGCTGTATGGACGACACCCTACCCTAGATCTTTACTAGGGAGCTTGTGCTATCTATCGTCATTGTCTTCGCCTTGGATATCTTTCACCAAATAGACTTTGATGCCTACTCTCTTAGAGCCTATCGGATCTATACTCAATGGACTCAAAAGCCCTTCCTGCTAGATGACACTTGATCCAAACGCTAAAAATACCCTGCTTCGTGATCACACCTGATATAATACGCAAAAAGTCAACTAATGATACAACTTACAGATATCTCCAAGAGCTTTGCAGACCAGGAACTTTTCAGTCACCTAGACCTTCAACTCAACCGAGGCAACAGAGTCGGACTTGTCGGACGAAACGGAAGCGGGAAGTCCACACTTTTTAGACTCATCCTGGGTGAGGAGAGTACGGACAGCGGCGAGATCATCATCCCAAAAGGATATCGCATCGGTGCTCTGCGACAGCATCTTGAGTTTAGCGAGCCTACCCTGCGTGAAGAGGCTGCACAGGCATTGACCGATGAGATGAAGTATGATGTCTACCGGGTAGAGAAGATCCTATTTGGTCTGGGTTTTGTACAAGAGGACCTGGAGAAAGACCCTCTCTCCTTCTCAGGGGGTTTCCAGATCAGGATCAATCTTGCCAAACTATTGGTGACAGAACCGAACCTACTGCTGTTGGATGAACCTACCAACTACCTCGACATCCTCTCTCTTCGCTGGCTAAAGACTTTTTTACGCACCTTTGAAGGAGAAGTGATATTGATCACCCATGATCGTGATTTCATGGATGCCATCACCACCCATACCATGGGCCTGGTACGACGTTCACTTAGTCTCATCCCCGGAGATACCCATAAGTTCTATGCACAGCTTGAAAGTGATGATGAACTCTATGAAAAGCAGAAGATCTCTCAAGATAAGAAGCGAAAAGAGCTTGAGGAGTTCATCGCCCGGAACAAGGCCCGTGCTTCGACAGCGGCCCTGGCACAATCAAAAGTCAAACAGTTAGCCAAGATGGATATGATGGATGATCTTGGCTTCGATCCTACACTCAGATTTGATTTTGACTTCAAAGAGACTCCGACAAAAGTCCTGCTTGATGTCAAAGGACTTGGCTTTGGCTACACACCTGATAAGCTTCTCTTCAATGAGATATCCTTTACCCTTGAAAAAGGCGAATGCCTTGGTATCATAGGTAAGAACGGTACTGGTAAATCAACATTGCTAAACACCATCGCTGGTGAACTAAAACAGCTCAATGGAGAGGTCGACTTCCATAACACTACAGCTACAGCACACTTTGGACAGACAAACATCGCCCGCCTTGAGCCAAAGAACTCGGTCATCGATGAGATCTATGCTGCCAACCCAAAGCTTTCCGCTTCAAAAGTCAGAAGCATCTGTGGTTCGATGATGTTTAGTGGTGACCGTGCAGATAGAAAGGTCGCCCTGCTCTCCGGAGGGGAGAAGAGCCGCGTCATGCTTGGACAGATATTGGCCCGTCCTGCAAACCTTCTATTTCTCGATGAGCCGACACACCACCTGGACATGGACTCTATAGAGGCATTGACAAAAGCCATCAAAGCCTTCAAAGGCTCTGTCATCATCGTCAGTCACTCCGAAGCACTTCTACGCCGTGTCGCTGACCGGCTTATCGTCTTTGCCAAAGATGGCGCAGAGTATTTTGATGGTGGATATGAGCAGTTCCTAGAGAAGATCGGTTGGGATGATGAGAGTGATGAGAGACCTGAAAAGGCCAAAAGCAAACAAAACCTGAACAAAAAAGAGAACAAAAAGCTCAGGGCTTCACTTGTTCAGGAGCGAAGTAAACTCACATCACCCTTAAAAAAAGAGGTCGAAAAGTTGGAGAAGTCTATCATGGACATCGAAGAGCTTATGCAGCGACATCATGATGAGCTGATCACTGCCTCAAACAGCAGTGACAGCAGCAAGGTGATGGAACTCTCTCAGCTTATCGCCAAAGAGGAAGCTGAAGTCGAAGCGAAGTTCGATCTTTTCGAGGTGACGCAAAACGAGCTCGATGAGATCATTGAGTCCTATGAGGAGAGATTAGCAGCATTGGAAGCTTAAGCTTTCCAAGTATAGACAACGGCAGGATGCTTTATCTTTTGGAGCAAAGCAGTACAGTAAAGCTTTGAGCTTTGATGTCAGCTATACCAGAGAAGATGACTATCTCAGTCAAGTCCAGAATGTTCTAAAAGTGACACACGTACCTTCTTACTCAATCCCGCTACGACTAATGAATAAGAGTCATCTATGAACGTATAGAGCTCTAGATCATCGACCTCACCATCGATGCTTACTGTGTTCCAATGCTTTTTGTTCATATGGTAACCTGCGATGACCGCGTTATAAAGCGAGCGTAGTTCAAGGGCGTAAAGAGGGTCACATTTGACATTAAAACGAATTGGTCTATCGTTGTCATTCATAAGCAGGAACATCTTACCAGCGACTTTATAGACAGCGGTCACCGTATCAAAAGGATACTCTTTATGTACTCCCGATTTCTTCAAAGCATACGCTTCTATCATCTCTCTCGTAAGCATCACAGACTCCTTATACCAACACTTGTCATAGTATACACCATTACGTGACCTCACAACCAAATACCCTCGTTTCATCTGCACTCAGCTATAATCCCGCCATACTTTTAAGGAGTCACCTCCATGCCAGAGCAGACCGATCAACCAATACAAAAGATCTATTATGACCCTATAAGCGTTGCAAAACGCACTAAGCAGAGACTTTATTATGTAGCTGACCATGACAAAGCCCGTATGCTTGAGCATATCATCAAGAAGAGTGAGCTGCGACAATGTGTTGTCATCACAAAGACTAAACGTGATGCGGATAAGCTAAGTACTCACCTTAAAGAGCAGGATATCCGTGCTGCAGCTATACACGGTAACAGAAGAGAACAGGAGAACGAGGCTGCTGTCAAGGTATTTAAAGAGAGTGGACTTGATATCCTTATCACTACTGACATGATCTTACAGTCACTCGGACTTAGCGACATCTCCTGTATCATCAGTCATGATCTCCCAAGTGAACCTAAACACTACCTCAGCCGTCTTGGCTGTCTAAGTGAGTCTGGTGAAGGCATCGCCTTTGTCGACCTAAAGGAAGAGCGTGAACTCCTCGACATCCAACGAGTCATGCGTCAGGATATCGAACAAGAGGAGCTGGAGGGTTTCATCCCGACCTCTAAAACAGATGATGAGGCCTCATCACAAGAGAAGAGAACAAAAAAAACGAAACCACGCCATCGCAAGCAGCGAAAAAAGTCCGATAATAAAGTCAAAGAGGGCCATGATCTACCTTCTAAAGATGCCAAATAGGTGAGTGATTCTATAACGCATCTGGAACTGGACAATATCTTCATCCCGGCAAAGACACCATCAAAGAAGTTGATGATCATCTTACATGGCAGAGGAGATAGCTCAGAAGGTTTTACCTCCCTGCCCCCTTTCTTAGAGCTTGATGAGATGAACTACCTTCTTCTCGATGCTCCTTTTGAGTACTACACAGGTTACTCATGGTACCCACTTCCTCCCGATCAACTACCTGGGATCACCTACTCTTCTGAGATGTTGACCAAGGTCCTTGATGAGCTCTTTCGTGAGGATTTCAATGCTGAAGAGAGTTTCCTACTTGGCTTCTCTCAGGGTGCTCTGCTGACATTTGAGTTTGGCGCAAGATATCACAAAGTCCTCGCAGGCTATATTGCCATCAGCGGTTATATCTATGATGCGCAGAAGCTTCTGCTGGAGATGGACCCGCAAGTCAATAAGGGACAGTGGCTCTGCACCCATGGGACGTATGATGCTGTCTTACCATTTCAGACCTCTCATGAGCAGATAGAGTACTTACAAGATAGTGGTTTTGATATCACGTTTGAAAGCTATCCTAAAGATCATAGTATAGACAGAGATGAGCTGATGATGATACAGAAATGGATAAAAGAGCGCTGTTAGAGTCATCGCCAAAAGATTATTTGATGAAAAGAGGTACAGGCAAATACCGAAGCAGTAAACGGCATCGCCTATACTCTAGGAGTGTATGAAAAATGTATTAACGAAAGTCTAGACAGGAGGAGCGTATGACCTATCTATCTTTCTGAACTCAGTATAGCATAAATATTATTTTATGTTTATTTTTGTATATATTCTGTTCGAATAGCCTCTGTAGTGTTTCCTTATTACCCATATGAGTCTATAGCGAGCATCTCTAGTACGAATTGAGAAGCGACCCAAAAG
>JADGEC010000114.1 GCA_016744575.1 Sulfurimonadaceae bacterium | reverse complement strand
ATCGCATCGGCCTGTGCACTCTCTGCAAGGGTCATATTGGCGACACTCGGATCTGCATCTGCAGCGTCTTTCGCATCATCAGCAGCCTGCTCTTTGATCTCGAGGTCAGAGATAAGGTCTGCAGCTGCAGAGGCATCTGTCTGCGCAAGTGCCAGTTTGGAAGCTATCTCAGCATCCGTGACACTCTCTGACTCAGCGGCTGCAGTCGCAGCAGTAGTCGCAGCAGTGTTTGCATTAGCAATAGAACTGTCTGCAGAAGTCAAAGTAGCAGAGACATCCTCATTCGCAGCATCGGCAGCGGAAATCAGATCATCTTTAGCAGTCGATAGATCAGCAGCAGCCGAAGTAGCAGCGGCAGCTGCATCAGTAGCTGTGATTTGTGCAGTCTCAGCGGCTTCAAGGTTAGCGACACTTGGGTCAGCATCTGCGGCAGCAGCCGCATTGTCTGCAGCGGTCGCAGCATCATTGGCTGTAGTAGTCGCAGTGTCAGCAGCTGTTATCAAAGACTCGACATCAGCGAGCATATCGGTTATCGCAATATCGACAGCTGCTTCAGCAGCGACTGCTACAGTGATAGCAGTGGTCGCTGCATCAAGTGTTCCGGTAATAGCAGTAGTAGCTGCATCGAGTGTATCCGAGACATCCACGTTCACAGCATTGGCCGCCGCACTCAGTCCATCTTTAGCTGATGAAAGTGCGTCAGCTTCGATAGTAGCCGCTACAGCAGTCTCATTAGCTGCAATAGTGGCTACTTCAGCAGCAGCGAAGTCGGCACTATTTGGTTCATCATCTAGAGCAGATATAAGAGCCTTTATCGTTATCACTGCCTCTGTAGTACTCTGTGCCGCATCATCAGCCGCGGTGATAAGCGTTTGCACATCAGCGACCATCATGTCGATCTCATTATCGGTGATCACTTTGGATGCTTCTGCTGCCGTCCTCGCAGTGCTAGCTGCTGTGATCGCATTGGTGATAGCGCTATTGATAGCAGAGATATCTGTCACCATCTCATCTGCGGCAGTCGCTGTAGCGATATAAGCGTCTACTGCACTTTGTACTACAACAGCGGCTGCATCGGCAGAAGCTGCTGCATCAATAGCCTCTTGCTGCGTATTCTCTGCGGCTTCCAGATTAGCGATATTTGGATCAGCATCGGCGACTACGGCAGCATCATCTGCTGCAACAGCTTTGGCATAGGCCGCGTCTACTGCACTTTGGGTCAAATCAGCAGCACTCTGCACCACCTCTATAGCAGCATCTATGATAGCATCAGTCATACTTTCTATGGCACGTTCAAGCTCACCTGCTGCTATTGAGGAAGTATTGGCCTCGACTAGTCTAGCATCGGCAAGACCTTTAACACTATTGGCACTCTCCAGTGCTGCATCTACTTCACTCTTGGAAAAGGTAGCTGCATCAAGTACAGCTGACTCATCCGCTGTCTCTTCATTAGCTGCCACCGCTTTATCATATGCTGTCTGTGCAGCATGCACTGCGACCTGTGCTGCATCGACAGCCTGAGTGGCTTCGATGAGACTCTCTTGGGCTTTTTCGACAAGCGTCGTTACGGAGACAAGATAGACGTCTGCCCCTTCAAATATAGCCCGTCCGGCAGTTTTTGCATCACTTAAAGTACTGTTATCCTCAGCTGTGATCGCATCTTTAGCTGACTGAGCCTGAGCGAAAAGAGCATCTAGAACACCCTCATGCTCAGTAGCAGCAGTAAGTGCCGCAGTGACTTCGGCAGCTATGGCGATCGTCTGAGCTGCTTCAGAAGCCGCAGTCGCAGAGGTCGTGCTGGCAAAGGTATTAGCAGTCTCGACTATGCTCTCCGTCACAGCTTCACTCGCCTTGGCTGCACTATTGGCATTGAGAGCAGAGCTGTCTGCATTATCTGCCGCATCACGGGCATTGACCACTACGTCAGCTATGACTTCATCTCCAGCATCAGCTGCCGCTTCTGCCCTGTCTGCAGCGGCTTCAGCTGCTACAGCGGCAGCAGTAGCATTGGCAGCAGCAGCCATCGCAATAGTCTGGGCACTCTCCGCTGCTTCGATGTTCACTACCGTCGAGTCATCAACTATTGCAGCTGATCTGTTGTTGACGATGATAGCCGCTTCTTGTGCCTGTTGAGCGGCAATATTGGCAGCATCAGCAGCATCCCGGGCACTCTGTGCAAGCAAAGCTATCACATCATCGCTCATCACTTCACTTATCGTCGCTGCATTAGTAGCATTGATGGCAGCGTTCTCTGCACCATTTGCAGCGACATTCGCACGGCTTACACTATCAGGGATCTCAAGCTGGGCAGCATCGGCACTGTTTTTAAGGACATCAGCTGCTTCACGGGCGACTTTAGCAGTCTCTGTAGCTTCCTGTTCAGCAAGTACCGCTTCACTCTGTATGGTCTTGACAGAAGCGATGTTCTCAGGAGTCGGCTCCCTATCAGCAGTCGTCGCTGCATCATTGGCAAGGGCGGCTTTTCTATTAGCAATACGAGCAGCCTTGTCAGCGGCCGCAGCAGCAGCATCTGCGATCTGAACAAGAGGAGTGAGATCGACAACTGGACTAGTCCTCTCGACATCAGGCAGATCCAACAGCGTGGTATCAGCAGAGGATATCGTACGTTCATCCGCGACCACATCGACCGTAGTAGGATCATGCTCTGCAAAACTGCCGGTACTGTCACCCGAAGAGTCCTGGTTCGACCTCTCTACACCATCGATACTTTCCGACTCTACGATCTCTTTACTATGCTCAGAGAACTCATTAGTAAAAGCTTCTATTGAAGAGAGATCGATCTGTGTCTCGTCCACACTAAAAGGAATATTTAGCATCGAAGCATCAAAGAGCTGAGACGCGTCACTGGTAAGTAAGACATCAAAAGGCAGGCCTTCTGAAAGCGTGATGAAGATGTTCTCATGACCACTGTTGTCTTTATGCCCATAGACGACATCATCTTCATAGATCGTCTCACCGGTCTCGATCTTTTTCACATTTCCATCAGAAGATCTCACAAAGTAGGTACCATCGAGTTCTCGGACCTGTCCTATCAACCTTGCCATCTTAAAGCCTTTTTCAAATTGTCGTAGTAATTGTAGAGCAAAATCAAAAATATAGATATTGTACCTAAGTACGATGTGTACAGTTAAATATTGTTGTGAATATAGTCACATATTACTATATAGTATTTTAAATGATCAGAACAAATATGCTTTTTTACACAGAAAAAGCACATTTATTCCTGTTTTAATAGCAGAATCAATACCAAAGGATCTGTTATGTTCTTCAAAGAGAGATTTACTATCGGTTCACCTGTGATGTGCTGGAATGGCGATAATATGGAAGATGCCAAGATGAGGACCTTTCTTATGACTATCCATGATGGGAAATCATCTGTCTGTTATCCGGGATATGACAGCAGTGGTCATATTGAATATGTCGACCACCTTTGTGGTCTTGATGAGTACCAACGCTATGTCAGCACACCAAGTCATAGCTTGCGCGAAAGACCTTTGCAAGACACTACCGTGATAGAGGCTCTATTATCAGAGCCTACGCGAGTCTCTCCTGCCCAAGCCGATAGAGTGCAAAATCATATTTGACCGGGTCTAAAGGATCAAACTTCTTTAAAGCTTCTGTCAACTCACAAGCAGCCTGCAGATCATAGCTCTTTCGCTGCAAAAGACCTAATCTTTTTGAGACGGAGAAAGTGTGGGTATCTAGCGGGATGATCAGCTTCGAAGCACTCACCTGCTTCCAAAGTCCCATATCTATGGCATCATCTCTTACCATCCAGCGTAGAAACATCATCCAGCGTTTGAGTGCTGATGCCCCTTTTCTCTTTTTAACGACTTTACCGGTAAGAAAACGGTAACCCCTACTATCATATTGATTAATATCATATATGGCAGTGATAATGCTGTTGACACCCGAAAGCACTTCATCTGCGTCACTATAACCCTTCATAAAGAGAGATTCCAGAGAGGAGTGTTGCTTTAGACGATGTAAAGAGATAAAGAACTCCACTATATCCTCTGAGCTTTGAAAACGGTAATAGTGTTCTTGAAGCGTTGCACGGATGGTCACTTCATCCGAGTCTAGAAGAGCAAAGTCCAGCGTATCAAGAAAGCCGACGATGGCATCTGCTCGCCCATAGGCAAATAACGCGCATACGAGTGAGACCCACTCATCTCTATGACGATGCGCCACCAAGATCGGGTCAGGTCGTTCGTAGCTTATCTCATCACTACGGTTACGCCGCTGCATCTCCGCATCCAGGCGTGCTTTTAACTCCAACGATGCTTTAGTGGACATCTATCTGGTAGAGCTTTTTGCGTTCGCTTGAACCGGCGATATTGAGCTGCTTTCGATATTTGGCGATGGTTCGGCGGACCATCTTGACATGGAATTTTTCCTGAATGAGGTCTAGCAATTTCATATCACTCATCGGCTTAGTATGCGACTCCTCTTTGACCTTTTGTACAAGAAACTCTTTGATGGCTGCATTTGAGACATCCTCATCGATCGCCGTGGTAAAGAACTCTTTCATCGCATAGACACCCCGGTCACATGCGATGTATTTGTTCGCGATAGCACGCGATATCGTCGAGGTGTTGTGCCCAAACTCATCAGCAAGGGTCTTAAGCGTCAGCGGCATGATCTGTCCCCCGGTAAAGAACTCATACTGATACTCTACGATCATCAGTCCCACTTTATAGATCGTGGCTCTACGCATCTCCAGAGCATCTACAAGGCTCTGTGCTTCTTTGATCTTCTGTGAGATAAAAGCATGTTCTACTGCGTAGTCGGTATCTATGTGGATTGTCGGGTAATACGCATCATTGAGTCTGACCTCGACTCCTCGCTCCTCATCAAAGAAGATCATCAAGTCCGGGATGACTTCGGGAGAGTCCTCAAGAAAGTCTATCGCCGGCGGATTTTTAAATGTCGTGATGATCTTCATCGCCTCGTGAAAGTGTTCTCTTTTGGCAAAGTTGTGTAGGGAGTCCATATTGGCGATCAACTTGACTGCTAATGTATAAGCTTCATCGCTGATCGTCGCATCTTCAAGTTGAAACATAAAAGACTCAGCTAGGTCAAGTGCAGCGATGCCAACAGGTTCGACATGAGCAAAACGATCCCTGACTTTCTCGAACATCACCGTATCGATCTGTTTCTTCGTACAGAACGTCTCGATGTCGCCCTCAAAATAGCCGTTCTCATCCAGGTTTTCGACAATGAACTGCGCTATATCCTGAGAGAGCGGTGTCGGAAAAAGGGGTGCGCCGAGCTGCTCATCAAGTATCTCATAGAGTGATCTTCTCTGAATAGTCAATGCTTCTATCTGCTCAGTCCTTGAGTTATGGACATGACCGGTAAGCACTTTTTTCGGGATCTTCTTCTCAAACTCCTCTTCAAAACCAGACTCTACCTCTATGACAGGATTGCCATCGATAAAAGGGGCCATCGACTCACCCAGATCAGTGAGGCTCGAATGCAATATAGGCAGCCAATTACGAAGTGTGTTCGAGAGTTTGTTCTTGACTTCTGCAGTCTGTCTGACCTTTAATGCCATGAGAGTCTCCGCACATTCACCCTTTCATCTTCTCAATATGACTAGAACTTAAAGTTCTCGCCCAGATAGTGTGTCCGTACATCCTCGTTCTCGCTGATCTCGCCAGCCGTACCCTCAGCAAGTAGCGACCCACTCTTGATGACATAGGCACGATCACACACCTGTAGGGTCTCTCTGACATTATGATCGGTGATAAGCACCCCAATATCATAGGTGACAAGCTGTTGGATGACATCTTGAATATCGTTGACTGCCAGCGGGTCGACACCGGCAAATGGTTCGTCAAGTAACAAAAACTCAGGAGCATTGACCAAGGCTCGTGCAATCTCGGCACGTCTTCGCTCACCCCCACTCAGGCTGATACCCTTACGATAACGGATCGGTTCGATGTTGAACATATCGAGTAGTTCGTCTATGCGCTCGTTTTGCTCTTGAGTGTTCTTATCGCCTGCCTGTGCAGCGACCATCAGGTTCTCTTCGACTGTCAGGTCCTTGAATATCGATGCTTCCTGAGGAAGGTAACCTATCCCTTTGATGGCCCGCTTATGCAGTGGCATTGTCGAGATATCCTCTCCATCAAGAAACACTTTTCCGTCTGTCGCCTCGACAAGACCGCAGATCATGTAAAATGTCGTCGTCTTACCGGCACCATTTGGTCCCAAAAGACCGACTACCTCACCGGAGTTCACCTCCAGCGTCATCCCACGGACGATCTCTGTACCTTTAATGGTCTTGACCAGGTTCTCTGCGCGCAGTTTATGCATGACTCACCTCATATTGACGTCTGTTCTCTTCAACTTCTGTGATCCTTATCACGACGGTCGCCATCTGCGCAGAACGCAAGATGTCGATCAGTGAATCATCACCCCACTCCACCAGATGATAGCCCTCTTTCTCCAGCTCTTCCATCATACCCAGACCCAAGAAGTGTTCAAAGCCCTGATTGTAGATGTCATAGTGGTACAGAGAGTCACCATAACACTGCTGCAAAGAGAAGGTCGGAGATGTCACTGTCTCATCTACTCCAAAAGCACTGACTACAGCTTTTACCAGCGTCGTCTTTCCACTTGCCAGGTCTCCTTGTAAGACAACGACACCGCCATCAGGAAGCATCTCCTTGATATTTGCGGCTATCTGTCCCAGTTCAGCCTCACCCAGTATCAGTCTACTCACAGTTTTGATGATACCGCTATGATCTGTTTAAGCTTAGCGATCGCCTTACCGCTGCCAATGGCCTCTCGTGCCATCTCAAGACCTTCTTGCATATCTCTGGCCATGCCATCGACCATCAAAGCAGCAGCCGCATTGACTAAGACAATATCACGTTGTGCATCTTCTGCCCGTTGGGTAAAGATATTTTGTAATATCGCAGCATTATGTCCCGCGTCACCGCCTATGATCGCAGACAATGGGACTTTTTTGATCCCATATGCCTGGGGGTCGAATAGCGACTCAGTTATAGTACCATCAAGTAGTCTTGCCATATAGGAGACGTCAGATATGCTCAGTTCATCCATCGACTCTTTTGAACAGACCACCATGGCAGATGTGGCTTTGTTAATACGCAATGCTTCTGCTATCTTAGGTACGAATGCTTTTGAAAAGACGCCTAACATCGTCTTTTGTACACTGGCTGGATTTGTCAATGGACCCAATACATTGAAGATGGTCTTCTCATCGATCGACCTTCTGACAGGCATTATGAACTTCATAGCCGGATGATGGTTTTGTGCAAACATAAAAGTAAAGCCCGTATCTTCAAGCATACGGGCAGAGCCCTCAAGGCTTAGGTCTAAACGTACACCCAAAGACTCAAACATATCAGCGCTGCCAGATTTTGATGTGACCGAACGGCTGCCATGCTTTGCAACAAATGCACCGGCTGAAGCACACAAGATCGCCACTGTAGATGAGATGTTGAACGAACCTATCTTATCACCTCCGGTACCGACGACATCCAACAACCTAGGCCGGAGTTCCGGGTCCACTGGCAAGGCGATCGCGTGTGAGCGCATCACAGATGCTGCTGCAGCGATCGCTTCGACCGGTGTATCTTCATCGAGTCGCATCGAGAGCAGGAAGTCACGCATCTCCTGATCGTCCATATCATGGGCAAACAGACGCTCAAACGCTACCGTCGCTTCTTCATAGTTCATACCAACTCCTTTACATACTCATCCTGTTTACTTTTTGGCGTCGATTTTGTCGTTGGTATCTGCAGCACTTCATAACGCTTCTCCCCTTTAAGGTAAGTGATGGTGACCACATCACCTATCTCGACGTTCTTACTGGCTTTGACGATTTTGTCATTGATGGCAACGACACTATTGCTGATCATATCCTGTGCGACAGTACGCCGTTTGGTGATATTGACTGCGTTTAAATATTTATCGATTCGCATGACTTCTCTATTGAAGGCCCATTAATAGTGGCCTTAGTTTATTTTGAGTTATTTTAGGGAATAAAAGCTAAAAAGGATGTAAGAGCAAGGGGAACTGGAACATTTTTTGCGTTGAAGTGGGAAGAGTTTTGAGAAAACAGGGCTCTCAATATCTACTGGACGATGAACTCAGTAAAGTAGACTTCCTCTATCTCACCCTCAGTGACGATCTTGTTTATACCTCGGGTAAGGTTCTCTTTGAGCTTCTCTTTTCCCTGTGGAGAGGCGATCTCCTCAAAAGTATTTGAACTCATCACTTCGATCACGGCATCACGAACTATGATGTTTCGTACCTGTAACTCCTCTGAGACATCCTCATCACTCGTCCTGACACTGATCTTTGTCTTAAGAAACTTCTTCGCCTTGTTGTCAGCGACTGTGTTTGTCGTGAAATCTCCAAGATGGACCAGGGTCCTGTCTTTAAAATCGATGATAGGCTTACGGTGATAGCCTGGCCCTTTTGGGACTCTTTTTTGGGGAAGTGTCTTGGAGTAATCGACTTTGACCTCTTTCATCATATAGACCATAGAAGATGCTACAATTGCGATCGCTAAAAATATCGACATGAGTGAGAGGTTCTTTTTCTTATTCATACGTACCATTATAACAGAGTCCTCAAAGAGGCCAAGACAGAAGGATCGACAATGGAAGAGATGATCGAACAAAGTATCAAGATCGGACTGCTAATAGCCTTACTGGCTATCTTTGCATTTGTCCTGACAAGAAAAAAAGATTAAATAAGTTATAATCACCCAAATACCAAAATGGAGTCTTTACTATGTCCACACCTGAAGAGAAACTTCACCTTCAAGCCCAATACGTCACTGACCGTTCATGGTTCATCGTCTTTAGTGTCGCACTGATCTTTGGCCTTGTATGGACCATGATCGGCGAGAGTGCTGTCAGGGTCATCTTTATCACAGCCGCGTTCATCTTCTTCCTCAACTCTATGATCGAGATGGAGATGACTTCCCGAAAGCTTAATGCTGGAGACGGTCACTAAAAAAGTCCTTGTCCAGGACTTTTTCCACAAACTCTACTAACAGATCTATCTCTTTACGCTCTTTTGCAGTGACCTCATCAGAAAAATAACGTTCGACCTTGATATATGTCGCATCAGGAAGGTCAAGTATTTTAAGACGCTGAAGTATAGGTCCTAACTCCTTTTTTTGCATAACACCACCCCTGTCGTTTACACGATAATACTCAGAGATGATGTGCTTTTAATGTGTTACTGTACGCTCAAGTACCTTCTCTACGGAAGCGATCTTGCTTTTCAGACGTCCACTTTTACCTTTTCGGATATCAAACTTCAAAGAGGAGTAGACTCTCGAACAATCCGGTTCTAACTGCTCATACGCTTTTTCAATGATATCAAGGGCTTCTCTCATCGTCTCTGTCTCCACGACAGTCCCCATCGGTGTCAACTGGTAAGCTACACCACTTTTGTCGATCATGTCGATTATCCGGCTTACATAGGGAGACACAGACTCACCTTTATCAGTCGGAAACATACTAAACTCTAATAATACTGACATATAGACCTCTATTTATCGAACTTTCATAGTCCATGGGATTTTCTTTTTTTACTATCATATAAAAAGACATTGTACCCCATGATATTAACACAAAATCTTTTACTCGACCCCAACAGCTTTAAAAACAGCATCGATCGGATCAGCGTAGATTATCAGCTGAAACTTGCTCATCAGTTCTGCAGGGACTTTCGCCATCTGTGCCATATCTAAAGCCGGTATCAATATTTTTTTTGCTCCACTATCACTTGCGATCTGCAGGGCATCCGGCAAGCTTTCTGTGCTGATGATCGTGCCGCCGATACTCATGCTGCCAAGAACCACTATCTGCGGTAGCAGGGGCTTCTCAAGAATGCCACTGCACAACGATAAAAAGATGGAAAGTTCAATGTCTTTGGCTTTACCGATACCGTTTAGGTCAGTCGCTTTGATATGATAATCAAAATCTTTGTACTTGGCATTTAAGGACACTCTATGTAAATTGGCTTGAATGTAATTGCTTGCTTCTTTTATCTCTTCTTTGATAGCTGTCCCACTAAAGCCGGTATGATCTAGTTTTCCACCACCGGCCATTACCTGCAGGTCCAGTCTAAACAAACCTTTCTGACCATTGTCCGGGTTTGAGGAAACAGTGTAGAGTGAGCCATTTGGAAGTTCACCATCAGGGATCAGTGCATTACCGCCGCTCTCCGGGACCGATACTCTGATCTCACTGTCATCTGCAATATCAATATAGGAGAAGTTCACATCGTAGAACTCCATACCACCAATCTTTTTAAGCTGCTCCTTGATCCTTCTTCTACCGACCAGGGCGTACTCTAGACAGGCTCTTACATCTTCTTTGGTGTAGGCTCCATCCGGATGCATCAGCTTCAACAACCCGCTGACCGTTTTTTTGACTGCCCTGCTGTCTCGTTGGTTCAGATCATGCCCAAGTCTAAAATATTTATCTATGGCGTTAGAGAAGTTGAACTTTTGAAGTTCTCGCATCCACTCTGCCATAAAGTCCGTTATGAAGCCATATTCATTAGTAAAGAACTCTGTTCGCATCTTTGGTACTTCCCAACCTGG
>JADGEC010000113.1 GCA_016744575.1 Sulfurimonadaceae bacterium | reverse complement strand
ACTCTTGAGCTTTACTAACTCTTCCTTATCCGCTCTGGATGAGTCATCTGACTCAAACGCCTTTGAGGCATTTGCAAGGAACTGTTTCTTCCAGTTCTGTATGGTCTTGGCTGTCACGTTATATTGAGTCGCCAACTGGTTGACCGTCTGCTCCTCTTTCAAGAGCTCTAAGACCACTTTCGTCTTCTGTTCTGCCGTATAGGTCTGACCCTTCTTCCTGCTCATCTCTATCTCCTCTTTGTCGTATAATATTCTAGCTTTTTAGGAAATAGATCTTGATGAAAGTCTGTCTTAGATATTCAGGCCATTATATCTTGACATACTGTTCTATTTGGGTCTGTTCCTGGTCTTTTGGACGGCAAGGATAAAAGCCAATATATCACTTCAAAAACCCAGACAAGCACAATGGAACCCTGTTATTAAATCCGATTTTGATGCCATCAGATACAACATGACTCTCTAATACATCTTTTATCTGCTCAACTCCCTTCTTACCGTATTACTAGGGCTGATCAATGTCAGTGATGGTGCTATCTCACTGATCGGCTGGCAATATCAAGGGTATAAACTAGTCCCGATCCTTTGACGTTACGGACATTCTAGGCTGAGATCCTGCGATCCGTTTACAATGACTTTTTTGATCGTCGTGTTGAAAGGGCATCATCTTCAGCATTGGTGATCGTCATCTAGGATCTTTAGCTCTCCAAGCCTTGTCAAGTATGTCAATATCATTGCTGTTTCGATCAAGAGACATCGTCTCTTCAAGGTCTTCAGTATGTCTTTGATACATGGAAATATAGTTTGCTTCATCTTCTCTATGCATCTTGTATAACTTCGGAAAGATATCTCTATCTTTTTTCTTAAAAATACGCCCCATCTTATAGGCTTCATATGGGTCATATCCAAGTAGCTCTAGCGAGTCCTGTCCAAGGTTTATAGCACTTCCAAATGTTTCGATCCGTATCTGGGTGACCCCTAGGTCCATAAGGTCATAACTTGCGGAACGGTCATGTGCATTGACTGCTATTTTTAGCTTTGGATAGTGTTTTTTTGCCAACTGGACCAGTGCTTTCGACTTTTCTACGTCACTTATCGTTATGATCAAAAGTTCTGCTTCAGAAGCTCCTGCAGATTCCAGTAGATCAAGCCTTGTGATATCTCCGTAATAGACTTCAAAACCAAATTTTCTCAATACATCTATATTTGAAGCATCGTGATCGACGATGACAGGTCGGATCCCTGTAGAGATCAAGAAACGTCCAAGATCAGTTCCTAGTCTTCCAAATCCAGCGATGATGACCTTGTGTCCAGTATGTCCAATATTATCTGATTCACGACTATCATCTTTTTCTTCCTCATCAGCACTAGACTTCTCATAGGCCATAAAAAGCAAAGGAGCAAGAAACATCGAGATAGCGACTGCAGAGATAAGAGGTTCAATGACCGTATCTGGTAAGACTCCCTGTGTCTTGGAGAACTGAAAAAGTACAAAAGCAAACTCTCCACCTTGAGCAAGGGCGATCGCAAATAAGGAACGCTCTCTTTTTGCCATCTTGAAAATGAGACCAGTCATGACTAGGGCGAGCCATTTAAATGCGATGAGAGTCACAACGATGCCAGCGATCAATAGGATGTTCTCACCTATTAGTGAAAAGTCCAGACTAGCTCCGATAGAGATAAAGAACACCCCCAAGAGTAGTCCTTTAAATGGTTCTATGTCACTTTCAAGTTCATGCCTATACTCACTATCAGCGAGTACGACTCCAGCTAAAAATGTCCCTAAAGCAGGAGACAACCCGACAGCAGTCATAAGTAGTGAGATCCCAACGACTAATGCCAAAGCAGCGGCGACAAAGACCTCTCTGACACCAGTAGATGCAATAGCTCTAAAGATAGGTCGGCTCGCATATCTACCTAGTAGAAAGATCGAAAAGATTGCCAATACTGTCACAAGGAGCTGTAGATATCCTGGTAGAGAATGTATGTCAAATAGTGCAGACCCGTGATCTCCGCTATCTTGTATAGCGACTGTTGCCAGAAGTGGCAATAAAGCCAGCATAGGGATGACAGCTAGGTCCTGAAACAGAAGTACTGAAAAAATAGACTTTCCAGGAGCTGTGTTCATAAGGCCTTTTTCTTTTAATGTCTGTAAGACGATAGCGGTTGATGAGAGAGCGATGATAAGACCTACTGCAAAGGCTTGCTGCCAAGGGAGAAAGAAAAAAGCAAGCGTCGAGACCATAAGAGTCGTTAAGATGACTTGTGAGCCGCCCATGCCTAATATCGGTGTCTTCATCTGCCAAAGTAGTGATGGCTTTAGTTCAAGTCCTACTAAGAAAAGCATCATGACCACACCAAACTCTGTGAAGTGCATTATCTCATCGACATGACCGATCAAAGACAGGCTGAAAGGGCCAATGATGATACCTGCCAAGAGGTATCCCAAGACTGAACCAAGACCTAGTCTTTTTGCGACCGGAACAGCGATGGCAGCTGCTGTCAAAAAAATGAATAGTTGTAATAAAAACTCTTCCATCAGTCTGTTTTCCTTATTATAGAGTCTAGGTCTTCATTCAAATATTTATCTTGTCTGACTTGTCTTATGTCTAAAGTCCCATCTCTTAAAGCAATAACAGCTTTTCTATACTCTTGTGAGAAGTGACGGACTCTCTCTTCTTCTAGACCTCTATGCGCACCAAACACACAAAAAGGAGGGATCCAGGTCATCTTACAAAGATGTGCAGTCGCTTGATAAGAAGATGTGAGTTCTTTTATCGTAAATCTGTTATATCCATCTTTATGATAAGTCTCTTCATCGCCTCCTGCGCTTATGACCTGAAAAAACAGTTTATCTTTTAAAGCATCGCCTTCTGAACCATATGCCCAACCATGTTCAAGTACCAGGTCCTGCCACTCTTTCATGATAGCAGGAGTCGAATACCAGTAAAGTGGATGTTGGAAGATGATGATGTCATTTTCCTCACAAAGTCTTTGTTCTCTTTTTACATCGATGAGAAAATCTGGATAGTTCGAATAGAGGTCATTGACTGTGACACCCTCGATGTCTTCGATGGCCTTACGAAGTGCTGTATTTATTTTTGAATGCTTTTTAGCTGGGTGGGCAAAGTTTATTAGGACTTTATGCATTTTTTCTCCTTTTTCAATTACAACAAGAGTAGCTTTCTGGTTAATGATCTCATCAGAGATACTTTTAGGGACCTCTGAATGATCATCAAAGACTAGAGATAAGTAGCCCTGATCTGAGACTGGGTCTTAAGTCCGTAGAGTATCCAAACATCTCAGATGAGTCATCATAGAGTCTCACTCCAATGTTTACCATTGGATGAGCAGCCAGACACCATTGGGCATAGCCTCTTAAAAACCTAGGGAAATACTCTTTTAGTACTGTACCGCCTTTGCTCTTATCATGAAATAAGAGATCCTCTTTTGGATCAGTAGATCTGCAATAGCAGCCAATGTTAGTCTTCTACCAAGCAAATGTCCTATGGACTTCCTCTTTTAAAGCTGGATGCGTCTCCAACGCATCTTTGACCTTTTTAAGAAACCGACTCTTTAATAATGAAAGATGACCTTTTTGAGGAATGATGTTGTTCCCATGGTCACCCCAATAGCATGTCAGTCAAGGTCAACGTTTTTAGGGATGATGAAGTTGCTCGGACTCTGCTAAAGCCTTCAGAAACGCTGTTTTGAACCCATCATCAGAGTAGGAATCGATTTTCTGCCTTAGATGTTCAAAACATCGTAAGATCACCTCACTTCGCACCCTCTTCTCTTCAAGACAGAACGGTCTGTACAGGTGCATCAAGCTCTTATAGGCAGTGATGCTCCCTAATCTTTCGTCACTGTATTTTTTTTGAGCAAACTTGCTCTTACCGTAGAAGAAGTAGGCCAGATAAAAAGCGGCCATCAACTCCTCATGTTCTATATAAGGTCTCATGGAAGAAGTATATGTCAAAGTGAAAGAATAGTATAAATATTTATCAAACAGACATATTATCTCAAGATGATATTGCACCTTGACCTTGATAGTTTCTTCGCATCAGCAGAACGCACCCGGGATATCGCCCTGATCGGCAGACCTCTTATCGTGGGAGGACGCGGAGACCCTTTTATCTTTGATAGAAGAGCAGCTAAGCAAAAGAGACTCATCACCATGAACAGTGGAGCGTTTGTCCCTTCGCTCTTTCATGCTAAGTACGATGCTTCGAGTTACTTCTTTGAGAAGGAGCAGATCCGTGGTATCGTCACTACTGCCAGTTATGAGGCAAGACGCTGTGGTGTCAAGACGGCCATGAGCATCTGTGAGGCTCTGGGACTCTGTCTGGAGGCGCTCTTGCTGCCGCCAGACCACCTGCTCTATCATACCCTTTCACATCAGATGATGCAGATCTTAGCCGATGAGATACCCATTGTCGAACAGTACAGCATCGATGAGCTTTTTGGAGATGTCACCGGTTGGATAGCAGAAGCTTGACCTTGCCGTGCATAGGATTCGGGAGAAGTATAGGATGGATATATTACGGGGTGGAGAGGAGCTCTCTTTTTAGTAAGATGATCTGTGTTTAAGAGAGAAGGAAGACATTAAAAAAGAGCATCAAGCGCATATCGAGATAGCTACATGAGCTTGGGTGCCCTCACCGGCGGGAGGGTCCTAAAAGATGCGAAGAGATCATAGTGTATCAGATCAAGATCTCTGTAGATCTTTAACTACACTTACCGGCAGCCTTCATCTTAGACATGTCCTGTTTAGGGCTTTCTGAGCTTGAAGGGGTCTTGATGGCATGTTCGAGTTCTACATCAGCTGTGTTTGGCACACTTTTCTTAAAAGTCTTGCCTGTTGTGTGCTGAGCTGCACCACATTTACCGCCAGCCTTCATCTTAGACATATCTTCACGCGGACTATCTAAACCTGAAGGGGTCTTTATGGCATGTTCGAGTTCGACGTCAGCTGTACTTTTTACACTTTTCTTAAAAGTCTTGCCTGTTGTGTGCTGACCTGCACCGCATTTACCGCCAGCCTTCATCTTAGACATATCTTCACGTGGACTATCTAAACCTGAAGGGGTCTTTATGGCATGTTCTAGTTCGACATGCGACGTGTTTTCTGCATACGCTACCGTACTGAGTCCTAATACCAAGATGGTACTGGCTGCTAAAGCTAAGAGTCTCATCATACATCCTTTATGTTTAGAGAAAGTGTCTCTTTCTCTTTCTTGAGATATCATATTGTAGTACGTAAAGCGTGGAGCGTTTGTGAAGGGTTTGATCAGATTTTGGATGAGTTATGAGACGCTAAAGAGATATAGCGTCAACGGGTTCATGAGAGTATCAGCGATGGTCGTGGTGCACTCAGAAAAGAGGCACAGGACCTTCGGTTCAAAAAGAGTCCATCAAGCCTTTTATATTGTCAAATATTGTCAGCATCGAACTTCTAAGCTCATCATCAGCTGTGACATTGCCTAACATCTCTTCGATGCCGATGGTCACAAGCACACTCTTTCCATCTTCTTCATATACGGAAAGACGGCATGGAAGATAGATGGAGATCTCTGGCAGAGCAGTCAAGGCACCCTGCGCGGCAGATGGGTTGCAGAGTTCATATACTGTTATGTCCCGTTCTATCGGAAAACCTTTTGACTCTAGGATCTTTTTAAAATCATATTGTCCCAGTACGCCAAACCCAGCGGCTTTGGCTCTCTCTGCCAGTTGGCTTTTTATGCTCTCTAGTGGCAAAGAAGTCTGTGTCGTGTAAAGCATGACGAATCCTTTTTTATCGAACTATGTGCTTCACAATAGTATAGCACTCTTGTATGTATAATATGTGAAATCTCACATATTTGTGCATACTATACGCTGTCATGTATCTTTCGACTATATCGGTAATGATAAAAAATATTGCACAGGGAGAGATGTCAAAGATAGATGAACAGTGGGAGCATGTTACCCTCGAGAGCTATTACTGTGATAGAGCTACACGATGAACTTAGGCATGCTAAGAAAAAGTCCCTTTTGTAGATGGATAGTTTAAAAGCAGAGGGGGTCCTCTTCTTAAGGACTACTGGCCTTGAGTAGGAAGATCACATCAGCAGCAGGCAAGACTTGATGGTAAGACGATCCCTGTCTTTGACATCCTGAAGATCAGTACATATCTACCGATCACTATCGAGTCTCAAATCCTTCAGCCGCAATGCATTGGCGATCACCGATACGGAACTAAGGCTCATCGCAGCAGCAGCGATGACAGGTGAGAGCAAGATCCCGAAGAATGGGTAGAGTAGACCCGCAGCGATGGGTATGCCTGCACTGTTGTAGATAAAGGCGAAGAAGAGGTTTTGTCGTATGTTTTGCATCGTAGCCTGACTGAGCTTGCGTACTTTTACGATGCCTAACAGATCGCCTTTTATCAGTGTGATACCGGCACTTTCTATGGCTACGTCTGTTCCGGTCCCCATCGCGATGCCGACATCTGCCTGTGTCAGAGCAGGAGCATCGTTGATGCCGTCGCCAGCCATGGCGACTATCATGCCATGTTCTTGCAGGTACTTGACCACGTCTGCTTTTTCATCAGGCAAGACATCAGCATAGACCTCTGTGATACCCAGCTTCTCTGCGACTGCATCAGCTGTTTTTTCGTTGTCACCGCTTAACATCACAACATGGATGCCTTCAGAGCTAAGTGTTTTCAGGGCTTCGTCTGATGTGGCCTTGATCGGGTCTTCTACTCCTAAGATACCGACTGACTTACCATCGATAGCAAGAAAGATCACGCTCTTTCCTTGAGAACGAAGTCTATCAGCTTCATCGATAAGGATATCTGTAGAGATGTTATGATCTTTGAGAAACTTCTCATTTCCCATCAGGGTCTTTTTAGCATCGACCATACCTTTTATCCCCATACCTGTGATGGCCTCAAAACCTTCTACTGTGACAAGCGGTATATCCAGATCTTTAGCTTTACTGACAACGGCTTCAGCAAGAGGATGTTCACTGACTTGCTCCAGACTGGCGGCATATCTTAGTGCTTCCTTCTCACCCAGACCATCAACTGTATGTAGTGCCGTGACTGTTGGTCTGCCCTGCGTCAATGTCCCGGTCTTATCGACGATGAGTGTCGTGACTTTCTCCATCGTCTCAAGGGTCTGGGCATCTTTTATCAATACACCGGCCATTGCACCCCGTCCAGTTGCGACCATGATGGAGATAGGTGTTGCCAGACCAAGAGCGCAGGGACAGGCGATGATCAAGACGGCGACTGCTGATACGACGGCATAAGCAAGACGAGGTTCAGGTCCCCAAGACCACCATCCGAGGAACGCGAGAATAGCGGAGAGGATGACAGCAGGAACAAAATAGCCGGACACGGTATCAGCGAGCTTTTGGATCGGTGCACGCGAACGTTGCGCATCAGTGACCATCTGTATGATCTGGGAGAGCATGGTATCTCTGCCGACATGCTCTGCACGCATAAGCAGTGTGCCATTTTTGTTGAGGGTCGCACCGATGAGCGTATCATCGATTTTTTTAGCGATATGGAGAGCCTCTCCTGTGATCATTGATTCGTCAATATTACTTTGTCCCTGGACTACGACACCATCAGTGGGTATCTTCTCACCGGGTTTGATCCGTAGCAGGTCACCTACCTCAATAGAGTCCAGATCTACTGCTTTTTCATCACCCTCTTTATCGACACGATGTGCCTGTTTCGGTGATAGGTCAAGTAGCGTCCTGATAGCACTATTGGTCTTGCTTCGTGCCTTGAGTTCTAACACCTGTCCCAGAAGTACTAAGGTCGTGATCATCGCAGCTGCTTCAAAATAGACATGTACCAGCCCAGCTTCTGTCTGCATCAAGGGAGGAAAGAGCATGGGAAGAAGCATGGCCACCATGCTGTAAGACCAAGCTGCTCCGACGCCGATGGATATGAGTGTGAACATATTTAGGTTCCAGCTTCTTACTGATATCCAACCTCGCACAAAAAATGGCCATCCGCTCCAAAGGACTACCGGGGTGGCAAGAGCAAACTCAAACCACTGTATGCTCTTCATGGAGACACTATCAGGCAGATAGCCCGGAAGCAGATCGCTAAACATGGCGATGATGAACACAGGGAGTGATAAGACAAGACTGACCCAAAAACGTCGGTTCATATCATCAAACTCATCACTGTTGTGCGTAGTATCTACCGTCGTAGGCTCCAACGCCATACCGCACTTTGGACAGCTTCCAGGTTCACCTTTTATGATCTCAGGGTGCATAGGGCAAGTGTATTTTGTCATGATGCTAGGTAGTGCTTCGATCTCTTTTTCCAAGGGCATACCGCATTTTGGACAATCTCCTGGATACTCCAGATGTGTTTCTGGATGCATTGGACAGGTATAAAGATGGTGCTCTGTCTCACAGTCGTCATGCTCGCAATAGATGTTTTTTGGTTCTTGAGAGAGATAGGTCTCAGGATGAAATATGAACTTGTGTTGACATGAACCGGAACAAAAGTAGTAGTCCTGCTCATCGTGTCTAGTCTTAAATGTTGTGGTGTCGTCGACATCCATCCCACATACAAGGTCTTTAACGGTCATGATACACCTCGATCTATCCTGCTATATCTTTTATCTTAGCGAGAAGGTGTGAAGTGTTTGTGAAGAGAGGAATATACACGTCATACCGGATAGTAGTTATTTAGCATAATAGCTAAATAGATAATTTTCGATATCATACCAAATAAATGGCTAATAGCCTGCTAAAAAGGATCAGAATGTCGATGGATGAGCAGATAAGCACTCCTTATTCTGAATTGGCGGAAGACCCGATGCAAGACCTAGACTGGGAAAAAGGACGTACGAACACTGAGACGCATCATCATAATAGTGAATGCTCTGAGCAGCGTCCTGAGCAACATAGGAAACTGCACTGGGAGAGCGTGTTTAAGACTAAAGAGTATAAAAAAGTGTTGTGGCATCAAGACTCCCCTGCTCTTTCAGTAGAATTGATCGACAGAGCAGGAACGCTTCCGGATGAGGCTATTATCGATGTTGGCTGTGGAGCCTCGTTACTAATAGATGCTTTGATAGAGAGAGGCCAGCAGAGGCTGACACTGCTCGATGTGGCAGAAGCGCCTTTGCAGATAGTCAAAGCGCGGCTTGAGGCATCGGCCGAGAGTGTAGAATATATCTGCGCTGATGTCACACAGGTCGAATTAAAAGATGCTTATGACATCTGGCATGATAGAGCACTCTTTCATTTTCTGTTGAGACCTATAGAGCGTGAACGTTACATGAAAAGAGTCTACAGCTCCCTTGTCCCGGGAGGTATTGCCATCATAGGCACCTTCGCTGTTGATGGACCAACGACGTGTAGTGATCTTGATATTGTTCAATATGATAGAGAAAAGATGGAAAGTGAGCTTATTCATGGACTGGAACTGATAAGAAGTCATGAAGTGATGCATCTTACTCCACAAAAAACGGAGCAGGCCTACCACTATTTTGTGATCAGGAAAAGCTAGAGTCCTGTTGGACATTCCCTCGGTCTGTGTCTTCATCAAACTGATAGGCGACCGCATTATCTAAGCCTTTATATAGATCTCCAAAACACTCTGTCAGCTCTTTGACCGTCTCGATATTGGGTTCGATATAAATCTTGTTCTTGCTTTTTGTCATTGTGATGATCTGCGCTTCTCTAAGCTCTTTTAAGTGACGGGAGATAGTAGGGAGTGAAAAATCAAACTGATCGGCGATCGTACTTACGCAGGTCGCCTGAGCGATGATGTCATCATCAGGTTGGGAGTCGTCTATGGAGCAGGCATAACCTCCGGTAAACACACTTTTGAAGATCTTGAACCGAGTCTCGTTTCCCAGGGCCTTGAAGATCTTGATCTTCTGACTCATGTCCAACATCTTCACCCTTTTTTTTAAGCACTGTTTATAGACATAACTTTAGCACGCAAAAATCATTTAAAAATCATTTTTTAAGAAGATTCCACCTATAAAGAACTTTTTTTAGTCGGTTTTTATGTCAGTTTTATAGCGGTAGCCTCGACCGGCTCTCATATTAGTCGATGCCTACGCTTTGATCGTGATAGATCTTCTCCTTTACTACCAATATTCTGATTATATTCAGATGTTTGATAGTGTCATATAGTTCTTTATGTTTTATGATAAAAAATATCATCTGATCGACATTCGCATTTGCTAATATCACCTACTGTAGAACACCAAGACAATGCTCTGGTGATCACATTGAAATGGGTGTGTATTATGAAAAATATCTTGCTTTTACAAAATGAGCGTATCATAACATCAGACCTGAGACGGATCATCGAGACCGGCTGTCATGCTGATGTCCATCTTGCACATGATTCCAGTACGGCATTGAGGTTCGCTCGTGAGATAGGGATCGATCTTCTTATTACCGATGTCGATCTTGGAGAGAGGATAGATGGTGTCGATGTCGCAACACAGCTTGACTCTCTGTATCAGACTCCGATACTGTTTTTGATGTCCTCAAGCGATGAGGAGATGTTGGTACGAGCGTCAAGATTAACCCGAATTTAAATCCGAAGTGCAATCTTTGAGAATCAGAAGATCAGAGATAGTGCTTTAGGGGTTTGAAGAGGCTAGATGATAGAATCCCACTTCA
>JADGEC010000010.1 GCA_016744575.1 Sulfurimonadaceae bacterium | reverse complement strand
CAACTTTGGTGGAGAGCAGAGTGGTCATGTGATACTACATGATTATGCCAAGACCGGTGATGGCCTAATGACCGCACTACAGGTACTCGCCCTCGTCTTAAGCAGCGGGAAAAAAGCCAGTGAGGTCTTAAGACCGTTCCCTCTTTATCCACAGAAGCTTGTCAACCTGCCTATCAGTGAGAAGAAGCCTATCGATACGATCGAGGGACTCAAAGAGTTACTGGCTAAACTGGACAAAGCTAACATCCGTCATCTGATCCGCTACTCAGGTACAGAAAACAAACTCCGTATACTACTTGAAGCAAAAGATGCAAAGAAGATGGAAAAGGCGATGGATGAGATGAGTGCATTTTTCAAGAAAGCATTGAATGGCTAGATTCCTGCTCGCACTCTTCCTTGCCCTGACCGGTATCTTTATCATCGATCAGGGTATCAAAGATATTGTCTTGCTCAAGGCCATGGAGATATATGACCTACCTACCGAGGGTCTTTATGGTAAAGCTCTCGATATCTATGAGGCCTCCTGTATCAATCTCAGACTCGTCTTTAATGAGGGTGTGGCGTTCTCTATGCTGGCATTCTTGCAAGAGTGGCTTAAATGGATCCAGCTTGTACTGATAAGTGGTATCTTGATCTATATCATCCAACTCAAAAAGGCCTGCTACGCCATACCGGCAGGGATCCTCGTCGGTGCAGGACTCTCCAACATCTATGACCGTTTTGCTCATGGTGGTGTCGTGGACTACCTTTTCTGGCACTGCGGCTTTGATTTTGCCATCTTTAACTTTGCAGATGTCATGATAGACCTTGCTATAGTGTGGCTTCTAGTCTTAAACCTACGACCACAACTGTGTAAAGTAAAATAAGCTAAAACAGTCTAATAGAGCTTTATTCCAGTAAAAACCTCCCTTTTACATCTTTATAAAGATAGTTTAAGGGTTGGTACACTAATATGCCGTCTCGAAAACATCACAATGGTCCTTTAGCTCAGTTGGTAGAGCGCTACCTCGACAAGGTAGATGTCACTGGTTCGAGTCCAGTAAGGACCACCATTATAATCTTCTGGCAGAAACAAGCTGCTTACCCCCAAACCCTTGTCTCTTTCTGAGTATTATCTTTAACGATCATTATCACCCTTTTATATTAGGACCTAAAGCCATGGAACCCATAGCACTAAGACATAACGGCACTATCATCGATCTTCAAACAGCTCTAGCGCAGGACATCAGCGGTACAGAGATAGATTTTGACAACTCCCCCGAAGCGCTCGAAGTCATCCGCCACTCGACAGCACATCTCATGGCACAAGCTATCAAATCACTTTACCCTGACGCCAAGTTCTATGTAGGTCCTGTCGTCAAAGAGGGTTTCTACTACGACTTCAAGGTCGAGGAAGAGATCGGTGCGAGTGACCTAAAGCGTATTGAGAAGCAGATGATCAATCTTGCCAAGAAAAAGCATGAGATCGAACGTTATGAGATCTCGATGGATGAAGCTCGCGTAAAGTTTGCAGATGACCATCTGAAACTTGCCGTGTTAGACAACATCCCCGATGACACCATCTCTATCTATAAGCAAGGGGAGTTTGAAGACCTTTGTCGCGGACCTCATCTGCCTAACACCCGCCTGCTACGCTACTTTAAATTGACAAAGATCGCTGGTGCCTACCTTGGCGGTGATAGTAAGAACGAGATGCTCACCCGTATCTATGGCATTACTTTTGCCGACAAAGAGTCTTTGAAGAACCATATGGAGATGTTAGCAGAAGCAGAGAAACGTGATCACCGTAAGATCGGTGCCCTGATGAACCTCTTTAGCTTCCGCGAGGAAGTCGGAGCAGGGTTCCCGATCTGGCTACCAGCCGGTGCGCGGATGCGGTCACGTCTTGAGGACCTTCTCTTCAAAGCCCACCGTAAACGTGGTTATGAACCTGTCCGTGGTCCAGAGATGTTACGCTCTGACCTCTGGGAGACTTCCGGTCATTATGCGAACTATGGTGAGAACATGTACTTCACCCAGATCGATGATATCGAGTTCGGGGTAAAACCGATGAACTGTGTCGGTCATATCAAAGTGTATGAGCATGACCTGCACTCTTATCGTGACCTCCCACTCAAATATTTCGAATATGGCGTAGTCCATCGACATGAGATGACAGGAGCGCTTCATGGACTTTTCCGTGTCCGTGAGTTCACACAAGACGACGCCCATATCTTTTGTACTTCTGAACAGATCGAAGAGCAGATCATCGAAGTGGTCGACTTTGCCGACAAGATCATGAAGACCTTTGGTTTCGATTACAAGATGATGGTCTCTACTAAACCAGAAAAAGCCGTCGGTGATGATACCATCTGGGATACCGCTACCGATGCACTTAAGTCAGCGATGGAGAAGAACGAGCTTCCTTACGAAGTCGATGAAGGCGGCGGTGCTTTCTATGGTCCGAAGATCGATATCAAGATCACTGATGCTATTGGGCGTGAATGGCAGTGTGGTACCATACAGCTCGACTTTAACCTTCCAAGCCGTTTTGACCTGCAATATAATGGTGAAAACAACGATAAGATCCAACCTGTGATGATACATAGGGCGATCTTAGGTTCATTTGAGCGATTTATTGGTATATTGACGGAACATTACGCGGGTGAGTTCCCGATGTTTATCGCTCCGACGCAAGTCGCCATAGTCCCGATCGCAGAAACGCACCATGCATATGCGAAGGAACTGGCCGATAAACTGATGGACTTTGGTGCAGATTCTGAGACCTTCAGTAAGAATGAAAGTCTTAACAAACGGATCCGCACAGCTGAAAAAGGCCGAGTGCCAATGATCATCGTGATCGGTGATGAAGAGGTAGAGCACAAAACTGTAGCGATCCGGGACAGACGTTCACGTGAGCAATACAGTCACACTGAGGAAGAGTTCCTTGCTCTGATCCAGACTAAGATGAATGAGGTACATTTTTGAATAAAAAGAAAGATCAGACCATAATGAACGATGACATTCGTGTCTCTGAAGTACGTTGTAACGTTGATGGAGGCGAACCATTGGGTATCGTCCCAACCGATGTGGCGATGGATAAAGCAAATGAGATGGGACTGGACCTTGTTCTGATCGCACCAACAGCCAAGCCACCGGTCGCAAAGATCATGGATTATGGTAAGTTCAAGTACCAAGAAGAGAAAAAGAAGAAAGAGGCTCGAAAAAAGCAGATCAAAGTCGAGATCAAAGAGATCAAACTCTCTGTCAAGATCGCCGATAATGACATTAGCTATAAAGTCAAACACGCACGTGAGTTTTTGATATCGGGTAAACTGGTAAAATTTCGTGTCTTCCTACGAGGACGTGAGATGGCCCATCCTGAAGCTGCAAGAGAAGTCCTTCTTCGTGTCTGGCCTATGGTCGAAGACATAGGAGTCATGGATAAATCACCAAGACTTGAGGGCCGCTATTACAATATGCTAGTCCTACCACTGAAAGACGACAGGAAAAAATAACAACTCCTGCCTAGACGTTCGACCCCGGCATAGGCCTTACCTCTTTTGTAAAAAGTGAGGCCATAGCTACTTCATCTTCGACCCCTTCAAGTTTTTTAGAGAAATAGTGTAGATACATCGTAGCATATTTGCTGGCTACCATCTCTTTATCATCGATTATCTTTAGATATGGTTCGACAACGATCTCATAGAGTCTTGTCTCTTGTGGCAGTCCCACAATAGCAAATATTGCCTCATCAGAAAAATAGTTCTGCTCCCAAAAAGAACGAAACAATGCTTTGACTGCACAGATATGTAACAACTCTCTATCTTGCTGGTCCAACCCTTTTTCAAGGCACTCGACTCTATACATATTTCCTGCGAGACCATACAGCCTCTGCAAGTCCTCATAAGTGATCATCTGAACTCCCTTTATAGAGAACAATATCAATAAGAAATGTGGAAATGATGCTATAGTGTTTAAAGCATATTTTTAACGTGAGCCTGATCAAGGAGTTTCTTGACAAGACCCAATAGAGACCATATCTATGTCGATCGATTTGAATACACTTACACTATGGAGTGATCGAAGCCACTTATAAGATCGATCTAAAGCACGATATTAGCGTAAGGACCCCTCTGGGAGCTGAGTACTTAGTATGTGTTGTAGCTCTCAAAGATCGTTTAATACGACTATACTCAGCTCAAAGATAGGGATAGAGCATAATCTAATAGCTTCGTTTACATCTCCGATGAGATCGACTGACCTTGAAGCTTGGCGTTAGCCCATTAAAGGAAGAGGATGTCTACTAATATTGATCTATTATTACGTGATGTTAGAGGATGTACCCTCTGCGAAAAGTCCTTACCTCATGGCGTCAGACCTATCTTACAAGCCAATACTAGTGCTAAGGTCTTGATCGCAGGCCAAGCCCCTGGCAGAAAAGTGCATGTATCTGGTGTGCCCTTTGACGATGCTAGTGGGGACCGTTTACGTGAATGGATGGGGATATCTAAAGATGTGTTTTATGATCGTGACCAGATCGCGATACTACCAATGGGCTTTTGCTATCCTGGTTCTGAGAAAAGCGGAGATCTCCCGCCGCGACCAGAATGTGAACAAGCGTGGCGAAAACGATTACTGGAGCAACTTCCAAATATAGAGGTGACATTAGTGCTTGGTAAGTATGCACAGGCATACCACTTCGACCATCCTCACTCCACTCTGACCGAATTAGTAAGGTCATGGGAGAACTATTGGCCAGATAAAGTACCACTTCCGCATCCCAGCCCAAGAAATAATATATGGCTTAGTAAGAATCCCTGGTTTGAGAAAGAACTACTTCCAGCACTTCGAACTCATATTGCCTCTATACTTGTACAATAAGCTGCACTAACAGTTCACTCCACAGAACGCAGTGAATAGGACCTACATGTATAAAGGAAAAGTATGAATAGATCGACAATTGTGACGTACAGTAAGTGTTAAAATAAAAGTTTAGTAGAAAAAGTATTGAATGAAGTAAAAGACTCCCTTTCAGATACCTGCGGCACATGGTCAAGTAAGGTGGGCTGCTATGTTCCCATCCTGACCCATTGTCTCACAAGACCATTGCACAGGTCTAAAAGGAAGCGCTCAAAACATGCTAGCTGTTCTCAGCGCTTGAGAATCGAACCGGTATTATACTAAAAATATCTTAAAAACAAAAAAGATACAGCCATAATCGGTTACGATCCGATATAGTCTACCTTAGTATCAACCGACTCAGACACGAGAACACACTTGTGGCCTCAGTAAGAGATAACGGTTCCAGACGACTTCTGCCATCCCAAGAACGCTAAATGTTTTTCACATCAGGCCGATACTAATAGTACCAAGACTCTAAAGAGTCGTAGAAAGGAGCTATGATGTCCAGCTCAATAAGTTCACTAGGTATCGGTTCAGGTGTCTTGACGTCTGATGTCATCGATCAGTTACGTGAAGCCGATGATGCACGTATCATCACACCCCTTGATAATAAACTGGAACTGCAAGATAAGAAAGATGAGGCTTTTAAGCTGCTCGATACGCTACTCACCTCTTTTAAAAGCAGTGTCTCTTCTCTAAGTTTGGGTGCGGTCTATCAAAATCGTACTGTCGATATCACAGGTGGTGATCTGGAAGTGACCGCAGAAGCAGGCTCTGACATCGAAGCCTTTAGCCTGGAGACCACAAAGCTGGCACAGCAGAACATCAAACAATCCGCCGCTTTCACTTCCAGGACTGAGTCCGTCGCTGACAGCGATGGGACGATGCACCTCTCTATCGGTACCACTGATCCAGTGACATTTGATATCGCTTATACCAGCGGGGCTACGCTGGAAGAGCTGGCAGAGGCTATCAATGAAGAAGCTGGCAGTAAGGTAACGGCTTCTATCATTCAGACCGGGGATGAGGAGTACAGCTTGATACTTAGATCTGATGAGACCGGGGCAGAACAGAACATCTCGATCTCAGACACTCCGGACTCCGGGGCCGGACTCGTCGATGCAATCTCTGATACAGCTTCTTATACAGACGTGCTAGAGGCACAAGACGCTGAGTTTATCTATAATGGGATCGAGATCACCCGCTCAAGTAATTCAATATCTGACCTGATAAACGGCGTTACGTTAAACCTGAAGACAGAGGGTGAGATCGCCAATGTCGACATCAAACAAGATCAGACTGCCATCACCACAGAGATGAGCCTTTTGGTGGAGAGCTACAACACCCTTATCACCAATATTCATGATATGACCCTCTCTGACCAGGAGACCGGTGCGACCGGCGTCTTCAATGGCGAAGGCTTTATCAGAACGGTCTCACGTGAGATCAATACTATAATGACCTCCGTCAATGGTGATAACGACTCTTTGGTGAACTACGGCATCGATATCGATAGAGACGGAGTGATGAGTTTTGATGCATCAGTGCTTGAAAGCAAGATCAATACCGACTCCGATGCAGTCGAACTATTTTTCACCGGGGGTTTTGACAGTGAGAGCGAACTCACCAAGACCGGGGTCTTTGAGACACTCAATGACAAACTGAACGAATTTACTAAGTTCAATGGTCTGATCGATGGTTTTGAGACCAATATGGAGAGACAAAGAGAATCATTAACAGAGCAACGTACCCGTCAGATAGACCTGCTTGATACTCGTTATGAGATCATGGCGAAACAGTTTGTAGCCTATGATGCGATCATCAGTAAACTCACCTCACAATTCGCATCATTAGAGTTGCAAATCCAGGCTGATAGCAGCTGATAACAATCGGTAACTAATATATTTTAGATATCATTAAACAATTGATAAAAAGGCAGTGAATGTTTAATGGTAAGAACCTGCTCATCACCGGAGGGACCGGTAGTTTTGGAAAGCAGTTCGTCAAGACAGTCCTTAAACGTTATAGACCAAATAGACTGATCATCTACTCCCGCGACGAGCTAAAGCAGTATGAGATGGCACAACAGTTCGATGACAAATGCATGCGCTATTTCATTGGTGATGTACGAGATCTCCAGCGACTTGAGCATGCCATGGACGGCGTCGACTATGTCATCCATGCTGCCGCATTAAAACATGTCCCCATCGCCGAGTATAACCCCATGGAGTGTATCAAGACCAATATCATGGGTGCACAAAACGTCATCGATGCCTGCCTTAAAAACGGCGTCCCGAAGACAATAGCACTCTCTACCGATAAAGCCGCCTCACCCCTGAACCTGTATGGTGCTTCCAAACTTGCTTCTGACAAGCTTTTTACCGCCGCAAATAACGTTACTGGAGAACGGGACCTGCAGTTCAGTGTCGTCAGGTACGGAAACGTACTCGGCTCTCGAGGTTCAGTCGTCCCCTTCTTTCAAAAACTGATAAAAGAGGGTGCTACTGAGCTCCCTATCACGCATAAGGAGATGACACGTTTTTGGATCACCCTCCAAGAGGGTGTCGACTTCGTCATCAAAAGCTTTGAACGGATGCAGGGTGGCGAGACCTTTGTTCCGAAGATCCCCTCCATGAAGATCGCCGATATAGCAACAGCTATCGCACCGGAGCTGCCGCAGACTGTCATCGGTATCCGTCCGGGGGAGAAGATGCATGAACTTATGTGTCCCGAAGATGACTCTCACCTGACACTGGAGTTCCATGACCATTTTGTCATCCGCCCAACCATCCAGTTCGCTCGGGTAAAAGAGTACACACGTAATCCACTCGATGAGATAGGCAAAGAGGTCGCCCAAGGATTTGAGTACAGCTCAAATACCAACGCACAATGGCTCGATACAGAGAGCTTACTGGCTAAGATCGATGAAAGTCAGTCTGACGAATGATCATTCCCTACAGCACACAAAGCATTGACGATGATGATATCGATGCAGTCGTCAACGTACTAAAGAGTTCCCATCTCACCCAGGGTAAAGAGGTCGCAGCCTTTGAAGAGGAGATAGCGGCCTACATCGGTGTCAAACACGCCATCTGCTTCAACGCTGCCACTTCCGCACTTCTTGGGGCCTACACAGTCGCCGGTCTGAAAGAGGGGGATGAGATCATAACTACCCCCATTAGTTTTGTCGCGACCGCCAATATGGCGGTCTCACTCGGTGCCAGACCAGTTTTTAGTGATGTACGGCTTGATGGTAACATCGATGAGCGTTTTGTAGAACGCGCCATCACCCCACAGACAAAAGCCATCGTGCCCGTCGATTTTGGCGGTAAAAGTGTCGCAATAGATACACTTCGTGAGATAGCCCATAGACATGATCTGCTCCTGATAGAAGATGCAGCACACGCTTTTGGCAGTAGCATCGATGGCAAGAAAGTCGGTTCGTCTGCCGATATGAGTATCTTTAGCTTTCATGCTATCAAACCGTTGACGACCGGTGAAGGGGGCGTTGTCGTGACTGATGATGATGCCTACGCCGAAAAGCTTCGACGCTTCCGCTCACACGGCATCATCAAAAAGCAGCTGTGGAACTCCGACATGAGTGAGATGGGCTACAACCTTCGTATGACCGATATCGCCGCAGCACTTGGAAGATCGCAACTCAAAAGAGTAGATACCTTCATAAACATCCGTAATGAGATAGCAGCCTATTATGATGAACGTTTCAAAAGCGAGAAGCTATTTACGACTATCGAGATCCCAGAGAACATGTACAGCTCCCGCCATCTCTATCCTATCATGCTTGAGCCAGCACTGCACTGCCCAAAAGAGGATATCTTTGTAGCACTGCAAGATAAGAAGATCGGGGTACAGGTCCACTACAAACCCATCTATAAAAACACGTTTTATGAGAAGCTATACGGAAGAGGAAGCATGTTCATAGCTGAGGATTTCTACCGCTCTGAGCTCTCCATCCCCTGTCATCACAAGATGACCCTTGATGATGCCAAGTTCGTAGCCGACACCCTGCTTGAGATCGTCCATAAGTACGCCTACCGTGGATGCAGCTTTTAGTAAGATGAAAGAGAGTCGACTAGTGGAGAAGTCCTTAAGATGATACAGCACAAAACAGAAGAAGAGAGAAACGCAATAGCTATCATCCCCGCAAGAGGGGGAAGTCAACGCATACCCAGAAAAAACATCAAACTCTTTCATGGTCTGCCTTTGATCGCCTACTCTATCAAAGCGGCTCAAGACTCCGCTCTTTTTGACAAGGTCATCGTCTCGACCGATGATGAGGAGATAGCCAAAATTGCAAAAGAGTATGGTGCTGATGTCCCTTTTATGCGGCCAGCCGAACTCTCTGATGACATTACCGGGACAGGTCCGGTCATCACTCATGCACTAAAATGGCTCAGTGACAGAGGGCAACACTATGACTATGTCTGCACTCTCTATGCCACCGCCCCATTTTTACAGATAAAAACCCTAAAAGAGGGATTTGAGCGATTACGAGACTCCACAGCCACACATGCTTTTTCCGCTACGTCTATGCCCTACCCCATCCAAAGGACCTTTAAGCTCACCGAAAAGGGGCGATGTGAGATGTTCTGGCCTGAACACTATAAAGACCGAAGTCAGGACCTCGAAGATGCCTACCAGGATGCCGGTCAGTTTTACTGGTCAAAGAGCGACAGACCATCCGATGCCATCCTATTCGCTCAGGACAGTATTCCTATCATACTCCCAAGATATAGGGTCCAGGACATCGACACTCAAGAGGATTGGGAAAGAGCCGAGATGATGTATGCCCTGCTCAAAGAAGAGAGAACTGATGAAAAACATACTCTTTAGAACAGACTCATCCTCTACCATCGGTACTGGGCATGTGATGCGAGACTTAGTCTTAGTCGAACAGTTCCAAGAGGATAATATCACCTTTGCTGTCCAGGACCTTACCCACAACCTTAACCATACGATCAGAGCGAAAGACTACCCTATTGAGATCCTTGAATCCAATGATATTCAAGAAGTCATCGAGATCATCAAAAAACACTCCATCGACATGATCATTATCGATCATTACGAAATAGACTTCACCTATGAGAAAAGACTAAAAGAGCAGACTGGAGTAGAGATATTTGTCTTCGATGATACCTATGAGCGACACCATTGCGATATTTTACTAAATCACAATATCTCTGCCGATCCTATACGATATAAAGGACTGCTCCCTGCGATGTGTGAACTTCGATGTGGGGTAGAGCATACGCTATTGAGAGAAGAGTTCATCAAAGAGAAGCGAGCTGGCCGACCCTTTTTAGACCCTACTTCAAAGAGACTCTTTATTGCGATGGGTGGAGCAGATCATACAAATATCAATATAGAGATAATGAAGGTCTTGGAGGGCTTTGACGATGTTTTGGTCGACATAGTCACTACTACAGCAAACGCTCACCTTACTGAGCTCAAGCGTTATCTAGAAGATAAGAACGAAGTGACACTCCATATAGACTCACAAGAGATCGCCCAATTGATGAACTATTCTGACCTTGCCATCGTGACACCAAGTGTGACTATGAACGAGGTCTACTTTATGCAGATCCCTTTTATCGCCATCCAGACCGCTGAAAACCAGACCGGCATGTATGACTTCTTACAAAAAAAGGGCTATTCTGTACTAAAGACGTTCAATGCCTTGGTATTGGAAAAAACTCTCAAAAGTCTACTGTATGAATAATATCGTCATCGCCACCATCAAAGAGTGGAACATCAAAAACTACTTCTCACTGCTAAATACTTACCAAGACACCTATATTTTTCATCTCATCACCCATCAAGAGGAGCTGGACTATCCGAGCATCAAAGATATCGATCCGCTATATATCTTTTTTCCGCACTGGTCTTGGAAGGTTCCGGAGAACATCTATAAGGACTTCACCTGTATAGTGTTTCATATGACCGACCTGCCATTTGGACGGGGAGGAAGTCCTTTACAAAACCTTATTATGAGAGAGGTCTACGATACAAAGATCTCTGCCATCGCTGTCGTCGATGAACTCGATGCAGGAGATATCTATCTGCAACAGGAGTTCGATATCTCTTCGGGCAGCGCTCAAGATAACTTTATAGGGCTCTCCGCTATCATCTTTGAGATAATGATCCCTGAGCTTCTTCAAAACAGGCCTAAGCCTTGGAGACAAGAGGGTGAAGTGACTACTTTTCAAAGAAGAGTGCCAAAAGAGAGCGATATCAAGACTCTATCGACATTGACTATCAATAAACTGTATGATTTTATCAGGATGTTAGATGGCGAAGGTTATCCGAAGGCTTTTCTACAGATCGATGAGCTCAAGATCGAGTTTAGCGATATAGAGATAGAAGATGACAGACTGACAGGTAGATTCGAGGTGATGAAAGATGCATAAAAAGATCTTAATAGTAGCCGCCCATCCCGATGATGAAGTACTCGGCTGTTTTGGGACCGTTGCCAGGTTGATAAAAGAAGGTCACGAAGCCTATACCTTGATACTTGGTGAAGGCAAAAGCAGCAGAGACAACGATATAGACGACCTGGAAGAGGAACTCGACCTATTAAAAAGTGAAAGCGAAGAGGCCAATACGACCATCGGTATCAAAAAGCTCTTTGTAGAACAGTTTCCCGACAACCGGTTTGATAGTGTAGATCTGCTAGATCTTGTCAAGGCGGTCTCAAAAGTCAAAGAGGAGATCGACCCCGATATCATCTTTACCCACTATGAACATGATCTCAACATCGACCATCAACTGACCTATAAAGCGGTGATCACAGCCGCCAGACCGATGGAAGATGAGTCAGTAAAAGAGATCTATGCCTTTGAGGTCCTCTCCTCGACAGAATGGAACTATCCACTCTCATTCACGCCAGACACCTTTTTTGATATTAGTGACACCATCGAGGACAAGCTCAAGGCGATGCGGGCCTATGGTTCAGAACTACGGGACTATCCTCATCCCAGAAGCCTCAAAGGTATCGAACTAAATGCTCAGTATCACGGGATGCGGGTAGGTAGAGAATATGTCGAAGCGTTTAAAAGCATTCGGGTCATCAAATAGATGTGGGAAGAGTCAAGATGAGCATCAACACTATCGCTTTTTTATCCAACACAATAACAAGACCTTTTAATCGATTTTTAGCTGACTACACAATAGTCCACTACCCTTTAGACACGATCATTGACCAGCTCCATCTCGGCGTCAAAGAGGACCTGCTTATCATCCTTCTCGATCCGGCTTTTTTTGGCCTCGATGCTGACCGCTCATTTCGACAACTACACAACGCCTTAAAGACATTTAGAGAAGAGCACAGCACCAAGGTCATCATCAACACGGTCACTGATAGCTTTTACGAGATCCATATAACTGACACCTTTGGGCAAGAGATGGCCCTGATGGAGCTCAACAGAAAGATAGTCTCTCTCTCAGAAGAGTTTGCTGATCTAGCCATCTTGGACCTTAGCAGTCTGGTCAAAGAGTTTGGCTTGCAGACGCTTGTCAACGAGAGGAACAGATACCTTTTTCAGACCCCCTTTACAAAAAAGGCAGTGAGCCTGCTGGCAGAGAAGATCAAAGAGAACATCACATTGATGAGCACCTCTCGCATCAAAGCGATAGCCGTTGATGCTGACAACACCTTATGGGGCGGCATTGTCGGAGAAGATGGGATCGATGGCATAAAGATCGACCAGAACTACCCTGGTATAGTCTATACAAAGTTTCAACGCCACCTAAAAGCACTGAAACAGAGCGGGATCATCCTGATACTGCTTAGTAAGAATGATGAGTCACTTGTCCAAAAAGTCTTCCATGAAAAGAACATGCCACTGAGCCTCGATGACTTTGTCGCTGCATCGATCGATTGGTCTCCAAAAAGTGAGAACCTTGATATGATCTTAAAGAGGCTCAACCTAAGCAGGTCCAGCATCATATTTTTCGATGATTCCGACAGTGAGATAGCAGAGATGCGTATGAGGATGGGCATCCCCTGTTACAGAATGGATGTGAACGACCCCTTAAAGAACATAACCCTTTTAGAGAGTATTACTGAGCTAAAGACACTACACATCACTAATGAAGACACGCAAAAGACCAAACTCTACCAAGAAGAGAAGAGTCGCCTCGACCTGAGTGAATCTCTCGGTTCAAGACAAGAGTATATAGCCTCCCTGCATATTGAGATAACCGTGACCTGTAATAACACACGACAGCTCGACCGGATCACCCAACTGGTGAACAAGACCAACCAGTTCAATCTCACCACAAGACGGTATGAACGCGCAGAGATAGAGGCGCTGATGTCTCAGGAGAAGGTCTACGCACTTCAGGTAAAAGATGACTTTGGCGATATGGGTCTTGTCGGTGTCATCATCATCAAAGATAGTCACATAGACTCATTTTTGATGAGTTGTCGGGTATTGGGTCGTGGTATTGAAGAGAGAGTCCTAGCTTTTATACGTTCCAAGCACCCATCATTGAGCGCGAGATACATACCGACAGCCAAAAATGCCCTTGTGGAGGACTTTTATGAGAAGAATGGTTTTGAACTTATGCTCGATGAGAGTGAAAAACATTACAGATCTGCCCAAAAAGTCGATATTAATAAAGATATAAAGGTGATCGATGCCACTTAGAGAGACGATATTAGAAGCCATCAGCAATGTCAATGAGGAGTTAGCCATCGAAGGGCTTAAAGAGGTAGATGAGTCAACAGCACTTTTTAAACTTCTGGACTCCCTTGGGACACTGGACCTTATCCTGGAACTGGAGTCTATGCTCGAAGAGCAGACCGGTCACTACATAGCTGTCGCTAATGAGGCAAGCATGGATGAGAAGAACACTCCGTTTAAGGACATTGTGACATTGGAGCGATACCTCCAAGAAAGGATAGAGCATGCCATCACTTAGTTTTGAGGACATCGCCATCACTGCGATGGTGACAACTGTCGGCGATGAGATCATCAAGCTTGAAGATGAGAAAGAGCGCTTTGGTTTCGATGATGCGAGCTTCTCACGCCTGCAGCGTAGCATAGGTCTGGATACCCGCCATGTCGTCAGTGATGGTGTCTGTACCAGCGACCTCTGTGTCCAAAGTGCAAAGCAGATCTTTGAAGCAGGTGTCGTTGACCCGGAAGAGATCGATGCTTTACTCTTTGTGACACAAAGCCCGGACTACAAGGCACCCTCCACTGCTATCATCATGCAAGATAGACTTGGATTAGCGAAAAGCTGCGCCGCATTTGATATCAACCTCGGTTGCAGCGGATTCATCTATGGTCTCTTTACCGCGTTCTCCTATGTCAACAGCGGTATGGGAAAAGTCTTACTATGTGTTGGTGATGTGAACAGCTACTTCTCCGGAGAACGTGACAAGATCTTCACCCCTTTGATGGGAGATGCCGGAAGTGCCATCATCATAGAGAAGAGACCTGCACCAAAAAGCTTTTTCTCACTCTATAGCGATGGTGGAGGGTATAGACATCTCATCATCCCATCTGGTGGGGCACGAGACCCGAGTACCCCTGACTCTCTTTTACAAAAAGAGCGTGAAGATGGCAGTATTCGTCGTGATGAGGACCTGGTCATGAACGGTAAAGAGGTCTTTAACTTTGCCATCAAGACCGTCCCGCCGCTTATCAGGGAGTTACTGCAAAACGCTGGACTCTCCAGTGACGAGATCGACTACTTTGTCCTGCATCAGGCCAACCCTTATATCTTAAAGACGATCGCCTCACGTCTTAAAGTCGACAAGGCCAAAGTCCCTCTGGAGACCGGAAAGATATACGGCAACCAAAATGCCGCTTCCATCCCCGGTACCATCAACGGCTTTTTAAGCAGTGAGTTTGAGCAAAAAGCACTTACTCTGGTCATAGCCGGTTTTGGGATCGGGCTGAGCTGGGGCGGTGCCATACTGCAGACGAATAAGATATATGCACCAGAGACATCCATCTACAAAAAGGAGACCTTATGACAAAAGAGAAGTTTCTCGCAGAACTCTGCGATATCCTGGGTATTGAGGCAGACACGCTGAAAAGAAGCATGCAGTTGAGTAGTTTTGAACGTTGGGACTCTTTGAGTATGCTAAGTATCCTCGAACTTTATGATGAGATGGGACTCGATATCGAAGTCGATGACGTAGAAGCATGTCAGAGCATCGATGATATCTTAAAGCTGGCAGGACACTAGTGCAGCTTACGGGTCATGGCGTTACCCTGCGATCACTAGAGAGTGATGATCTGCCGATGGTACTCCAGTGGCGCAACAGTGAGCATATTCGCAGACATATGAAGAATCAAGAGACCATCACACTCGAAGACCATCAGCAGTGGTTCCAAAATCATAATAAGAGTGATGATCTCTATTTCATCATCGAGATAGGCGATAGGCCAGTAGGTCTCATCTGGGCCAAAGACATCCATGACAACTCTTGTGAGACAGGTTTTTATCTATATGACGAAAGTGTTCAAAACACGATGCTGGCCTATAGAGTCTCGCTCTCTTTCAATGACTACATCTTTGATGAGAAACAGCTGGAGCTGATCTATTGCGATATCTTACATGAGAACGAGCGGTCTATACGGTTTACTCTCTCCTTAGGTTACAAAGAGGTCTCCACTTATCCTGAGTACGCTCATTTTCATCTTAATAAGAGCCTATACCTTCCACGCAGAAAGAGAATAGCAAATCTTCTCCAAAAGAGCAGCAGATGAAGATAGCCTCGCACGACCTTGATAGACAAGTCTTTATCATCGCCGAACTCTCTACCAATCACAATCAGGACTTTCAACTCGCCAAAAAGGCTGTCAAAGTCGCTTATGAGGCAGGCTGTGATGCTATCAAGCTCCAGACTTACACCGCTGATACGATGACGCTCGATGTCAAGGACAACCTTTTTAAAGCCGGTGATATCTGGAGTGGCGAATACCTCTACGACCTCTATAAGCGTGCTTATCTGCCCTGGGAGTGGCATAGACCATTAAAAGCCTACGCTGATGAGCTAGGCATCACTCTTTTCTCCAGCCCTTTTGATGCTTCTGCAGTCGATCTGCTCGAAGCACTCCATGTTCCCGCCTACAAGATATCCTCTTTCGAGATCACCGATATCCCGCTGATAGAGTATGTCGCTTCTAAAGGAAGACCGGTCATCATCTCGACGGGTATTGCAGGCAGAGCAGATATTGAGCTTGCGATAGAGAGCTGTAAAAGGATGGGCAACGAGCAGATCGCCCTGCTTAAATGTACCAGCGCTTATCCGGCCGATCCAGAGTCGATGAACCTGCTGAGTATCCCGGATATGGAAAAGCAGTTTGGCGTCACAGTCGGACTCTCAGATCACACCCTGGGTACGGACGCTGTAGTAGCATCTGTCGCATTAGGAGCCCGGATCATTGAAAAACACTTTACTCCCGATGAGACTATCGAGACGCCAGACCAGGCCTTCTCCCTCTCTCCATCTCAACTAAAGGAGATGGTAGAGAGTGTGCGTAATGTCGAGAAGATGCTCGGTCAAGTCGACTACAGAGAGAAATCAAAACAGTATGCACGAAGTCTCTTCGCCAGTCAGGACATCCAAAAAGGGGAGAAGTTTAGCTCGGAGAACATAAGAAGTGTTCGGCCTGGACATGGACTGCATCCCAAGCACATGAAAACGATGTTAGGCCAACCATCAAGACGTGCGATCAGCAGAGGAGAGCCTCTGGACAACGACTGCTTTGATGCATAATAGTGACAGGACACCTTCCCCAAGACTCTCTGTCATCATCCCCGTCTATCATACGGAGCTGTTCTTACCACGCTGCCTTGAAAGTGTCTGCAACAACCAACTACAGGATATGGAGATCATTGTTGTCGATGATGCTTCACACCCATCATGTCATGAGATTGTCCACGACTATCAGACCCGTGATCCACGTATAAGGTACCTGTCTCACAGTAAGAACAGGGGCGCTTTTGAGGCCAGACATACTGGTGTCAGACAGGCCAAAGGCGAGTATGTGGCTTTTTTGGATTCGGATGATACGGTCACGAAGACCATCTATGCCAATAGTCTTTCACGGGCCATCCAGACAGGGGCTGCTGTTCTCTTTTTCAATGCACAGCAGTGTGACACAGACGGTCATCATTGGGTGGAAGCCTACAATACCATACCCGAATTTGACCACCGTGATGGCTATGAGATCTTGGATGAGATCATGTCAAGTCGGAGTACCGCCTGGATCTGGCATGTGAACTGGAACAAGATCATCAAAAGAAGCATCGCAGAAAAAGTGTTCACACTCTTTCCAAGACGACGGCATCTAATTATGTTTGAAGACCTTTTGTGGTCAACCGCACTCTATCTAGAACTTAAAGACGCTCCACTTTTTGCTTCCATCAGTGAGATCGGACTAGACTATCACCGTCATGACCTCTCGACTACAGGCAAAGAGAGCTATCTACATAGTCTAAAAAAGAGTGATGATATCTTGTATGTATTAAAACATATGGAACGCCTACTCAGACACTATGGTGCCTTCAAACACTTTGGCAGACCTCATCATCGGCTCAAGGCACAGATCTTAAGTCGTTATGAACCGAGCAGTCCCTCTTACCATCATATCAGACACTATCTCCCTTATCTCAGGACAAAATGGCACTACTGGCAACATACGCACAAAAACACACACATGCTATCTGTACCCAATATCTCTCTGGCACAGGCAGAGAAGATGCTTCTAGATCGACTCGATATCACTAAGCTCACTAAAGGTATCAGTATCTACGGTACAGGCGAACTCGGACAGACGCTCTTAAAAGCATTGAGTACACGTGGCATACAGGTCAACTACTTCGTTTCGACCAGGAGTGCAGATGATATCCTTATACAAGGTATCCCTGTCCTCACACCCCGCGAAGCGCTGCGACGTAAAGAGAAGGAGTTTCTGATCGCATCCATTGGTTCCTACACCCAGATCTGCTCTACTCTTCAGGATGAGGCATCAAAAGCGCACAAGGACATCACTATCATAGGGGTGGGATGAAGATCACTGTACGTAGTCTTCCAAAAAAAGCAGCTTTGCCTCTATAATAGACGAGAGGCTCTTTGTGATCTCATCTTTATAACCAAACGGTGTCACAAGAATGGTTGGTCTTTCAAGTCGCTCAAGTGCTGAAAGAGGCTGTATGTGATGATCGTCTATTCTCTTTCCCTGTAAGGAGCTGTCTCGATCCACCACCAGTTCTATCTTATTCGAAAAGAGCTCATGGATAGCCTCGCACTGTGTCCCGGCTCCATAGACTACGACCGTTTCAATTGCTTCAAGCTCTTTTTTTAAACGGATAAGCCCGAAGAATGTCTTTTTCTTATGTTGTGTTCTAAAAAAGTCACACTGCTCATCTTTAAAAGCCATGACCTCTTTACTCTCTAATGCTTCCAGGAAGGGGTCAATATAGGCAAAGGTGTTATGAGACCAATAGCTCACCGGGTCTTTAAGCCCTTCGGCTGTCTTCGAACCTTCGACCATATCAAAGACACCGAAGATAGCGGGGATCTTCTCTGGTCTGACCTGTTGATATAGATAGAGTAAGAACTCATGATCCATCGTCAGATGGTTCGTCTCATTAAACCGATACTTCTCCTGTAACTCTCTGGCATAGAAATATTGGACAGGATTGATAGGAAAAAGGCTTTTCCAGTGTCTCAAGACATCTCTATACTCGGGACTTGGATCATGTATACGGATCCCGCCATCACGGGTCATCACACTTAGTCGTCCCAGTATCATCCTGGCACCCGCAGTAAACCTATCAGCCACTTGTTGAAATATACCCGGGTTAAAATAGTCATCTGCATTGAGATAGACGATGATATCACCGGTAGCAAGATCAAAACCTTTGTTCATCGCCTGAGACTGCCCGCTATCTTTCTCACTTATCCAGAGAAGATGCGAATACTGTTTAAGTATCTCCACAGTCCTATCTGATGAGAGGCCATCGATGACAATATGTTCCAGATCACTGTACTCTTGGCTCAGTACACTTTGAATAGCCCTTTCAATATACTTCTCCGAATCCAGTACCGGGGTGATGACTGAGATCTTTGGTCTGTTTACGTCCTTGCTCATCTCACACCATGACCAGCACTCTACACATCAGAGAAAGCCATCAGATAATCAGCCTTACCGATGAGTGCTTTGTTGTTGTATCCAAAGAAATGGATACCATTGTCTCTAGCCGAGTTCAGATCGTTCATCGCATCCCCGATAAGCACAGTCTCTTCAGGCTTATAGCCATTTCGTTCAAGAATATCGCGGACTATCTCTCGTTTGATCTGAGGTGATCCATGTGTGGAGATAAAGTAGTTCTCGATCTCCTGCGCTCTACAGATCTCTTTTAGGTCTTTCTCATCTGCCCCTGATGCGATATGCATATTATACTCATGATGATGACTTCTGATAAAAGCTACAGAGTCTTCGATCTGATATTTGTGCTGACACAGTTCATCTTTTGTAAGTCTGGAGTAACGGGAGGCATACTCCATGACCTCGGCCTCCGAGATCGACTTTTTCAGGATGTTCTCAAAGAAGTACTTTATCTTTTCATACCGAGAGATACTACCGTTGTCGAGATGGTACTCGATGAAGAGCTCCAGTTCCTTGCTAGGAAGAGCTTCAAAGAGTCTTCTATAAGCTTCTGTCTTCATCGGAACGGCATCCAATATGACGCCGTCAAAATCAAAGATGATATTTTTGAACATAGTTAACTCACGCATTCTCAAATACCTCGTTCTTCAAAGGCCTCTTCTGCTTAAACCTGATGATCTCTTCGACAGCTTGGACTTCCATATCAGTTCGACTATCGACTGTACTCGCTCCCATATGACACGTCAACAGACAGTTATCCAGTTCACACAAGACTCCGTTATAGGGCTCTACTTCAAAGACATCGACACCTGCCCCGGCGATCACTCCGCTTCGAAGCGCTTCATAGAGGTCATCCTCATTTACGATCCCCCCTCTTGCAGAGTTGATCAAGATGGCATGTTTTTGCATCAGATCGAGCTCTCTGGCAGTGATATAGTCGTAGGTCTCCTCTTTCAATGGCAGGTTCACAGAGACGATATCACTATATTTCAGCACATCGACTTTAGTAGCCAGCTCTACCCTGTGCAGTCTGCTAAAAGCGATATCGGGATCTATATCATGGACCATGAACTTGACATTAAAGGGGGCCAGAAGATGTACCAGGCTCTTGCCAATACGCCCCATACCAAAGATACCTACCGTCTTGCCATAAAGCAGCGTGCCCATATGCCGTTTCCAGATGCCTTTCCGGATGTTCCTGTCAGTATGGGTGATCTGGCGGCTTAGGTCCAAGATCATACCGACACAGAGTTCAGCAACAGCCATTGTCGGTGCATCCGGGGTGTAGGCAACACGGACACCATACTTTTTGCACAGATCAAAGTCGATCCCATCGAGTCCGATCCCCACACGCGAGATCATCTTCAACTTTGGAGCATTCAAAAAGACCTGCTCGGTGATCTTCTCCGTTCCCGCTATCAGGATATCTGCGTCTTTAAGCTCCTGTGCCAATCCCTCTGTCGTGATCTTATGTTCAAATGGATTTAGACGCACCTCAAACTCATTGTACCTCAACAGACGCATCGGTTCCGGTGAGGTGGAGGAAAAGGGATGCGTTGATATAAACACCTTCACGTTCCAAGCTCCTCTTTGATGGCCTTGACACCAGCGCGTGCAGAGTCGCCCAAAAAGAAGAAGTCCAGGCTATAGGCCAAAAAGGTGCACCCCTCTCTTGCCCTCTCGATAAAGTTGGTAGGATCCGATTCGATCACATGAAAACCTGAAGGCATCTCATGCTCTTTACATTTATCCAGGACCCTCTGTATCGCCGCTTTTACATCTTCGCGGTAATACTCACCCGGAGCACCCATCGAACCTGAAAGGTCATACGGACCGATGATCACACCATCGATGCCTTCGGTAGTGATGATCTCTTCGATGTTCTCCACCGCCTCGATATGCTCGATCTGTGCGATGATCACCAGTTCCTCATCCACCCATCTTTTATACTCATCAAACCCGATCCCATACTTCTGCGCACGATAGAGTCCTACACCACGCTTACCTACCGGGGGATATTTGGCATAGCCAATAGCTTCTAACGCTTCTGCTTCTGACTTTACCATCGGTACGACTATGCCGTCTGCACCCATATCGAGTACCTTTTTGATGATGACCTCTTCGTTCTTACTCACGCGGACCAGTGCTTTCATCGCATTTGCCTGTATGGTCGTGATAAGGACCTGTGCCATCGCCAGATCGATAGAAGTGTGTTCCATATCGATCACCAGCCACTCAAAACCTGCACTGCCCATGATCTCCACTACCGAAGGATGCCCGATCGTCAGCCAGGAGCCGATCGTCAGTTCGTTCTCTCTGAGTTTTCTCTTTAGGCTCATAATTCCCCCTTGTGGCTGTAAAGCAGTTCTGCCAGCTTGAAGTCTTCGGGTTCATCGATATCTACCGCTTCAAGTCTATTGACCTCAAATAACTGCGGTTTTAATCCTATGCGTTTTTTGTCTGCATTGTAAAACGCGCTCTTTGAGAAAAGATAAAAATTGGAGTTCTCCTCAAAGAGCGCTTCCAGGTCCTGCGTCCGTAAAAGTTCATTAGGATCATGATTGATCGGTCTTGCATCTTTATCATAAAGACGGGTCTGGAATCGGGTCACTGAAAAGAGAGAGTCATATGTCTCTAGATGTTTAAAGTACTTTTCAATGGCTGCATCGATAGTCGTTCTTCCCACTAAGGGGTTGGTACTGTGTGTCTGTAAGAAATGCTCTCCCTCCAGCTGAGAAAGATCAAAATCTATAATAGTGTTCATCGAGACAAAATCACCCCGGATCTTTTCCGGTCTGTCGATGATGATGACACGCTCTCCAAAATGCTCTTTCGCATCATCAGCGATAATATCACTATCAGTATCGATAGCCACTTTTTCAATATGTTCAGAGGTTAAAAGTACTTTTAAGATGGCATGATAAAGTGGTGCAGCATCAAAGGAGCGCATGTTTTTATTGGGAACTCGCTCAGAATTACCTTTCATTGGCAGTAACGCGATTATCTTCATTTTTGATGATCCCTATTATAGTTTAGAAGCATGCTTTGATTTTACCTAGAAGAAGCCGAAGTTATTATAAAAAAGATATAATTATTCGGTTTAGAACAAAAATCTATAGGATATAACGATGATAGCGACGAATGAAGAGTACGAGGCCCGCATCAAAGCTGAAAAATGGTTTCATGCGATCGACTTTGGCAACGGCCTTAAGAGCAGTGGGCGCTTCGCCATTGACATCACCCCCAACTGGACGCTTCTGGGGGTTCTCCATCTTCTTGAACAGATGCAGATAGAGGGGCTAAGATGTCTGGACATAGGCGCCTTTGACGGTCTCGTCTCTTTCATATTAAAAAGTGCCGGGGCCAAAGATGTCTTAGCTACCGATATCTTTGATAAAAAGACCTTACGTTTAGGACGTGAGCTCTTAGAGTTGGATATTGATTATCTCCCCAATCAGGCATTGGAGACACTTCCACAAGCTCTTCCTGATCAAAAGTTTGACCTCATCGTCATGGCAGGTGTCCTTTACCATCTCTATAGCCCTCTTGATGGACTTGCTAACTGTCGTAGACTGATCAGCAACGGCGGGATGCTGATCATCGAGACCGAAGTAGTCTCCGGAGATGAACCTCATCTATTTCTCAATAGCTCCAGTGACGAATATCCTGAAGCGTTTACTTACTGGCGTCCCACAGTCAGTGGTCTGAAAGATATGTTGAAGTTCTGTTGCTTTAATGTCATCGCTGAAGTCAAGACAGATCATCGATATACCGTGCTTGCACAAGCAGTCAGACCATCAGATGTCAAAGAGAAGACACGCTCTTTAGAAGCCATCCACTCTCAGGTACGCCCGGTAGTCCCCTCTTACTTGGACTTCAAAGCTATAGAGCAGGAGACTCTCTTGGCGCCCGTCAAAGTCAAAGCTGAAATCCCCATCTATACGGAGATCGACCCAAAGGACTTCAGCTGCTCTTTCTCGCTCCAACCCGAATCGAACGTCTAGTTTTGACTACTGCGCTTTTACGGTCGCAAAGACTGTACAGGGTAGACCGTCACAATCTGCTATCCTCATTGGTGAGATAAGTATATCCTCTATCGCACTCTTATCATCCACTTCGCTTAGATGCATATCCTCAAGTAGAAGTATGGGGTGCTCAGGATCTAAAAACCGCAGATGTGCCTCTTTCCCAATAGGCTGCTGCGAAAGAGCCGAGATGGAGATACTGTCAAAACCAAAGACCCGTAACCCGGGAAACTTCTTTAATAGGTAGTCATACAGTTCTGGTGAGAAACCAGGGTTCTCACTCCAGAACATCGCATTACCACGCTCCTTCTCAATACCTGTCTTTACGATCAGGATATCAGTTCTTACATCCACGACTCTTGACTCTAGGACTTCGATCAGCTCATCTTTGATCACGGGACCTTGAGGTATGACCTCTACGAGAAGAGGTCTTTGAAAATACCAGCATGCGGCGTCATACGCATCGATCCTCTGCCCCTTTTGATAAAAATGATAGGGCATATCGATATGGGTCCCAATATGTACCGTCGTACTGATATGACTTGAGTTAGCGACATCCCCTCGCTCGATCGATGAGCTTCTCTCTATAGAAAACTGGTTTTTATTACCGTAGGTGGGCGTATCCCCATCGATGAGATGTGATAAGAACAGTTTTTTAAGACTCATGCCCCAGCCCTCCTTTATTACTCTGATCGATGGCAACTCGACCATCCAATATGATACGGAAGACCTTCTCTTCATCAATATTTAGAGTAGACGCTATCTCTTCTTCCCTTCCCAGTAGCGTGATGACAAGGATCTCAAAGTCGTAGTCGACAAGCTGCTCAACTGCACATATCGGGGGCGATGTCTTAGCATCCTGTAGTCTCTTGTCCTGATCGATGACCACACAGACCTTATCTCCCAAAAGAGTACTGACTGTCTTTCCTACTGCCCCATACCCATACAGAGCGACCTTTTGATATCCTCTTTGTATCTCTTTGATCACCTCATAAAACTGACCAAATCCTTTTGAGAATTCCAGGCTGCTCGATGATGGTCGAGTGCGGCAAAACTCATCAGGATACACACTACTAAAAAGCATATCGATATCTGGTAAATAGTCGGCCAGGACTTTCATCGATTCGACATGCGCCCGTGTACGCTCTTGTTGATGTAGACCCCCGCCCATCATAGTGGCTACTACTTTGTCGATGAACTGGAATCTTTTTTTATTGACATGACAACGTATGAAAAACTCATGATCAGCCGCTATCTTATACTCTGTGGCATATCTATACTCTTTCATCAGTGCAGTCTTAATAAATGTAGCCTGATGCCAGCAGGGTATTGTTTTCCAGATATTTTGGAGCCCGTGTGCGGCGCGGTAACGAGACGTCGAAGTAGACGGATCGACAAAGTCGATGCCTCCACAGTAAAGATCAGTATCCTCTTCGAGATCTTTGAGCATCTCTGCTATCGTCTCTTTATGCGCGAATGTATCGCCTGCGTTCATAAAGTTGATCCATCTCCCGCTAGCTTGGTCGATGGCCTTGTTCATCGCGTCATAGATCCCATCATCTGGTTCACTGACCCAGTAGGCAAGCTCGGCTTCATACTTTTTGATGACATCTATCGTCTCATCTGTGCTGTTTCCGTCAATGATCAGATATTCGACATCTGCGTAGCTCTGGCTTAGCACACTTTGGATCGTCTTTTCAAGAGACTCACCTGCATTGTAAGTGACTGTGACGACAGACACTCTTGGTCGCTCTGTTCTCATCTCATCATCCTAAAGGGAGAGCTTGACTATATTTACATGTGACAACGGATACTCCTTGAGCAGTGCTTTTTCTATCTCTGCTTCTCGTCCAAAGACTGCAATCACGATAGTATCGATATCATAGTGACTCAGCACATCTGGTGTACAGGTAGGTGCATACTCAGATAGGCTATCGGGGTCTTTATCTATGATCACTACGACACGTCCCGCCAGTTCTCTTGCAAGTATCTGACCAATGACACCATTTCCGTAGATCGCAACTTTTTGTGGACTTTGCTTTAAGATAGCTATCGCTTTAAACAACACATTCAACTTCTGTGAGAACTCGACTCTCTCCATCGCATCATATTCGACAGCAAAGACCTTTCTTCGATAGGTCACCAATCTCTCCAATAATACTCCGTCAGGCAGAAGTGCCAGTTCTTCTCTCTTCTTCTCATCAAAAGGGAAACTGGCAATCAGAGCAGAGTAGAGCATTTGACGGTCATATTCTGTATAGATCGTTTTAATGGAGAGATAAAACTGTATCTCGTAAAGATCATAGGATGAGTTGTCCACTAAAAGTGCCATGTTGTGCTCAGAGAAGTATCTACTTTTTTCGATCTCCCGATATAGGAGTTGCCAGACTTCTCGCTTTTTCTCAAAAAGTACTACATGGCTATCGATCCTTCTAAACAAGAAGAGCACTCCCGATACGATCTTCTCAAATAGAGAGGAGCTGTAGTGCTCTTCGACTTTTTTACTTATTAAAAAGTGCTCCATCTCGGTAAAGACTCTAAACATACTTTCCACATGTAAGACGTTCAACACCTCAGTCCTTGAGCCTGGCCTCTCATACCAATGGTAATAGGTCTCCTGTAACGTAATGATCTTTTTGGCATAGAAATAGAGCTTGAAAAGAGTAGCGACATCCTCATAATAGATATCTGCCGGAAAGACGATGCCATGCTCATGAAAAAGAGCTCTTTTATAGATCTTGTTCCAGACAGGAGAGTAGAGCTTCCCTGCAATAAGGTTTTGGAACGTCTCCTTCTCCATCTCTTTGGTCGTATAGACCTGCCCCTTATCATCAAACTTCTCAAACTGACAGACTACGATATCTGCCTGCGCTTTAGAGGCATTTTCATACATCTGCTCTAACATCTCACTATCAATAAGATCATCACTGTCCACAAAAGCAATAAACTCCCCTTTTGCGATGGACAGACCTCTGTTTCTGGCCATACCAGGACCTTGGTTCGTCTGAGAGATCACGCTAAAGCGTTCATCAGAAGAGGCGTACTTCTCGATTATGGACACGGAGTCGTCTGTCGAACCATCATCGATGATGATGATCTCTATCTCATGCAAGGTCTGAGTGACTATGGAGTCCAAACAGCGTTCAAGATACTTCTCATCGTTGAAGAGAGGTATGATGACACTGACCTTGTATCCCATTGAGTCAGTACCTGTCATTCTTTCTTGTGATTTCATCTACCAGACTCACTGCTTCACCAACAGTCCCAGACTGATGCCCTCGATCTTGATCATCTTCTCCGGTCTATCCGCTAAAAACTCATCACATGCCTGTTTGACTCCCGGAAGCGCTTCCCATCCGTAATCATGGATGACCACTTTCGCTCCGACAGCAAGTCTGTCATAAGTCTTTTCAAAACTATCTAAGATCGAGGTATAAAAGTCCCCATCAAAGAATGCAAAAGCTATCTTTTCAGGGTACTCATCATCGGCTATCTCTTTAAACCAACCGATATGCGTCTTCGGCACTTCCAGAGCTTCTCGCCTGAAGTTATCTTTGAAGATATCGATGGACGTCGTACATGAACCTTTATCATACTGGTTCACATGCGAACTCTCATCCATCTCATCTTTTTCCGGTAAGCCCTCAAACGAGTCATAGACATGGAACACTTTATCTGAATGACGATGGTCCAACATACGTCTGATAAAAAGCGAGGTCGTACCTACGTTACATCCCAATTCGACGACATCACCCTCTATCTCATCATCCAAGACATCTACAAGATGCGATAATACCTGTTCGACATGGGCATGTGTCACCATGTTTGAGATGATAGGGAAACGGGTCATAAACTCATCTACAGCAACATTGTCGGTCATACTAAAGCCTTTTTAAAAGTGGTAAGGGTGTTCATACATCTACTCCAATACTGTTTGTCGATAGCTAGCATGTTAAAGCACATAGATAGCACGGATCTGATCTGAGATCTCAGGCGCTCTGCTATCATGTAAAAAAAGACAATCATGCTGTGAGTCAAAGGTCCCATGGGCAGGAAATCTCTTGACCAGTGAAAAACCAAAACGTTTTAAATAAGCCTCCACTTCTGGAAGTAACCTGATCTCCTCATAGAGAGGGATGACAAACAGTTCCAGATGCAGGCCAACACAACTCGTAGACAAGAACACTTCAGCACCTTGCAAAATATTATACTCTGCCCCTTGCGCATCGATCTTTAAGAATTGAAACTCTTTATCAGAGAACTCCTCTTGCAAGATAGTGTCCAGTGCACGACATTTCAGCAGCTTTGTCTCGACAGGAGAGGACCTGTCAAACCAGGTCAGAGCATAACTCTCAGGACCTTGTCGCTTTAGCGTATCCCAATTATCTCGGACATAGTTATAGTTTTGTTTGAAGAGCGAAGAACCTGTACCATTAAAGCCTTTATAGATATAAAACGGTCGCTCCTCCTCTTTCTCCCAAACGGCTGTGTTGTATGTCATTGACTTCTCACTTCTCTGAGCTTCGTCATTAGGCTCAAAGTTCAATAAAAAGTCGATCTCATCACTATGACTGTTCCAAGGTGATGGCAATCCGCCGACTGAGCCGATATCAATAAAATTGAACTCATCACTGTTTGACATGGCTATCCTTTACTTTTTTATCGCTCTTGTTATGAGCGCAGGGATATATGATGGTGTCAACGTGGTGTACGTATTACCCTTTGACTCTCCATGACGCAATAGCTCTTCCAGATACGTACAGTGTGTCTCGTAGTAATCCTCATAACTTCTATCTCTGAAAAATGATGGATGTGCCCGGAACACACTCTCCATCTGCTCATCGTACTGCGCTGATGAGCTATGCTTCCAAAAATACTTCTCATCTCTTTTTCTGCCGTCAGCTCCGATGATATTGACCTGCCTAGAGACCGCAGATGCCACTGGCAACATATAGAGTGTCAGTATATTTGCCGAACCCTTTACAAAAAATCCATGCTTATCGGGAAAGTTCATCGTCTTACCTTCGGGCATACCGATGATGCGATCTTTAAGCTGAGGGTAATGCGCCAAGAGAAGCGGGACATTATAATAGGGTACTACCAGATACGAGTCGTATCGTTTTACGAGTGCTAAGACATCTTCTCGAAACATCATCGCATATTCAGAAGGGCCAAAATGAAAGACCGGATCGGCAAAGGTGATGATATCCGGACCCTCGATATACTCTAGGAAATCCCTGTTTCTCACTATGCTATTGCAGATCACTTTCAGACTCTCTGCTTCCATCTTGATATTGCGATAATCATCAAATGATGGGCCTGAGGTAAAACAGTAGGCTGTTTTCTTACTTCTGTTCTTTTCTAACATAGTCAAATAGTTTTTTCGAGACAGCTCATGATAGGCTCGCTTCTCTTCATCATCAAAAGTAAAGTAAAAGAGCTTTCTTAGACTCTCTGCCTCTTTATCAGAGAAAAACGTATTATCTATGATCTCGGACTTGTAGCCAAGACGTAAGATACTCAGTCTATTAAGAGAGGAGGCATCGTGCACCAAAATAAAATCACTCTTCATACGCACTTTCATCTGAACATCAGTAATGAACTGGTATTTGCTCTCTATGACTTCAGTCTCCAGCATTTTCAGTAAGGTATCACTGACTGGTATATGCACATAAGCATCTTTTTTTGCAGGCAGAGAGAAGTCTAATCTCAACAGTAACTCACGCAGACTCTTCTCATCATCTATCAGAGGATAAAGAAGATAGTACTCCCTTTTTTTGTTCCAATCATACTTCTGTCTACTTCTCGATCTGGCAAAAAAAGTGTTCATTCGGATATAACACTTTTTTCGTTTCTCTATTGATGCCATATCACGCGCTTTAAACGCTTCATGCTCTGTAGTCTCTCTCATCTGTTCAATACCTACTCTCTTTATGATCTCTCTCATCAATGACCTCATCTATTGTCGCTACAGCCTGCTCTCCGATCGCCGTGAAATAGAGTGAAATCTTCGCTCTATATCTCTTTTTCAGATCCTCGATATAGTCATCATCCTCCAACAAATACGTCAATGTCTCCGCTAACTCAGGTAGAGATCGGCAGGTCTGCCGATCATCAAGAAATATATCTGGCTGATAATCGATATTTGCTACATTATATATTATTGGGACACAATCGAGCGCGATCGCATCGATCATAGTAGATGAGAAGAAAGAGATGCAGATATCACTCTCGTTCAAGACCTGTTCTAGAGAGCTATCGTTTTCAGGATACTCTACTTCTCGTGGATGATATCTTGTCCTAAACTCGATCTTGTCAGTAGAGAAGGCCTCAACAAAGCCAAAAAAACCATCTTTATCCTCCTGGCTAATATATTTTCCACTGGGTTGAGAGAGGATGACACATCTGATCTTGGAACTCTTCTTTTGTGGATGATGCTCAATAAAAGGATTGCCGACATCAATGACATTTTGAAAGTCATTGTGCCTTAGTGCTCTTGAAGAGAAGTACTTTCCATAAGAGAGGAAGTAGTCATAATCGATCTCTCTAAACGTGTTGTGACCCTCATTCTGCCACCACCCTCGCTGGATACAATAGCTCTTTTTTCCGTACTCCCGACCGATGGATGAGAGGAGGATAAGATCTCTCTGAATACCTTCGAAAAAGACGATCTTCTCAAACTTCATAGTGATGAACTGCTGAATATAGTCGACCCGGACCATTAGATAGTAGAAAAAGTGATAGAAGATGACGTTATTTGGAAAATGGACATCCTGTGCCAAGAGAGGAAGCACCTGTTTATTTCTATCGAGCATATAGGAGTTCATACTCCCGGTAAAATAGAACAGTGACTTCGCTTCAAACACTCTTTTGAAACTATCGATATCTCTTTTATGAAAGACCGTGTACAGGACATCATCCTCTGGCTCAGGAATATTTACTCTGATATTTTTTTTACTATAAAACCGACTGCGCAGAGACCTGATCTTAAATAAGAAGTATAAAGACCTATGCTTGAAGTATTCGATCTTTAAGACGATGTTTGATCTTTTGCGTTTAAACAGATACTTCTCAAATAAGTAGTAGTCAAAATATGAGTCGTACTTTTTATGTTCACCTTTCCATATCTCAAAATATTCAGGTGCGTTTATAAAACCCGGTTGGATCAGGTTCCTAAGTACCTGCTTGATATCGATGCTCTTCCCGGAGACTTTAATAGTCGTATCGAGATCCTCCAGCATCGCATCAATGGCTCTGGAGAGCTCCTTCTCATACTCTTGAATATTTTTCATATATCTGCTTTAGTTGATGATACTCTTCATACGAGACAATATCCTCAATATCATACTTCAAGTAAGGGTCACGAGTGGAGACCAGTTCTATCTTATTGTCAAAAAAGTTATTGGTACCGGTCAAGATGTCCGCATAGACGATGGTACAGTTGTTTTCCATACCGATGAGCACGGCTTCTCTTTTCTCCTTACTTACCTCATACTTGTCCACACGCGTATACTCTCCCTCTTTTTTGACCCATGTCGGACGTTTTTCAGCGTAGGCTGGAATCACGATATCCACATCGTTCTGAAACAGTTCATAGAGACATCTCTTTACGATCGTGATGTTTTTAAAAGGGTAGGAGACATCCATCAAGACCAGGACATCAGGAAACATCCCCCTCTCATTCAAACTCTTCAGGGTATCTTTATAGACCTCCATGATACGTACAGCTCTCTGTTCCCTACGCAAGACCACTATGTCCAGAGCCTCAAACCTTTTCAGCTCGATGGCTTTATGCAGCGCATCGACATCATCCGTAGTGATGACTACTCTCTCGACCTCCTGCATTTTGGAGATCAGCTCTATCATGTCCATAAAGACTTCTCTTCGCATCTTGCTTTCAAGGTCTTTTGCAAGGATCGGGATCATAGAGTAGATGGCATAGTTGTCGATAGGATAGGATTCGACCCTACCGTCCATGATGTTCTTAGACAAGATCTTTGCTATGTTCTTATATCGTTTGTTCTTATTGGTCTGATGCAGTCCATGGTAGTGGTAGACCATCGACTCCGGGGTATAGACTATCTTATGACCGAGGCCTATCATCGCTTCAGCCCATAATCTGTCTTCGATATTCTTCTCCTGCTCATCAAAGGGATGCCTTTCCCAGAGGTCCCTTCGTAAGATACTGTTGGCATTATGAAAAAACGAGTCTTTGATCTGAACACGCTTATCAAGACCAAAGGCCATCAGCATATCTCTCTTGTCAATATCATGCGTCTGATCCATGGGGATCTGTCTACCATATACCCCAGCTATGTCTTCTTTACCAGCGATCTCCTCGACAAGCTTTTCCAACCACACCTCATCAACAGGGATACAGTGCGCAGATAGACAGACGATGTACTCACCGCAAGAGTGTTCAATGCCAGCATTCAGAGCCTTTCCCGGAAAGAACTCATCGATCTTGATTATCTTTACCTCCGGGACAATATTTTTTGCTTTGCCTAAAGTACTGTCCTGACTATGATCGTCGACTATAATGATCTCGTAGTCGGTAAACGTCTGCTCTTCTATCTTACTTAGGCAGTGGCCGATCCACCGCTCTTCATCTTTAGTCCTGATTATTATTGAGACCATATTCACTCTTCCAGACCATCTTCTCTGCATTGTCTTGCAGGTCTAAGTCTAATTTTTTCTCAGCATACTCTATATCGAAAGACCTTCTATCGTTTTTACTGATGGCATAAAAGATATCGAACCTCTCTGAACTCTTATACTCGATCAATTTTGCTATCATCTTTGTAAAGTCATCTCTTGACATCCAGATCGATTTAAGACGTAACTCTTGCTCTTTGTACCCCTCATCTCCTCGGACGAAGTCACCCCTTCTTACTCCTGCCTCCGCATAGTTGTAGGGGTGGTCTCCACTCTTTTCCCGTACAGAACCGATCCTTAACATATAACAGTCAATATCGAACTTCTCGGTATAGTACCGACACAGGTTTTCGCCAAAAAGCTTACTTACTCCATATAAAGAGTCTGGACGACTTTCACTATGGCGATCGACCATCTTTTTATCCCGATTTAGGAACAGTGATTCATAACTCGCATCCTTATCATCTTCTTCATACATACCTACGACATGGTTGGTACTCGCAAAGATGACCTTCTTCACACCATAGCGAACAGAGAGATCCATTAAGTTATAGGTACCAATGATATTGTTGTTCAATACTGCGTCCCAAGACGAATCACGATCACTGCTTCCACCCAGATGGATGACAATATCGATGTCATTGTCTATAAAGACCTTTTCGATCTCATCTGTTTTACTCAGATCAGTCTTATAATAGCTATGATCATCCTGTCCGGGTATAGGGTCTGCAATATCCAAAAAGAGAAAGTCATAGCTCTCGATCAATAACGAATCACTGATCGCACTACCACAGATGCCGCTGCTTCCAGTCAATAGAATAGACTTCTTTTTCATCGCTTACTCGCCTTGATGAGGATATGTGATGCAATACCTTTCTCCTCGACATAACTCTTAAACATAGTGTCATGTCCACCATCAAAAGGGTGTTTTTTCTCCGGGTTGCCTGTTGCACGGTTTTGTTTGAGCCAATTGATCATATTATAGATGTTGTATTTATGCAAAAAGGAACTATCTTTATAACTCAGGCCTGCCTTGTCCAAAATATATCTTAATGACGCGATGTCATGATAAAACAGATGCGACTTGTGATAATAAAAAGGGAGGTAACTCTCCTCGATCTCTTTTAAGAAGTCATTCTGATTTGGGACACCGATGTAGATAACAGCCTCTTTTTTCAATACCCTATGAATTTCTGATAAGACATCTATTGGCTTACTTAGATGCTCGATGACATCAAACGAGACTAAGAGATCGATACTATCATCCTCAATATCTGCCAAAGTCTCAAAGATCTCATAGGGTTTATCCTCATAGAACTCCAGAAAAAGGTCTTTGTCTTTTTCTACGCCAAAAGTCTTTTTGGAGATCGTCGAGACCAGGTCCAGAAAAGTACCGTGCCCACATCCAAAGTCCAATACCACCTTATCCCTAAAAGTATTAAGCCCTATTCTCTCCAACCACTTCAACTGCTCCCCATCATACTTCTCATAGATCTTCTCTTTACTGAAAGAGTCCTCTTTCTTATCCCAGTACTCTGAGTCTTCCAGTTCAACATCAGTCGTCAAGAATTCGACACTGCAAGCGTGGCATCTATAGACCTTGGCTTTCTCATCACTGGCAGTATGCGCTCCCCCACTTCGGATATCCCCTTGAAACACAACAGAGACATCATCACTCCCACATAGTCTGCATATCACTGTTGCTCCTTCAATATCACATTTTTTATCTCTTCAAAGATCAGTCTATGCCCATCTTTATCTACATGGAATGTATCGTTGAAAAACATATCTCTATGTCTGTTCATCTTAGTATTGATCTCTATAAAGGCATCCCGTGCCACTGAATGCAAGATCTCATTGTATCGTTCGATGTGCTCTTGATATCCATCATAGAAGTTCTCGTTTGTCCTTCGTTTGTCATAGATCATCTCCAGAATATAACTGTTCTTGAAATGGCCATACGTCTTAGCACTTATGGATTCAAAGGATCTTTGATCATGATAAGAGATACGACGATGCTTTCTCAGTCTTTTTCTGAACTTGCTGACCAATGGCGATATTGAGCTCGCTACTCTCTTATATTTGTCCAGAAACTCACTCTCATGTCTATGTAAGGCTCGCGGCAGACAATCATTGAGACCGACTTGAAAGATGACCATGTCCGGCTCAAACATCTTCCAGTATTTCAACTGCTTCTCTATATCACTGAAACCTGCATGCCCCTGACCATGACTATGGATGATCAGTTCAGGGAGACTGCGCTTTAGAAGCTCTGGCCAAGTGTCTTCGATGTTCAGATAAGCCTGATCCTTTGAGACGTATCTGCCCAGTCCCAATGAATCGGTCATTATAAGTATCTTTTTCACCGCTTTTCCTTGGATTATTACTTTATCCATGCTTTGATGAGTTGTTCACACAGTTCGAAGTCTTCAGGCCGGTCTATATCTATCGATCGTAACCTACTCATCTCTACGTGACCGATCTTGCCTCCAAGTCGGCATTTCTGACTCATAAGCAGGTCTCTGGTCATGACATAGATCGCTTTGTTCTCTGCCCATTGGTTCCAGTACTCTTTTTGTCTCGGTCCTCTTGTCTTAGGGTCATAGTTTGTCGCAGATGCGGTATCATCACTGTTTAGTCGCCACAGGTATGTCGTATCCTCATAGAGTGACAACACAGAGTCATACCCTTCCTCTACGACCATTGTGATCGCCTTATCTATGCTCTCTATATCTCGAAGAGGCGCAGTTGGATATAACAAAACGACTATGTCTATCTTCTCTGCCTCAGACTCCAGTTGTTCGACTATCCAATAAAGCAGTCTATCTACTTCCTGAGTGCTGTTGTCATGGTGGAACTCTTCGATCCTATCCATACTTTCCGCACCATATCGCTCAGCCACATCTCTGATCTTTACATCATCACTATTGACCACTACTCTCGTAATATGTCTCGATGCAAGAGCCTGTTCTATCGTATAAGCTACTAAAGGCTTTCCGGCAAGCTCTTTGATGTTCTTCTTTGGGATCCCTTTTGAGCCACCCCTCGCAGGAATGATCGCTACTACATTCATCTATATCCCTTTGACTGCATACTTATCTGCCATCTCATTAAACCTCAGATAATCAGGTTCAGGAATCGGTATTCCTGTTTTGAGTCTCTCTTTTTTTACTCGTTTCTCCGGATCTCCCGGGGCCATGACAGAGCTCTCTGCATCGATAGAAGGTTCACTTCTCAAAGAGTCGACAAGCGTTTGCATCCTAGACTTGAACTGCTCTTTTGGCACAAAAGAGTCTATCCTGTAAGCCGAGTAGAACTGTCCTAACTCTCTCTTTTGTCGCATCACCTCTTCATCACCAAACATCTTGCTGACATCTTTTCCTACAGGCATACCCGTCAGCAAGCCACAAAAGATATCTACGACCATAGAGAGACCAAACCCCTTATAGTCACCAATGGGAATCAGTTGTTCTGCTTCATCCGGATCACATGTCACCATCCCATTGGAGTCTGCCACTACACCTTCAGGCAGTATCTCACCTATATCCCCGTATCTTCGGACTTCGTTAAAGGTGATGGTAGAGTTCGCACCATCATAACAAAAGGGCTCTTCGTCCTGCATAGGTGCCGTAAAACACATCGGGTTGTTTCCAAAAAACGATGTACGCCCATTGGGATTTCTCAGTCTTGAAGTCGCATGCGTATAGGCGACTCCGATCATATCCTGCTTACATGCCTCATGAGCGAAATAGGCCATGGCACCACTATGTGATGAGTTTTTCACAGCCACATGACCACTACCAGACTTTTTTGCGAGTTCAATGGCGTGATGCATCGCTTTTATACCGGCTGCATGACCAAAGGTATGGTCTGCGTCCAAGATCCCGGTCGAAGGTGATGTCTCGACAAAATCATACCTCGGGCTGGGGTTCAATCGTCCACTTCTCACCGCCTCTACATAGTGGAACAGCAATCGAATACCATGAGAGTCCACTCCACGCAGAGATGCCTCTACCAGACCCTCCGCTGTATCATTGGACACCTCTTCATCGACGCCAATAGCGATGAGTACTTCCAAGATCAATCTTTTAATCTCATCGAGATCTATATATTTCAACGTATCTCCTTACACTATAAGTCTGCCGATCATTCACAATGACTCTTTTCTCTCTAAAACATCTACCTATATATGATCTGATTGATCTTTTTGACTCTTAAGATATGTCTTTTATACTCTGGGTACTTTACTATAAGATCTAGTTCAGTAAAAAACTGATATTCATGCAGATCTTGCTGATCAGACATACGTTTATCCCAACCAAGAAGTTCATATATTTTGTTATACCTTAACTTCAACATTCCCCCATCAGCCTTTCTCACATCTTCATCTGTATAACCGAACTTCTCCAAGTACTGGAACGTCAGATGATCTTTTCGTGCCTGGTCGACTTGCGAGACAGTGACACCCTCAGCTAATCGAAGATGAAAGTTAAGTGGGAAGACTTCATCAGAGTACTTTAATAAAGATGTGAATATCCAAGTCTCGATCTCATCACTAGGTGTATTTTGATCTCGAATATATATCTCGATGTTCTCGGCCACCTCCTGAATAGTCGTCAAGGGGAAGAGATGGACTCTTTGTGACTCCTCTTGAAAGACTATCTCAGCTAATCTTTTTTGAGCATCATCTAAATAGAACAGTTTAAAAGAGACCTGTGGCAACCTTCTATAAAGCTCTTTTATATAATCTACAAAGCTATGGTCATGTAAGTTCTCCTCAACGGCAAAGAGTCCAATAGCATCTTTTGTAAAGCTATTTTTTATCCTCTCTTCATCTACGTCCCAAAGTCTCATCCTCTCTACAAAATAAAGTTGAGCTATCTGAGGCACTTCTCTAGCTTCCAACCTCAACTCCAAGATCTCGCTCTGAAGCTCACTAAAGCCATTCACATCAAAATACTTTTTACCATTGATGTAGTCAAACTCAAAACTGCCAATATCATGTAAGATTTTATAAAGCTGCCGTGAGAGAAGCTTCTGCAGCTCTTTTGCGATCTTGTCTGGTCGGTGAAGATCAACGGTGTTCAACAGATTTCCAATGTAGTTCCCAACCGTTTGAAAGTAGTTCAAAAAGATATCACTGACTTCGTTAGTCTCTTGAGTCACCGGAGTGATAAGGCTTCCGACCAGAGCAATAAACTGTTTCCTGAACCCTTCTATCTCTTTGATGTTCTGTTTTGAAAAGCGCTCTATAAGTCTCGCTTTTTTCTTTACCTCTTTCTTTCGGATGATGATATTGTTCTTCTCGACATCACTCATAGAGTCGGTCGATCTACTTTGTAAGTATTTCAGCAGTTCCGTACCAGTTTCATCTTTGCTGATATCCTCAACACATACATCTTCGACCTGAAGTGCAACAGTCTCATCATAGTAGGCACCATCACTAAGGTTGTAGATCTTTTGATCACCACTTTTATAAAGCCTGGTAAAGTAGTTGATTCGATGGATCGATGCATCAAACAGTGGTGTCGTAAAGACGGTAGCTTGTCGATTACCTTTAACAGTGATAAGTGTCTCACGTAGAGTCCCTGATGATTCTGGGCCGGTATCACCTCTACTGATATCGATCTCAACTGATGTTCGGTGCCCTGAAGCATGTGTCTTACCTGTCTTTTGATCGACAGCCAGGTCGAGACCAAGCAGATAGATCTCTTTTACACCAAAGATCAATGAGAGCGCGTAACCGACCTCACCAACACTAAAAAACTCGATAAAACCATGATCTTTCTTATAACGAGTACGGTCTTCGATCAAAAAGATGTTCTCTTTTTTACCTATAGCCGTGAACAGGCCCAAAGGCACACTTGCTGCAAGGATGAAGATACTCTCTTTTAAAAAGCCACTTGCCTCCATGCTTCTAAGGGTGTTTGTGATCGCCTCTTTTGCTTCATCGACATGGACTACGATATCGGGCAAGACTCCTTCTTGTTCTAACTTATCAGCGATCATAAACACACAGACGATGATAAACTTCTTTTGATTCTCCCTGACCCACTCCATCCGGACATCCAGCGATGGTCCTGCCGCAAGGTAGAGTATCGGCTTGTCTGAGAATGGCGATGCCTCAAAGGGTCTTGAGATATTTAAGAAATCATAGTCTTCATAGATCGCATGACTTACCAACAGGTTCTTGTGCAAGAGATGATTATAAGGGTAAGCGAGATGTGCCTGTGTCACAGCAAAGTTCTGTATCTGCTTGATCTTTGGAGCGTAACTGTCTGAAAGCAGATAAAACTTTAGATGACTGTTTCTGATCATAAGATCTGCGGCAAAAAGGTCATAGATCTGCTTAAACTCACCCGGATCATCCATAACCGAGAAGAAAAGCCGGGCTTTATGACCCAAGACCTTATAGTCTGTCACAAACATCGAGAGGCGAAAAAGTTCCAGATTATCCTCGATGATCAGGTAACTATCGGTATCGATCTTCTGATGGATAACCGATAGCTGTACTCCCACACCCACGCCAAAAAAGATGAACTTATAGATCTTCTTCAACATATGATGAGTGGACATCTGCTCGTTCACAAAATGCACGATCGGTGCCGTCCCGACCATCCAGGAGTTGATCATGGTCAATCTGTCAAGGTCTTTGACATTGGTCTTGGTGTAGGGAAAGTCATAAAAGGTCTTGATGACAGACTCCCTTTTGTCCCAGTTGACGCCATCTGCAGCCATCTGTGCATGATCAAGGCTACTTCTTCCATAAAGAAGTGCTCCGCTAGAGAGCTCTTTGATATCAAAATAGTCACTGATGTACTCCAGCGAATAGTTCTCTCGATACTGGCCGCTTCCAATAGCTGTCTCTAAAACATCCAGTTTTTTATGAAGTAAAGGGTGGTGAGTCGCAAAATAGTTAAGGTTGTTCTGAAAGGTGGAGATGGCCTGTTGCTCAATATCGATCACTCTACACTCCAAAAAAAGATGACACTAGTCTAACGCAAAAAAAGCAATTATCATACCTAACAACGATGTCAAATGAAAAAAAGGAGGAATAGTACTGAAGAAATGCCCCGAAGGGCATCAAGAAGTGAAATGCTCTCGTCTACTGAAGCAGACGAAGGACATTTTGCTGAACAGCGTTTGCCTGAGACATGGCATAAGAGCCAGACTGAGCAAGGATATTCAGTTTTGCGAATTTCGCAGACTCTGCCGCAAAGTCAACGTCACGGATCTGAGATTCAGCCGCTTGTACGTTTACCTGTGTGACAGAGATATTTCTAATGGTCGATTCAAGTTGATTTTGGACCGAACCAATATCTGAACGTCGCTCATCAAGATCTTTTAGAGCATAATCCGAGATGATGACCGCTTTTTCTGCGTTCTCACGCGTAGTCACATCGATAGTATCAAGCGTATTGGTCTTATCTACGACGCCAGCACCATTGGTACCTGCGAGTGTCTGAGTGTCTACTACAAACGCATCACTTGAGTCCAAACGAAGACCAAAGGATGGAGTGGCAGCAGTCGAACCAGAGAGTTCATGGACACTTGCCCGGATATTCACACCATCAGTCTGAGCATCAGCATTGAAAGCATCCGCGATCTGCTGAGAAAGTTCACGGCTGCTATGTTCACCAGCCGTAACAGTCAGTGCACCAGAATCTGCTGTAAAAGTATCACCTGCTTTGTCTGTTACCGTGACTGTAAGCTGTGTAGTAGTAGTCGCCGCAGAAGAACCGGTTGTCGCCGCGATCCCCGCAGTAGCTTCAGAGAGTGCGAACTCACCGACATTAGCGATCTGTGTATCATCAATAGAGATGTTTACAGACTCACCTGCATAAGCACCAATATGGAACGATTTGTTCTGGTAACCACCATTAAGCAGTGTCTGACCATTAAATGATGTGGTCGAAGCGATGTTTTGTGCTTCTTCCAATAGACGGTTGATATCCGACTGGATCGCTTGACGAGACTCAGCATTCTGTCCATCAGATGCAGCTTGAATAGACTTGGTCCTGATAGTGTTCGCGATGTTGATATATTCATCAAGGGCACCATCAGCTGTCTGAACGACACCAATACCATCATTTGCATTAGCTACTGCCTGTCCAAGACCAGCAGACTGTTGACGAAGTGAATCGGCAATAGCCATACCAGACGCGTCATCTGCAGCAGTATTAATACGAAGACCTGAACTTAGGGATTGAAGACTTTTGTCAAGACCGAGGTTGGTTTTCTGAGCATTCATATGCGCGTTCATTGCCGCGATATTCGTGTTGATTCTAAAACCCATGATAAATCCTTTTATCTTTTTAGAGCCTGAAGCTCTGTAGTTATTTCAGCTTCCTTGCTGATTAGTACTAACATCGGCGATCTGTAAAAAAGATTTAATCTTTTTTAAAAACATCATCCCTTATCCATTAATATAGAGTACATAGCTACGATCTTTTAGAATACTTGCAAGGTTTTCTGCTAAACTTTCACACTTTTATCACTATAATCTATATCTATTGGGAAGCTATTTTGGATCTAATCATCGTCGAATCACCGGCAAAAGCACGTACTATCAAGAACTTTTTGGGCAAAGGCTATGAGGTCATAGCCTCTAAAGGCCACATCCGCGATCTTCCGAAATCCCGTTTCGGTATCAAAGTCGAAGGTGAGGAGCTGATCCCACAATACAGTGTCGCCAAAGAGAACAGTGCCACCGTCAAAGAGATACAGGGCTTAGCCAAAAAAGCCGAGACCATCTATATCGCGACCGATGAGGACCGCGAGGGTGAAGCTATCGGTTGGCACATCGCCCATGCCATTAAAAAAGATCCGGAGAGCCTGCCACGCATCGTCTTTCATGAGATCACTAAGACCGCTATCAGTCATGCGCTTGAGACGGCACGTGCAATAGATATGGACCGTGTCAATGCCCAGCAGACTCGCCGTTTACTCGACCGTGTCGTCGGTTATAAACTCTCCCCGCTGCTCGCATCAAAGATCCAAAAAGGGCTCTCTGGAGGGCGGGTCCAGTCATCCACACTCAAGATCATTGTAGACCGTGAACGTGAGATCAAAGCCTTTATCCCTGTCGAGTACTGGACGATAGACACGGCATTTGTACCGGGTATCGATGCGAACCTTATTACTTATGAGGGCATGAAGCTTCAAAAACTCTCTATCAAGACAAAAGAGGAAGCTGAAGCGATAACAGCGAGTATCAAGACACAATCATTTATTGTCGCTTCTATCGAGACTAAAAAGCGTAAGACCTCTACACCGCCACCATTCATGACCTCCACCTTGCAGCAGACGGCTTCAAGCAAACTCGGCTTCTCTCCAAAAAAGACCATGATGCTTGCACAGTCGCTCTACGAAGGGGTCAAGACACCATCAGGGACATCTGGAGTCATCACCTATATGCGTACTGACTCACTTAACATGGCAGCAGAAGCTGTCGAAGCTGCACGTACGATGATCGTATCAGACTTTGGTGAGAAGTACCTCCCAGAGTCCCCAAAAGCTTATGGGAAAAAATCCAAAGGGGCACAAGAGGCACACGAGGCTATCCGACCTACTATGCTTGATTATACTCCTGCTATCGCGGCGCAGTACCTCAAACCAGACGAGCTCAAACTCTACCGACTCATCTACAACCGTTTTCTTGCCTGTCAGATGGAAGATGCTATCTTTGAGCAGCAAAGCATCCTCTTTAAAGGCCAGACGGCTGAGTACAAAGCCAACGGACGAAAACTGATCTTTGACGGTTTTTATAAGGTACTCGGAACAGATGATAAAGACAAGTTACTACCGACACTTAATCAGGGCGATCCTATAGATATTGAGAAGATCGCGCCTATACAACACTTTACAGAACCACCATCACGCTACTCTGAAGCAAGTCTGATCAAAAAGCTTGAAGCAGAGGGGATCGGGCGGCCATCGACTTATGCACCGACTATCTCTACTTTGAGCGCCCGAAATTACATCACGATCGAAAAACGCCAGATCATCCCGACTGAGATCGCTTTTACCGTGACAGAGATGCTAGAGAAGCACTTCGCTGAGATCGTCGATGCCAATTTCACAGCGAATATGGAAGAGATACTCGATAAGATCGCTTATGAAGGAAAAGATTGGCAGAAGGTCCTCCAAGACTTCTATTTCCCATTTATGGAGAAGATCGCCAAAGGTAAAGAGGAGATCGTCAGCCTAAAGATCGCTAAACCGCTTGGCCGAAACTGTCCACAGTGCGGTTCTGAACTCCTTTTACGTTCTGGTCGTTATGGTAACTTCATCGCCTGTAGCGGTTTTCCAAAGTGTAAATATACAGAGCAGGTCGAAGAAGAGGGTGAGGATGGTGAGACCAAGGCAGCTCCTCAAGAGGAGAAGAGTGAGGAGAAATGTGACAAATGTGGTAGTGCCATGGTGGTCAAAAATGGCCGAAACGGGAAGTTCCTGGCCTGTAGTGCCTACCCTGAGTGTAAGAACACTCGTTCACTAGAAGCACAAAAGACCTCTAAGATCCCTTGTCCTGAATGTGGAGGAAACCTACTCTGGCGGACTTCACGCCGAGGTGCGTTCTGGGGATGTGAGAACTATCCTACCTGTAAGTTTATCTCCAAGTTCGAACCAACCGATAAGAAGTGTGAGCAAGAGGAGTGTGACGGTATTCTCGCTCAACGTACCTACCGTGGTAAAGAGGTCTACGAATGTACAAAATGCAAAAACCGTACACCGGCAGAGTCAGCAGAACCAGAAGAAGCAGTCGAAGAAGGAAAATAGTCTCTCAGGGTTTATTATGAAGATCGGAATATTATCAGATACACATACCAAGACTGAGCGCTCCCGACAAGCCATCGAGCACCTTCTTGAAAAGGGTGCCGAGTTTCTCATCCATGCAGGTGATATTGTCAAGCCGGAGATGCTTCAGCAGTTAAAAGATAGCGGTAAGCGCTATATTGCTGTATATGGTAATAATGATGCGCACCTATATGAACTACACGACCAGTACGATCTTGTCCAAGAGCCACATCACTTCAAACTTGCTGGGACAACGTTCAAACTTATGCATCTGCCTTTCTACATGAGTGCCGATACTGAGATCGTCATCTTCGGGCACACCCACACCTTTGAATGTGACTTTAAAAAAGGTACCCTTTACCTAAATCCGGGTGAAGTCTGCGCACGGAACAAACCACTCTCAGAATGTGCTATACTGGAAGTGACTACGGAGTATCTTAACGTGACCTATTATGCCCGTCCGGTCAAAGAAGATGATTTCCAAGAACAACACTTCAGTTTTGAAAGGGTCTAGATGAACCAATCCATCTTTCTCTGCTCCATCTCCAATATCAACAGCGGCACCTGTAATGAAGACTGCAAGTTCTGTTCACAAAGTGTCAAATATAAAGCCGATATCGATCGTTATATCCAAAAACCAATACCGACTATCATCGCTGAAGCCAAAGCAGTCGAAGCAGCCGGAGCACTCGGTTTTTGTCTTGTCACCGCCCACAAAGGACTTGATCAAAAGACACTTGACTTTGTCTGTGAGATCGCGAGGACACTGAGTGTAGAGGTCCCAAAACTTCGTCTGATAGCCTGTAATGGTACCGCGACGTATGAGCAGTTGTTGACACTTAAAGATGCAGGGATCAAAGCCTATAATCACAACCTTGAGACCTCCAGGGAGTTCTACCCGCAGATCTGCACTTCCCACAGCTGGGATGAGCGCTATGAGACCTGTGAGAACGTCAAGAAGGCAGGGTTAAACCTCATCACCGGTGGGATCTTCGGACTCGGAGAGTCCAGAGAAGACCAGATCTCCATGCTCGAGTCACTAAAAAGCCTCGACCCGGTATCGGTTCCTATCAACTTCTATCATCACAACCCTGCTCTTCCCCTAAAGCCAAACCCCCTCACGGTCGATGAAGCTCTGGAGCTTATCACGCTGACACGGGAGATCGTCTCTGATGCGGAACGCATCATGGTCGCCGGCGGACGAGAACTGATGTTTGGAGAACGCCAGCAAGAGATCTTTAAAGCCGGAGCCAACAGCATCGTCATCGGCGACTACCTTACAACACAGGGCCGGGACAAGAACAGTGACCTTTCGATGTTGGACTCACTCGGACTCACTGTCGCCTCTTCGGTCGAGAGTCACTGATAAGCGCTTAAGATGAATGAAGTCCTCCTGATCATCACGCTCTCACTGATCGTCATGTTCTCACCATTTTTTGCCAAACTTCTTAAGATCCCGACAACACCGGTAGAGATCATTCTCGGAGCTATACTCGGTTATTTTGGACTGCTCTACCACGATATCTATTTTGAACTAGTCGCAGAGGTGGGCTTCTTATATCTCATGTTCATCGCCGGTACTGAGATAAATCTTAAAAAAGTACTCAAGACAGACGCCTTCTTGATGCGCAGGATCTTACTCTATATCCTCCTACTCTATGGCTTCTCTATCGGTTTCTCCCTCTACCTTGAGCTTGGTAAGATCTTTATGGTGCTGCTACCGCTACTCTCCGTTGGTCTCATAGCTACTCTCTCCAAGGAGTATGGTAAGACACCCTGGCTGACACTCTCTATGACTGTCGGTGGTATCGGTGAAGTCGTCAGCATCGGTGTCCTGACACTCTCCTCTGCTGGTTTTAAGTTTGGGTTTGGCCAAGAGCTGATCATGACTATCGGTGCACTGGTACTGCTCATCCTCTTCATCTTATTACTATTTAAAGTCTTGCAACTGCTCTTTTGGTGGTTTCCAGAGGTCTCAACAGCACTTATGCCACATGAGGACAACAAAGAGCAGGATGTCCGTCTCTCACTCGGCATCTTGTTTATCCTCATCGGAGTCATGCTTTATCTAGATCTGGAACTGGCCTTTGGTGCCTTTATCGCTGGGATATTCATCCCGACCTTCTTTGAACATAAACATGACCTTCCTGAAAAACTTGCCAGTTATGGTTTTGGCTTTCTGGTACCGATCTTCTTCATCTATATCGGGACTACCTTCCACTTTGATGCACTGCTGATCGATGGATTGCTGGCAAAAGCACTACTTATCACGATGGCGATGATCTTGATGCGTGTCGTCAGTGCTCTTGTCTTTGTCAAAGAACTTCATGAGCGTGGTGCCCTCTTGATGGGTCTCTCACACTCCATGCCCCTGACACTACTCATCGCAATGGCCACACTGGCCTATCATGCGCACAGTATCGATCAGCTGCATTACTATGCCTTTATCCTAGCCTCACTGCTACAGGTGATCTTTGTCACGATCATTATCAGGCTGATCACTGCTGAGAAGAAGAGGGCTGTACAGAAACGTCGTCTAGACAAAAGAGATGAAGGACTCGCACCTGGAAGGCGTAGTGACGATCATTAACAGTGACTATGGTTTACGATCGGCTTAACGACTGCTATAATACTTCTATAAAAAAGGGAGAACATGTCGCGATCCGTACTTCTTGACCTTGCCAGAGAGTCGATCGAAGAGGTCTTTCAAGCTGAGATCAGTATTGATCGTGATAGCTTACTGACTGAGTTCCCAATACTCGCAGAAAAGGTGGCTACATTTGTCACACTATGGCTCGATGATGAGATACGGGGAAGTTCAGGGGAGGTGATCGCACAACGTTCACTGCTCGACGATATCATCCACAACGCAAAGACCGCTGCATTTGAAGACCCACTCTTCTCACCGCTTACCACATCAGAATATCTCCATACCCGGATAGAGATCTCAGTACTTAGCGTACCCAAGGCTGTCGAATATCTTCACAGCAGTGATCTCGATACCAAGATCCGCTCTGGCATCGATGGTATCCTTCTATCATCACACTCACATCAGGCGACTGTCTTGCCACAGAGGTGGGATGAGTACACGGAAGTCGCAGACATGCTTGCACATCTTGGAGAGCAAGCCGGACTTGGTAAAGATGTACTGCGGCTGCATCCTGACATCTTCATCTATCAAGCTGAGACAGCCGTAGACGAACCGATGATAAAAAGACAGCGCACTCTAAAAGCCAACTAATACCACCCCCTTTAAGGGCTTACTCTAATTATCTTCCCACTCCCAACGTATTCGACTACTCTCTTGCGCTACTGGAATCTTTACCTGCTCTTTTATGCTCACACTCTCTGGAGCGCGATCGTCAACAGGTGGACTCTCTATCGTACTATTTCCCTCGACCTTCACAGCTTCATCAGCCAGTATCTTCTCTACTGACGTATTATGATCAGGAGCAGCTAAGCCACTTCTTTGACTTGCGTTCTCATCCAAAGATCCGGGATCGAAGACAGATAGACTCTCTTTCGTACTATTTTCCTCGACCTTGACAGCTTCATCAGCCAGCGTCTTCTCTACTGTCGTATTTTGATCAGGAGCAGCTAAGCCACTTCTTTGACTTGCATTCTCATCCGAAGATAAAGAGAGTGTTGGATCGACTGTATTGTTACTTTCAGCTAATGCTTTTGCCTTTTCAGTAGCTTTTGCGACTCGTACGCGCTCTGCTCTGGCTGCATCTTGTAAAGCCTTCATCCTTTTTTCAACGACATCTTGCGGATCTCTGATCGGCGTAAGATAGATCGTCTCCTTCGTCCAAAGGTAAGCATCATCACACGCGCTTAGGTGATTATACTCCATCATACTCTGCAGAGACTCTACATAAGCATAGCGCCGTTCAGAGTATTGGTCCAAGGTCTCTGCCAGCTTATGACCACTTATACGCTTACCCTCTGAGAGCATCTTCGCACGGCTCTCTCTAAGACGTCGGTAAGCTCTATGTGTGTTAAGGTTTAACATATAACTCTGTACCGCTTTTAGCGGTGTATCGAACTTCGCCAGTCCATAGTCTCCAAGCTCCTTGCGCTGTGCTTCTGGTACCATGCCTCTACCGCTAAAATCCCACTGCCCAAAAAGGGAGTTGCCCATCAAGGCAAAACGTGAGGTCCCCCATCCACTCTCTTCAGCAGCTTGTGCCAGTGCGAGCGATGCTGGGATGATATCTACCCGAAGCAGAAGTTCACTGAGTATCTTCTCATCAACGATATCCGTCTCATCTTTGATCAGCTTATAACGTGTAGCCATATCACGGACCCAAGCGGATTCATCGGTACTAGGTATCTTAGCACCTATAAAATGTTCAAGTCTCGTTCTATCTTCAAGTATGAGTTCATTACTGTGAAGGATCAGAGGCAGTATCGATCGAAAAAAGACAGATTTCTTTATCTTGACAGGAATGCGTTGAGATTGTTCTCCCCAACGTGAGGAAATATCAGTGAGATAGATCCTGGGTATCTCTCGTCTGTTCTCATCCCACTCGCCCAAAGAGTAGTTGATATCATCAAATGCTTTTTTCATATCGTCCATCGAGCGACTGTAGAGCGTACGGCTCACACTCTTTACTTCGACTTCTTTCTCCTTAGGTTTTTGAGACTGCTGTTCAGGCTTATCGCAGCCCGATAGCATGAGTGAGAGCAAGACTCCACCTGACCATAAGAATATGTTCATCCGACCACCTATTTTGATATTGTCACTAAACGTAGGACACCCTTATAAGCCTGACTCATCTCGACCCAGATCTGACAAAAGTATCTCCTCATCAACCTTTATGTTCAGCTTTGCTAAAATAAAGGACTTAAAGTACGCTACTTTCGATCTGCCTTTAAAGGCTTTGGATATCGTTGAGGAACGAACAGCGATGTTTCATGTTCTCCCAAGAAACATCAACCATAGTTTTTAAAAGTTCTATTGATAAAATAATAGCTGGTTTTAGACTGAAAAGCGACTTTTCATCTCGGAAACATATCAAAAGCTTGATCTTTCCAATAAGATACACAAATTTTCATATAAAGATAACCCTATGTCCATTAGAGAACAGCTCCTCCAGACTATTAAGACCAGACCACTTATTATCGATGGGGCTATGGGTACTCAGCTCCAGGAGCGCGATGATAAGATCTCCGAAGCAGCGTGGGAAGGCAACGAAGGGTGTAACGAACTACTCAATGTCACTGCCCCGGAAGTACTCGAAGATATCTATCACGCCTATCTCACATCCGGAGCCGATCTCATCACCACCAACACCTTTGGAGCCTTTTCCTGGGTCCTCGATGAGTACCAGATAGGTGATCGTTCTTACGAATTATCTAAAGCAGGTGCGGCCGTCGTGCGTAAGATGTGCGACCAGTTTGCCACCCCGAAACAGCCTCGTTATGTCCTGGGTTCCATCGGTCCCGGGACTAAACTCCCCTCTCTTGGGCATATCCATTATGATGAGATGCTTGAAGGCTATACTGTCTGTGCACAAGGCTTGATAGATGGTGGTTGTGATATCTTTTTGATCGAGACCGCCCAGGACCCTCTGCAGATAAAAGCTGCATTGCATGCCTGTGAGGCTGCCAACAGGTCACGTAACACAGCCCTCCCCGTCATGGTCTCCGTCACCATCGAACTTGCTGGGACGATGCTGATCGGTACGGACGCTCAGACCATCGCTACAATACTAGAGCCTTTTGATATCCTCTCTCTTGGTTTCAACTGTGGAACAGGTCCGGAACAGGTACTTAAACATGTCAAGACCCTCTCAGAAGTGTGGGGTAGACCTATCTCAGTCCACTCCAATGCCGGTCTACCACAAAACCGTGGCGGGTACAGTTACTACCCGATGGGACCCGAAGAGTTTGCTGACAGACAAGAAGCCTTTTTACAATTTGATGGCGTCTCATTTCTGGGCGGATGCTGCGGTACGACACCACAACATATCCGGGCACTTACCAATCGTGTCACTAGCACTGCACCAAAAGTCGCCTCAGGGTCACAGCCTACTGCCCTCGCCTCCCTATTTAACACGACTCCACTGGTGCAAGACCCAGCTCCACTCCTCGTCGGAGAGCGTTCCAATGCGACCGGTTCGAAAGCCTTTAGAGAACTACTTTTGGCAGAAGACTATGAGGGTACGCTCAGTGTCGCACAGCAGCAGGTCCGTGCTGGAGCCCATGCCATCGACCTCTCTGTCGGTTTTGCAGGACGTGATGAGACTAAAGACATGAACGCCGTCGCCGCTCTTTATGCCCAGAAGATCGCACTGCCACTTATGGTCGACTCGACCCAGGTCACAGGAGTCGAGACCGCCCTAAAACTGATCGGTGGTAAAGCCATCATCAACTCAGTCAACCTTGAAGATGGCATAGAGAAGTTTGACGCCGTCTGCCAGCTTGCCAAAAAGTATGGAGCTTCCCTTGTCTGTCTTACCATCGATGAAGTCGGTATGGCCAAGACAGCAGAGCGTAAACTAGAGATAGCTGAACGTATCTATCAACTAGCCACAGAGAAACATGGGCTAGACCCCGAAGACCTGGTCTTTGACCTCTTGACCTTTACGGTAGGTTCAGGTGATGAGGAGTATCGTGACGCGGCTGTTCAGACCATCGATGCCATTCGTGAACTGACACGCCGTCATCCCGAGGTAGGCACGACACTGGGACTGTCAAACATCTCTTTTGGTCTAGACAAAGATGCCAGACCCTATCTCAATACCATCTTCTTAAACCACTGTCTTGATGCAGGACTGAGCACTGTCATCATCAACGTCAAACATATCATCCCCTCCAACAAGATCAGTACTGAAGAGCAGGAGATCTGTGATGACCTGCTATATAATAGAAAACCAGATGGTCAGGCACTTTTCGATTTTATCGACTATTTTGACAAGAATGCCAAAGCCAACAGTGAAGAGGTCGACCAAGCCTACCTCGCGATGAGTGATGAGGAGAAGATCGCCAGATTATTGATGGATGGCGATAAAGATCGCATGATACCGCTTGTCGAAGAGGCACGCCATCGCATCAGACCAGAGGTCATCGTCAATGAGATCTTGATAGATGCCATGAAAGTCGTCGGTGAGCTGTTTGGTGCCGGTGAGATGCAGCTTCCTTTTGTCCTCCAGAGTGCCGAGACGATGAAAAAGACCGTCGATCATCTTAACCCCTACCTTCCAAAAGTGGACAAAGAGGTCGATACCACTTTAATCTTGGGGACGGTCAAAGGCGACGTACACGATGTCGGTAAGAACCTGGTCGATATCATCCTCTCCAATAACGGCTACAAGGTAGTCAATCTCGGTATCAAAGTCTCTCTGGAACAATTCATCGAGTCCCTGAAAGAGTCTAGTGCACAGGCTATCGGTATGAGTGGGCTTTTAGTAAAATCGACACAGGTGATGAAAGAGAACCTTGAAGCGATGAAAGAGGCTGGGATCACTACCCCTCTCTTACTCGGTGGCGCAGCACTGACGCGTACCTTCATCGATGATTTCTGCCGACCGTTCTATGACGGTCCTATCTTCTACTGTAAAGATGCCTTCGATGGTGTCACCGCTATGAGCCGTATCGAAGCAGGTGACTTCAATACTGATCTGCATGGTGATGCTGACAAAAAACGTGTAAAAAAGCTTAAAGAAGAGATCGTCATCCCACCTCTTACAGAGATCGAGATGCCTAAGCGCGATGTTCGCGTTCCAACTCCTCCTTTTTGGGGCCGTCGTGTCGTCACACTCAACGAATCTCAAATAGAGATGGCCTTTGAGTGGATAAACCATCGTCTACTCTTTAGACAACGCTGGGGTTATAACGGTAAAGGGATGACAAAAGAGGCGTCACAAAAGCAGGTCGATGATGTGTTATGGCCGGCATACGATAGGTTAAAGGCACAGTTTCTTGATGAGAAGCTCTTTGAACCGACCATCATCTACGGCTACTGGCCGGTACGTTCAGATGACACTTCCATACTTGTCTTTGATGAGAGTGAGGGCTGGAACAACCCGAACGAGATCAATACCGAACCGCTTGAGCATGTCATAGGCCGCGCTGAAAAACAGTTTACCTTCCCACGACAGGGAAAACAGCCTCACCGTGCGTTATCTGACTTCTTCCATAATGACCGTCACGATGTGCTGGGCCTGAGCTGTGTAAGTGCCGGTGCAAGACTCAGTGAGTTTGAACGTACCCTCTATGATGCAGGTGATTTCACCGAGTACTACATGGTCCACGGACTTGGTGTCGAACTCGCTGAAGCCCTCGCCGAGATAGCCCATAAACAGATCCGCCTTGACCTAAATATCACAGAGAACGAAGGTTCAAAACTCTCTGATGTCCAGATGACCAAATATCAGGGTTCACGCTACTCATTCGGCTACGCCGCCTGCCCAGACCTAGAGCTCAACCGTCCTCTTTTCGATCTGTTAAAGCCTGAGGAGTTTGGGATAGAGTTATCAGAAACATTCCAAATTCATCCCGAGCAGTCTACTTCAGCCTTAGTCGTGTATCACCCCGAAGCGACCTACTATAACGTATAATGGAATGGTTTTTATTTTAGCCACTTTACTCCCTAACAAGATAAGGTTCCTTACCTTTTCTTGACGGGAGATATCTTTCCAAATACATCCTGAGCAGTCAACCCCGAATTTAAATCCGAAGTGCAATCTTTGATTTAAAGATCATACCTCAATTCTCTTAAGCTGCTGATTCTATCTCATGAAACACCTCGTATGGAG
>JADGEC010000216.1 GCA_016744575.1 Sulfurimonadaceae bacterium | reverse complement strand
GAACATATTGAGTCAGAGTGGCCACTCTTCTTCACCTATCTACTGCTTGATGCTTTGATGCGTGAGGATAAGCAAGCTATTCTCAAGTGGCAGGAGAGATTAGAGCCGCTGTTCGTTGAACAAGATGGTGTGAAGTTACTACCGGAGCTATTTATAGTGCCTCTAGAACTTATCGATGCTGAGAAGCAAGATCCCGGTAGTCAGACACGGGTCCCCAATGAGAACCTTCCGCTGGTCTGGGCCCAGAGTCTTTTTATGTTGTCTGATATGATCCTTGACGGAGTATTACGTCCAAGTGATATCGATCCTCTACGTCGTCGCGAACGCATAGGCCATAAGCGTACGACACATCCATTGGTCTCAGTACTGGCAGAGAACGAATCGGTCCAGCAGAGACTACTGGATATGGGATTGAACAGTGAGACTCTAGAGAAGGTCAGACCGGTCAAGCTGATGCATGCTTCTCAACTCTCCGAAGTGCACACCTTACTTGGTAAGAACAGAAAATTGGCACTGAGTGGTCGACCGTTCATGGAGACGCGGACGCTTACGACCTCTCGTCTGCATCTGCTTGCCGGGGAGGAGATCTTGTTCCTTCCGTATTACTTCAATCCACAGGGTTTCTATTTCAGTTATGATAACAGACTACTGGTCGAGCACTTTCGTGCCTCTTTAAAGATGCTCGCTAAGCACTGGGACCAGGCTGGTCAGCCTCTATTGCCATTCCTTGTACGTGAGGATATGCTCGACGATATTGATGAGGATGCTGTCTTAGGACTACTGCATGACCTTCAGATGGGAGAGTGTAGTTCGGTAGTGACAAAGACCGGTCCATTGGGACAGCTGCTGACGACGGTAGCCGTAGAGCGTATAGGTCATCTACATGGTAGAGTACTGAAGGAGTTGCAACTGCGCTCTTCAGGTCTACAAGGCTTATGTGACTCTCTGCAAGAGCGTGAGATAGAACATGCCCTGACAGCAGAGCAGTTACAGCAGCTCGAGAGTGAGCATGACACGGTATTGACACAGACGCTTCTGAACAGTAGTAGTCGCCGGATGAAGGCTCAGGCAATAGAACTGTTATGGCAGCGTAATGGTGCAGAGTTCGAGGTCGAGACAGAACATGGAAGTGTGGCTTTGTATGTGATGGCAAAAGAGCACTACGAATCGGCGACGATCTGTCGTGACTGGGCAGTGGTACGTCGAATAGCGGATATCACCGGAAAGTTTGATGACCGCCTAGAAGATATACTGCTCGATATCGTCATCCGACAAAAGCGTCTGGCGGTAGGACGTGCATACAATGAGAACGCTACTTTCTCCAAGCCTCTTGAGACAACGGCGATCATCAAGACCATAGCGGAGTTTTGTGGAGACAATGCAGCGGAACGTGTCCTGACTCAGGAAGTGATGTTGCATCTTGGGCATCTGATGCGGACTGAGCCTGAACTGTTTGATAACATGCGAACGATCCGTACATGGTATTTTGTCCAGTTGCTTGTCGGACGTCTAAGTAGAGAGAGGACCCTCTCTATGGGTGATGCCTACGAGACACTGCTGGGGCTTGCTCCACATGATATCTATGATCGTCTGCGTACCATCTTGAAAGCTTATAGTCAGGAGGTCACACAGCTGGTCGATCATGAGAACCTGCAGGTCTCGTTCGTACCGAGTCTGGATAGTATCAAAGCAGTGCCACAAGAGCATGAGGATATCGATGACTGGGCACAGTGGCGTCAAGATAGGGGTATGATAAGCCGTCTCTCCTCAGACTTTTATGAAGATATCTGGTACCTTTTACAACAGTGTAGTGGTCTTGTCCTTGGAGAGAAATACAAATTGGAAAATCGTCTTGGCTCTGAGATGACATTGGAGACAACAGCTGGAGAGCAGAGTTTTGAGTTAAGGGTAGAGGGACTGTTACAGAGTATTCAGTCACCTGAATACCGTCAATTGAGTATAGAGGTCATCGAAAGTCTTGCAAGGATGTTCCGACAATCTCCAGAGCTTCATATTGATAATGATCTGATCTTGGATGTCCTTATCGGCCATGCTGTGAGGATCGCCTGGACAAAACATGACCCTTCAGGTAACTATGATGAGCAGAGAGGGCAGGCCTGGGCTGCGTTTTATAGACTCTCTCCGCGGGAGAGTGATGAGGTGTTCATCGAGGCGTTTGTCTATCTACTGACACCGCAACACGCTTAAAAAGTAGTGGCAAGGTAGGTGGGTTAGTAACCGCCACACTTTTTGGTACTTTTCTTTTGAGCACCGCATTTGCCATCACCACTGGCACCACATTTGGCTGATTTCATACCTTCGGTATTGGTCGATTTGTCAGCACAACCCATAAACCCTAACAGTCCAATGGAGAGTATAGAGATAAACAATAGCTTTTTCATGATGGCTCCGATCTCGAGATGTGTACTATTATAATAAAAAGTTATTTAATCAGATTGGGGTGTAAAAGAGTTAGAAAAAAAATAGCTACTACTTTTAATCGACTATAGACCACTGTCAGGTGATGTTAGTATTGCGTCTTGAGG
>JADGEC010000009.1 GCA_016744575.1 Sulfurimonadaceae bacterium | reverse complement strand
GTTTCCTTTTGAAGCATTACTCTAAAAAAGAGTTCCTTGCCTGAAGTGGCAAGGCGTTAAACGGTCGTCATCTACTGCTGGGACGCCATCACTTCTGCACGTTCAAGAAGCTCTTTAGCACCTTTGTCGATCAGACGCTGCGCCATCTCTTTGCCTAGCGTCTCATAATCCTCACGCCTTCCCAGCTTCGTCTCACCCATCACCTCAAAGCCGTTTGGAAGACCAAGAGTCGACTTGATGATGACATCACCGTTCTCCATGACTGTAGCGTTGATACCGATAGGCACCTGACAACCGCCTTCGAGCATCTCGACGAAATCACGTTCAATAGTCGTCTCGATACGGCTGTACTCATCCTCAAGACCTTTTGCGATCTTGACGATCTCAGGAGTGTCCACACATTGGATACCGAGTGCACCCTGCCCCATAGCCGGGATCATCTCAAAAAGTGAGATCGGATAGACATGTTTGACACTGTCTACAAGGTCAAGGCGATTGATCCCCGCTGATGCAAGGACGATCGCATCATATTGACCCTCTTTGAGTTTACGGATACGGGTATCCACATTTCCACGAAGGTCCTTGATGACCAGGTCCGGACGGACACGCTCCAACTGCATGCGGCGGCGTAGTGAAGAAGTACCCACGACCGCTTTTTGTGGAAGCGCATCGATATCAGCATAGTTCTCAGAGAGCAGTGCATCACGTACATCCTCGCGCTCTGTGATAGCAGCCAGGACAAGACCCGGAGGCATCTCTGTCGGGACATCTTTAAGCGAGTGTACCGCGATATGCGCCTCACCTCTCAACATCGTCTCCTCGATCTCTTTAAGAAAAAGACCTTTACCCCCGATCTTAGCCAAAGGGACATCAAGGATCTTATCGCCTGAGGTGATGACGATCTTCAGCTCTACGCTAAGTCCCGGGTTTTGCGCTTCGAGAACGGATTTGATGTGGTTTGACTGCCAAAGTGCCAGCTTACTTCCACGTGTGGCGATAGTGATGTTTTTCATAGATCAGTTCCCTTTGACTTGTTTATATTTTGCTTTGCTAGCGTCTTTCTTACCATCAAAGAAGATCGTCGGTGTACCGTTGACCATCAAGTTCATCGCTACTTCCTGATCATGTTTGAACTGCGCTTCGACTGCCGCAGTATGAATATCAGCGACCGTGATATTAGTATTTAGACTACTATTAAAGGCTGCGAGTATTACCGTCTCATCCGTGATCTTCGCATCGACTTCGACTTTATACATATCAGTGACGACATCTTTACGACCCTTATGCTCTGCAGCGATAGCCGCTTTAGTCAAAGCAACGGCAGCAGGATGCATGCCCGCAAGAGGAAAGTGGTAATAATAGACAGCGATGTCCTTATTAAGCATCTCTGATATCGCTTGAGGCACGAAAGTACGGCAGTATGGACAGAGTGGGTCAGAGAAGATAGCTACTTTATGTTTAGCATCCGCACTCCCGTAGATCAGATTTGCCTCTTTGTAATACTCCGGCTTGAACTCTGGAGCAAGGGTGTCATTGATACGAGCACCCGTTTTCATATCGATCAGCTCTTGAGTGATGATGTCACCCTTGACAAAATAGACAGAACGCTGAGAGATAGGACGCTCTTTACCCTCTGCTTTTACGATACCGTCCAGATTGACCACGTACGCTTCCCAGCCCGCAGGCTCATCCAGTGCGATCTTGTTGAGTACTTTTATGTCCAGTGAGACTATATTCGGGTTTTTACCGATCCCATCTTTTAAAAACTTTATAACATCCGCGTCAGCGCCGAAGAGGCTAATGCTTAATAGAAGTATCGCTAATGATCTCGACATCAATGACATTGTCATCCTTTTTTTGTTGTGTGTATTTGTTCTCAGGTTTGTTTTCAGGTTTGTATTTTGACGCATAACGGTTAACCAACATACTCGTAAAGACGGTAAATTGGAGAAAGACCCCCACTATATCTGTCAAAAAACCAGGGACGATCAATAAAAAAGCCCCCAGCAGGATAAAGAGGTTCAACTCCTGAAACTGCTTTAGGTCGATGGCATTGACCGAGACTGCCCGCATGTTCTCTGCCAGCGTAGCTCGGAAGTTGACCAAGATACCAACGCCAATAAAGGCGGAGAGGATCAGCTCCAAAAAGGTGTATATCCCGCCAATAGCAGAAGAGATATTGACTGAGACCAGTACTTCTAAAAAGAGATAGAGAAGGAAGTAGATCATTTGAGTAGACCCATGACCGTCTCAAATGCCTCTTCTACTTGGACATCACTCTTCTCAAGTGTCGCTCTATCAAATATTTGGATCTTCCCGTTTTTCAACTCTTTACCGATGATGATGGTATATGGTAGTCCGATGAGTTCTGCATCTTTCATCTTGAAACCAAAACGCTCTTTACGGTCATCGATGATCACTTCGACACCACTCTCTTTTAGACGACTGTAGAGTGTCTCTCCAAGTTCAAGTTGCGCTTCATCTTTGATGTTTGAGACCATGATATTGACCTGATAAGGCGCAGTGGCCTTTGTCCATCGACAGCCCTTCTCATCATGATGCTGCTCGATGACCGCAGCGACAAGACGACTGACACCCATGCCATACGTTCCCATCTCGAAAGGCTCTGCGCGACCCTGATCGTTAAGGAACTCAGCTTTTAAGGCTTTTGAGTAGGTAGTCCCCAATTTAAAGATATGACCGACTTCGATACCTTTGGTATAAGTCAGACTACCGTCACAGTGTGGACAGCCGTCACCCTCTTTGACCTCATAAAGATCAGCAAAAGTGACTCCATCAAGGGCAGAAAGGTCAGCACCACTCATATGGTAGTCGCGTTCATTCGCACCCGTGATCATCGCCGTAGCACCCTTGAGGCCACTATCAAAGACACTCGTGATATCGTTTTGTCCAAATGGTCCAATAAAACCTGGGACAAGACCAACAGCCTCAAGTTCTTCCTCAGTGACATCGACAAGTTCAAGAGCCGCGACAGCATTGACTGCTTTGACCTCTTGCAGTTCATCAGAACCACGTAGATAAAAGATTACGATCTCATCACTCTCTTCATAGATAGCACGCTTAGCTACTGCTTTGAGTGTGTAGTGTGGGTCGATCTTGAAAAAGTCTGCCAGATCATTGATAGTACGCACATCTGGTGTGTGTACTTTCTCATTCGCCAGTGATGGTTCACTTGGTGCAGAAGAGATCACGCGACGATGTGCGGCTTCTATATTAGCCCCATATTCGCAACTATCACAGACGGCGATCGTATCTTCGCCACTGTCGGCGATGACCATCAGCTCTTTTGAACCTGATCCACCTATAGCGCCACTGTCAGCCTCGACAATACGAAAGTCCAGGCCAAGTCGCTCAAGGATACGTTTATAAGCCGCTTCCATCGCATCAAACTCACGGTCGAGGTCTTCGGCAGTAGCATGGAAACTGTAGCCATCTTTCATCACGAACTCACGTGCACGCATCAGACCAAAACGCGGTCTTGCCTCATCACGGAACTTCGTCTTGATCTGATAAAGGTTAAGTGGAAGCTGCTTGTAGCTTGTGACACGGTTTCTGACAAGGTTTACCATCATCTCCTCATGGGTCGGTCCGAGGACGAAGAGGTTCTCTTTGCGGTCACGTAGACGAAGCAGCTCTTTACCGAACTTCTCTATGCGGCCGCTCTCCTGCCAGAGTTCTGCCGGTGTGACAAAACTCAGCTCCACCTCTTGGGCATCAGCACGCTCCATCTCATCGTTGATGATCGCTTCGATCTTCTTCAACACTCTTTTACCTAATGGAAGATAGTTGTAGAGACCACTTGCGACCTGAGCAACGAATCCCGCGCGGGTAAGATAGATATGACTCGCGAGTACCGCATCTGAAGGTGCCTCTTTTGTCGTGGGGATAAATGCCTTACTAAACCTCATATCTTTCCTTTATGTTCATACGCTTCAGGAAGGTTCTCACCCTCTTTTCCAAGCAGGAATTTCAGTGACTCTACCAGGATATCTGACTTCTCCAGTCCGGTAGTGTCTCGCATATTGCTGGTGAGATCATGCAAAAACCGCTTGATACTCTGTTCACTCATCTTCAGGGCCTGCTCACGATAAGCTTTGTCAATAAAGCCTTTTGCGATGACACGGTCTGTCTCTTCGACAGCCGCAACATGTGCACGCAGATACATCTCTTTGATCATCGGCTCGACTGAAAGGGATTTCAACCAATCGAAGAACTCGATGGTATGGCGTCCGACAACAGTATAGGCTGCCTTTGCCTCATCTTCTCGCATCGTAAGATTATCACTTACGATCTCCTGAAGGTCATCGACACGGAAGATCTGGATAGTCTCGTGATCGACCTGTTCTATATCTCGTGGGACTGCGATATCAAACCAATACCGGCTGAACTCACGCTCTTCGACCATCTCTTTGACGATAATAGGCTTTTTCGAACCCGTAGAGGTAAAGATGAACCGGAACTCATTGACTGCCTCGGGAAGTGTCTCGAATGCGACTACCTTACAACCCACCTCTTTAGCGATCTCTTCTGCCTTATGCAGCGTTCGGTTCATGATAGTGACGTTCGCACCATTGGAGACCAGATGTTTTGCGATGATGACAGACATCTCTCCGGCACCGATGACCAAAGCACTTTTGTCGGTAAGGTCACTGATCTTCTGCCTCGCCTGTGCCACGGCAACACTGGCTATGGAGACAGGTTTTGAGGAGATATCGGTGACCCTTCGCACCTCTGCGGCACATTTAAAAGCAAAATGCACTGCTCGGGAGACCTTCTGATCACAGAAGCCATGTGAATGTGAGAAACGGTAAGCATCTTTGAGCTGACCCGCGATCTGCGTCTCTCCGACGACCATAGAGTCGAGAGAACTTGCCACGGTAAAGAGGTGGTGGATAGCACCTTGGTCCTCAAAGAAATCTGCACGCCCTTCAAGTTCCTCAAGTGAGATGCCTGAACGCTCTGAGAGCATCATAAAGATGTGCTCACTACCACCACTTACATTACTACAGCTTGCGAATATCTCCATTCGGTTACAGGTAGAGACAAGAAAGGTCTCGTTGATAGCTTCATGTTCATTGATCTTAGCCAGACACGCTTCGACCTCATCCTCAGGAAAAGCCAGCTTCTCACGTATAGCAAGCGTTGAGTTCTTATGGTTGAAACTTATCGTCAGGTAGTACATCAGTACTCTCTTTTCATCATAGTCTCAAGGATGGCGATAAGTCCAGGTTCATCACTGACCTCTGCCATCGCCTCTTCTGTAAGGCGACGTGCAAGTAGATAGGAGCGCTCTACTGTCTTATGCTCAGTCATCTTTGCTTTAAGCCATGCTGACTGCTCAGCCGTGACTTCCTTTGCATGCAGTGACTCCAATCTCTCTTTATCTTCACCCGAAAGTGCCTCATGGAGATAGATATATGGCAGCGTACATTTACCCTCGACAAAATCGTTCATCGCTGGTTTGCCCAATGTCTCTTCGTCAGAGACGATATCAAGGATATCATCGATGATCTGAAAAGCAAGGCCAAGGTTCTTGCCATAAAGCGCATATCGTTGCGGGTCTTTACCAGATAAGAGTGCTGCACTTCTCGCGGATGCTTCTATGAGAGATGCTGTCTTAAGATAGAGCATTTCAAGATACTTTGTCTCATCACTATTGAAAGACTCTGCCATCTTGACATCCATCATCTCACCGATGGAGAGTGCCGTTACCGCATCAGCTATGCTCTGAGCGATGGCTTTATCAAAACTGACCAGAGCACTAAAGCCCTTTGAGTAGAGGATATCACCCAGCATTATCGCCTGTTTACTCCCCTCTGTCGCATTAACAGAGGCGACACCACGACGAAGCGATGCATCATCGATGACATCATCATGCAGAAGACTTGCAGCATGGACCAACTCGATGATTGCACCAAGCAGTGGAGCACTTGACTCATCCGGCGCTATTTTCTCTACCAGACGGGCACGAAGCCGTTTTCCACCTTTAAGGGTCTTAAACAGCCTGCTTACCTCAGCATAGCCCACCTCTTCTACTAACTTGTCGATCTGCTTTTCTACTAGTTCACTCATCAGCTTGCCTGTCCATCTACTTTAGGTATTTTAAGACGATCTTCTTCTCATCATCATGCAGTAAGAGTTCAAAAACAGCTTCTTTCTTCTCGAAATCAAAGCGTTTGAACGTGATGAAGAGATACGAGATCACTCCGTATTTCTTGCCTCTGGGCGTAAACTCTACTCGAAGACTCTGGTTCTTATGGTTCAAAGAGAGTATGTTCTGCGCCACAAACTCATCAAGGGAGCGATGGATGACCAGTTCACCGTTTGTGAACAGTGTCCATCGAAACGTCAACAGTCGCTGCTGGTCATCATATCTTACTATTACTGTCTGTGTGACATCTTTTTTAAGACGTATCTCTTTGGTCTCCTGCCACTCAGCATTGATAACAGTACTACCCAATGCGATGATGAGAAGCAGATGCCAAAGAGAACGCATCTACTCGTTTTGTGAAAGGATGTTTCCAACTGACTCGATGAAAAGGCTTTTAGCCTTACTCTCCACTTCAGCTCTATTACTGACATGATACAACTTGATCTTCTCATCAAAATCGTCGCCATGCTCTTCGCCAAGCATGTTCTCTAAGACTGCCTGACGTTCGATCAGTCGTTCCAGCTCCATCTCGACTATATCACGGTTTGCATTGTAGACAATATCGTGAAACTTGCTTCTCGGAGATCCCCCGAAAATATTATCTTCGTCTTCAAATAGGGCTTCATACTTCATGTCATTCCTCAATAATAAAATCCGAGGATTATACAATATAACTCTTATGAGCAAGCCAAAAGTGACCGACATCTAAAAATAGTCCAGAAATATATCAGCATATCTGTTACTTTAAAGTAGAATATCGACATGAATGTAACAAAGGTCTTATCATGTTTCACGGGTTTCCAAAAAAGAGCCTGGAGTTTTTAGATTCCATCGCATCGAACAATACAAAAGAGTGGTTTGAACTCCATAAAGAGGAGTATGTACGACTCATCCTTGAACCAAGCCGGAGTCTGGTAGTCGAGCTTGGTGAACATATTCAGGCTCTGGTACCGACGATCAATGCCATCCCAAAGGTAAATGGGTCTCTCTTTCGCATCTATCGTGACACTCGATTCTCAAAGAACAAGACCCCCATCAAGTCCCGCATAGGCGTTATCTTCTGGCAAGGTCATGCAAAACGGATGTCAAGTTCTTCATTTTATCTACAGTTCGAACCTGGGGCCATCATGTTCGCCGTAGGGATCCGTACTTTCAAACGTGATCTGCTCGCTGCCTACCGACTGTATATCAAAGAAGAGAGACACCGAGACGAACTCCACGATATCCTCGAAACGATCCGTGCCAAAGGCTACAGTCTACCCGAACCCCGCTATAAACGCTACCCTAAAGGCTTTGCTAAAGATATGCCCCATTCCTACTTAGCACTCTTTGACGCGATGTATGCTTTTAAAGTCATCTCACCAGATGAGCGTTTCTTCTCTGAAGAGTTGGTCCTCGATGCCTACAGAGTCTATGAGGATATGTTCGATCTCCAGCAGTGGGTCTATGAGATGACACTGACGGTAGTTAGTGAGGATTGAGCCGATCTTAAGATATCACCAAAGTATCACGTTTGTATATTGGGCTCATAGAGGGATGTGATGCCTTTTAAGCATCTATAGCGAGATAAAGAGCCAAATAGGCATAGTCATTACTCGACTGCTCTACTTTGATAAGAGAAAAAGGAAATATAGTAGCGAAGAGATCGACGATCTTATCCCACTCTTCTCCACCGATCTGATCTAATCACACGTAAAGGTATCGTTTTATCTTTTTGGTGGGTGTTTTGATAAATGGCTCTTTTTGTTCTATTACTTTTTTAATACGTGAGAATGAAGATACATTCTCATTTACCTCGCTCTTTATCTCTTCAAGCAGCTCATCTACTTTCACATGCATCTTTGTCTCAGACTCTTCGCTGATACCAAGGGCTACATCTACTAGATCATAATCAAGCTGTATTCGTGCAGAGAGTGTTCCATTGTCATCAAATACTAATGAATCTGCGACAAGGCTGTGGGCATTGATCGCAGCCTCTATCTGCTCAGGATAGATATTCTCACCGCTAGCTCCTACGATGATATTTTTGGCTCTTCCGCTCATGAAGAAATACCCATCTTCATCTATATATCCTATATCCTCTGTGTTGAACCATCCATCTTCATCTATGACTTCCGCCGTCTTTTCAGGGTCTTTATAGTAACCCATCATAATATTGGGCCCTTTTGCCCATAGCGTACCATTTCCTTTTGAATCTACATCTCTAAGTCGAAGTTCTGTACCAGGTATGACTGGTCCGATGGCTTTGTATTTTGTGAAAGAAGGATTGGTCCCTGCCAGAAATGGAGCTGTCTCAGTCAGACCATAACCAATAGCATAAGGGAATCGTGCTTCACGTAGGAATTTTTCGACTATAGGAGATACTCCCGCGCCGCCGATCCCAAAAAAACGGATGTTATTTCCAAAAGTCTCTTTAAGTCTTTTACCAGCTATGCGATTTAGTTGTAGGCGTATGAAAGGTATGGAATAGAGTGTTTTGATAAAGATGTTTTTTTGGAAGTTAGGCAGGATCTTATTTTTATAGATCTTCTCTATGATCAAAGGTACGGTCAGCATGAAGCTTGGCTTGACCGTTGCCATAGCCTTAATAAGTATCGTTGGCGTGGGAGGCTTTTGTATGTAGTGGATCGATGCCCCGTTCAAGATCGGGATGACCATGCCCACCGTACACTCATAAGTGTGTGCCAATGGTAAGACGGAAAGAAATCTATCTTCAGGGTAGATATCTACGACCTTTTGAGATGCGGTAGCATCAAAGACGATGTTTTTATGACTTAACATCACCCCTTTTGAACTTCCCGTAGTCCCCGAGGTATAGATGATGGCTGCAAGGTCCTCTTCATCTATAAAAAGTTCTTCGTCTACCTTTTCACTTTTGCCTAGCTTGCCCATGGCTTTGTTAAACTGTTCTCCACGTTTTTCTAACATAGAGCGTGCTTCATCGATCTTTTCACTTTGACCTAGCTTGTCCATGGCCTTGTTGAACTGTTCTCCACCTTTTTCTAATACATTTCCCATCTTTGATCTTCTAGAGAGTTTATGTAATACCTTTAGGTCGTCTGTTATTACCAGTAGCTGCATGGAAGGAGGCTGGGTCTCATCAAGCAGAGTCTCAAAGAGTCTTTGAGAGATAAATGCTGCTTTACATTCAGCATGTATGGCAATATGCAGGGCTTCAGAGGTATGAAAATCCGGCAAGATAGGGACGATGACGGCTCCCATGGTCGTGACAGCAAAGTAGATAGCACTCCAATTTGGCATGTTCTCACTATAAAGTGCGACTTTATCGCCACGTTTTATACCGTGAGCCTGAAGTACCTCTTGTATGTCATGGACTTTTTCAGAAAGTTCTCTGTAACTTATTGTGTCTCCATCAACGAATCGTACTGCAGGTATGTCACCGTAGGTCTCTATACTGTATTTAAAAAGTGATTGGAGGGTCAGTTTGGGAAGTTCTATAAAAGGCTTTTGCATATATTCCCTTTGTTTGGATCAATATGGATTCTCAATATGATAATATCATATCAAGTTATATCTCGAATTTAAATCTAGGTCTCATCTTACGATTAAGCACGACTTTTACTGCCTGCTTCATCAGAAGATGATCATAATACACAATGACTTACCAAAAAGGATCAAAAATGAAAACAGTGATGATGACTGGGTCTATACTCTTAGGTACGTTTTTTTCGTCTGGTCTTCTGGCGGTAGAACAAGCCTCATCGGGTCTTGGAGAAAGACTTTTTAATGACTCAGGACTGGGTAGCTCAGTAAATGAAAGAAGTTGTAATACCTGTCATGTAGGCGGTAAAGGTCTAGAAAAGGCAGGTCACCGTTCTGATCTGCCTTCTATGATCAATATTTGTATACAGGGTGCTCTTCAAGGAAGATCGATCTCTGAAGATTCAGTTGAGATGCGATCATTGGTCATCTATATTCGATCGTTGTAGATGATTCAGGCTTTTGAGGTCAGGATATAAATATAGATAGCAGTGACTTAAAAAAGTGTTACTGCTTGCTTTGGCAGTAGTAGAGCCGCATCATCGTTCACCGGAGAGTTTACACGGGTGGAGACTCTGTAGGCCGAGATCTTATCACTCTCACATGGCGCAAATAACTCCTGTAATAGCTCCTTTTCCTGGACCTCACTGTCAAGCCAAAGAGCCCATGACTCTTTGGGGATGATCACAGGCATGCGGTCATGGATGGGAGCCATCGTCGCATTGGGTCTTGTCGTTATGATGGCCGAGGAGATGACACTTCTACCTAGTTCATTGTCATACCACTCATCCCAGATCCCGCCCAAGGCAAAATAATCCTGTTCTGTCGGGTGGAACCAGTATGGCTGTTTCAGTTTGCCCTCTTTACGCCACTCATAAAAACCATTGATAGGGATAAGTGCCCGCTTATGCTGAAAGGAGTCACGAAACATCGGCTTCTCGTCGATGCTCTCTGAGCGGGCATTGATGGGACGGTTTTCGGCCGTTTTGGCCCAGTGCGGTATCAGTCCAAAAGAGGTGTTGATGTAGCGATGATCACTTAGAAGCGCCGGAAGCTGCTGTGATGGCGCGATATTATAGCTGGGTCTGAACGAAGCGACTCTATTCTCATACCAGAGCTTACTCTCACGCAAAGCCTGCTGCCACTGCACATCATCAAAGAATCCAACTCGTCCGCACATATACTACTCTTTTCGACCACTGTCATCGCATCTCAGAGCATTCGCTCCACCTGAACACATCTCACATGATGTAAAAAGTGAGATCGACGTTGAAAGATATCTGCCGATGATGGAAGGCTCTGGTGTTCTGATGCTACTTGTGATTATCGACCGTAGTCGGTAAGACACCACCTGATGCCTGAAGTGTCAGTGCCTTTGGGTAGAGACGATAGTGCTCACGTACCACTCTCGCAAGGTCAAGCTTGACATCTTCATCCACCAGCGATGGAGAAGTATGAGGAAGGACTTCTATGATACGCTGAAGAAGACTGTTTTGTGGAACAGGCAGCTTTTTTGTCCATGAGATCAATAGCTCCCTATCGACTTTTGCAGGTAGTGATGCAAGTATTCCTACATCGTTTTGGTCATGGATAAGCAAGCCTGAAGTCGTACCGCGGTCTAAGGTCAAGACCTGTAGAAGATAGAGTGTATGATAGGCCAGTTGCGCCGTTTCATCCTCAGCCGAAGCCACCTTCCCTCGTATCATCACATTTCGCATGATATTGACATAACAGTCGATCGCTGCGTTACCTACGACCTCAGAAAGGAAAAGATCATACTCCGAATCGCTGCTGTTAAACTCCTCAAGATAGAAGTGAGTCGAACCGCGATGACGTTTTAAAGCCGGGATGTAAAAATAACGGTCACCCTGAGCTTCTGCCTCATCATATTGGCCCGCTGCCGCTGCCTGAAGACAGATGGAGTATTGTAACGTGTCCTCAAGCTCCTCTATGGAAGGATTAAGGTCTGCCATCAGACGCCAGTAGCCGCGACCTTCTCTGAGTTCGGTCCAGCTGAAGTGCATATGAACAGATGGTGCGTGTGGGTCCTGAGGGTGGATGATCGCTGAGAGTGCCGTAGCAGAAGCCAGTTTTTTAGAAGGACTATCATCATAATGGACCTGAGAGATATTGACAGAAGCCCGATTGAACATGGACTCATCCGTGGCCTCGTATCGTACACCACCGCCATGCCGGCCTTCATCACGAAACCACTCGACAGGCTCAAATGCCGTCTTAGTCCCTAGTGCCTCCATCTTCTCTACCAAACGTTTTTGCAGCGCTTCGACAAGATGATAAGCTTTATCGGCTTCTGATGATATAGCTCTGGTTCTTTTCATGATCGACTCTTCCTTGTACGACATAGAAGCCCTACCCTTAATATTTATTCTGGCATAGTAATATATTATTTATTAAAGGGGACTTCTAACTGACTCTGAATATCATCTCAGAGCCAGCAGGGAGGGACTAAGACCCTATATGAAACAAGACCTAAAGGATAAGATTTGATAAGACCCGAAGTAATCGATGAAGCGATAGTACTTGACCCAAAACGTTACCTTGTCAGTGAGACAGACCCAAAAGGTGTCATCACCTACTGTAATGACTATTTTGTAGAGGTATCTGGCTATAGCAGAGAGGAGCTTATCGGTCAGCCGCATAACATCATACGCCATCCCGATATGCCGAAGGTCGTCTTCAAACTACTTTGGAGTCTTATTGAAAACGGTCAAAACATCAATGCCGTTGTCAAGAACCTGGCAAAAGATGGACGCTACTACTGGGTGTTTACCGAGTTCAATATACGACAAGACCCATCCACTCATGAGGTCATCGGTTATACTGCATCCAGAAAGACCGTCTCCAAACACATCATCGAGATCATCACTTCACTCTACGATGAACTGCTTGAGATCGAGAAACGTGAAGGTGTAGACGCCGCTGAAAGATATCTTGATGCGTACATCAAAGAGCGCGATCCTGATATCGGCTTTGAGAGCATCATGGAGAACATCCACAAGTTTTATTGATCTGATATCTCCCGTTAAGAGAGCACGCTCTTAGGGAGTAAGATCACATCAATGGCTCTAGCTAGCCCATAACCCAAGAATACTTTTTCATGCGACTTAGATCGATGTCACTTCCACTGGTTCAGACCTTTTGACACGAAACACCACCGAATAGAGCAGCGGTACGAACAATAGGTTCAAGACCGTTGCCCAGGTGATGCCAAATCCCAGTGATATCGCCATCGGCTGTAAGATCATTGCCTGCCCTGAGGCGAAGAATATCAGTGTCGAAAGTCCCAGTACTGTCGTGATAGAGGTAAGTAATATCGGTCGTAGTCTTGTCTTGGCAAGACGCATCAGGTCTTCTGTATCGGTCGCACGCTTAAGAAAACTGACCATGATCAGACCATCATTGACGACCACCCCTGCTAAGCCGACGATACCGATCATACCCGGCATAGTCATGTTCAACCCCATGATAAGATGCCCAGTATAGACACCTAAAAGCACTAGAGGTATGGTACTAAGCACGATCAAAGACTGCTTAAGTGAGTCAAAGAGCCAGACCAGGGTGATAAAGATCAGGAAGATAGCCACCGCAGCGGCTTGACCCATCTCTTTTTTCGTTTTGGCGTTCTCCTCTTCCTCACCTTTTATGTCGATATCAAGCCCCTGCTCTCGTAACGTCTCTATAGTCGGCATGACCTCAGCCATCACTTCCGCGGAGGTGATGATCTCTTTGTTGAGCGAAGCAAATACCGAACGTATCCGTTTACCATCCTCTTTCTCTACAGAGACATAGGCTTGCGTGAAGATAAAGTCACACACATCTTCCAAAGCGATAAACTGCCGGGTCCCTGGTATCTGTACCTGAAAATCTTGCAGTGATGACAACTCATCTTTGATACCACCCTCAATACGGATACGCACCAGACCGCTGCTGTTGAACATCTTGCCGTACTCACCTTTTAGATAGTACGACCTGAGTTCAGCATTGATAAGTTGTTCGTTGAAACCAAGCTCCTGTCCATAACGGTTGACACGAAGTTTTAGCTCTTTCTCACCGATATCAGCATCATCAGCGATATTATTTACCCCTGTGATTGATGTCAACGCATCTTTGAGTACTTTCACCCCTTCGAGCACCACGTCATCTTCTTGACCACTCAGGGCTATCTCTATATCATGTGCAACAACACCGGTGCCGGGAGTATTGACCGTAAGCTCTTCAAAAAGCAGTTCTTCTTTCTCTGTAGACTCCTGCAAAGGTGCAAGCCAGCTGATGACATCCTCACTGATAGCATTAGCGGTACGCTCGCGGATCAGTACATCAGCATCATACTCTACCGAGAGGTAGGGATTGATATATTTATTAAAAAGATTATCGGGTGCACGCTCATGAAGTTCTATGAAGATATGAAAGAGGTTTTCACCCAGCTCAGCCTTGTTCTTGGCATCCAGACGCATACCTATCACCGAGGTAACGGAGGTGAACTCCTCTTCATCGAGCCGCTCTAGCAATATCTCTTCTATTGTGGTGACGATCGTCTCCGTGTTCTCAAGGTCATTGTTGATGTTCACCTTACCGGTGACGTAGACCTGTGTCACATCAAAATCGGGAAAAAGCTGAAACTTGCTATTTTTGACCAGCACTACTGTGATGGAACCAATCAGCACAGCGATCACCAAGACAGAGAGTCCTCGCCTGAGCATCAATGTATGCAGTACCTTATCATACCAGCGGTAGAGACGGTCCCAGATAACATGGGCCAGATGGTCCTCTTTACGCAGTCGTAAAAAATCATGTGCATGAAGTGGAAGAAAGAAGAAGGCTTCAAAAAGGGAGCTTACCAGCAGTATGGAGATCATGATCGGTAATATCTTGATAAAAGCACCCATCTCCCCTGAGAGCATCAGCAGCGGTAAGAAAGCGAAGATCGTCGTAAGCGTAGCCGTCAGTACCGCAGGGAACATCTCCGTCGCTCCCACTATAGCCGCTTCACGCCGCTCCATCCCCTCCTCTATGTGGCGGTAGATGTTCTCTGCCACGACGATCGCTTCATCCACAAGCATACCCAGAGCTATCAACGCACCCAGCAGTGAGAGCATATTAAGGCTATGACCAAAGGCATTAGTCGTTATCAGACCGATCATAAAACTTAGCGGGATCCCCATCGCCACTACTACTGCTATGCCTCTATTGACAAAGATCAGCATCGCCAGAAAGACAAGCCCCAGACCAAAGATGATGTTGGCAAAGACGGTGTTCAGACGGTTCTTTATCCAGATAGAAGTGTCGGTATAGACATTGAAGTGAAGGTGTTCATAACGGGCATCATACTCTTTTAAGAGCACTCTGATCTCTTTGACCAGTTCGATGGAGTTACCCGATTTTGATTTGGTGATGTTGATAGAGATGTTCCGCAGGCCGTTATAGTGTGAAAGCTCACTGTTATCACTCAGCTCAAACGAGATATCGGCGATATCCCCGACACTGACACGTCTGCTACCAACAGAGATCAAAGTGTTCTCGACAGCTGCTTTGTCTTTCTCTCCATTATAGGTACTGATATAGAGATGCTGGCCGCGCTGTTTGATCGTCCCGATGGGAAAGATCGAGCTAAGGTTTTGCAAGGAGGCGACTACGCTATTAAGCTCCAGACCATAAGCACGGATCTTCGCCTCATCAAGACGGATCACCAGCTCATCATCGGAGTCACCCCGTATCGTGATCTCACTCAGGTCTTTAAAGTGACTGAGACTACTTTTGAGTTCATCAGCGCGTTCTAGCAGTTCCTTAGTACCAACGTTCCCTGCAATAGCAATAAGCACAAGCGGTATCGTCTCTTCATGGATCTTCGCCATCGGGTCGTTCATATCAGCAGGAAGGTCACGTTTAGAGAGTGCGATGATATCTTTCACATCGTTCAAGACGGCTATGTTGTTTGCACCGGGTTTGATATCGATCATCATCGAAAAAGAGCCGTTCTTTATCGTCGTCTCGACAGTATCAAGTTCATTGATGTTCTTAAGATCGTCCTCTATTGTACGCACGACCATCTTATCGAGTACATCCGCACTGGTCCCGGCATAACCACCGGTGATGGAGATCTTATCCATCTGTATGGGAGGGAATATCTCTTTAGGGATGTTGATGTAGGCAAAGATAGAAAGCAAAAGGATAAAAAGTAACAAAATATGGTTAAGTAGAGGTTTGTCTATGGCGAACTCTATAAAACGTCTGATCATGGGGACCTCATAAAAATATACTTAATGAACGCTCAAAACAGTGTGTCAAGTATCTGGTTCTTGAAACGGATAGTCTCCACTTCGTTCTTGACGATAGCGTTCTCTTCTCTAAGCGTATTATACTCACGCTTAAGGACAGCGATATCACGACTCTTATAATAGATCTGACTCTGAAGATAGATCTTTGGGAATATGACCAGTAATGAGACAAAGACTGCAAGCAAGAAGATGACCAAAAAGGGCATGCCCATCATCGATGAAGGTGCGATGACACTGTCTACGGCGTCTAATATCTCACTTTTCTCACTCACATCATATCCATCTGAAAAAGACGCATCTTGGCGCTTCGGCTACGTGGATTGGCTTTTAGCTCATCCGCAAGAGCCATGACAGGCTTTCTGCTCAGGACCTTGCCCATCTGATGGTCATTGCCACAGGTACAGCGCATCGCTTCGGGTGGACAGATGCAGGACTTCGCCCATTTGACGAAAGACTGCTTGACGATGCGGTCTTCAAGTGAGTGGAAGGAGATGATCGCCACTTTTGCCTGAGGAAGCTTCGCACTCTCAAGAGCATCAAGCAGACGATGGAGCTCACCGAGTTCATCATTGACCTCGATCCGTACCGCTTGCATAAGTAATGTTGCCGGATGGATCTTCTTACCCCGCGGCATCAAAGGTCGTACTGCCTCTGCAAGCTCTTTTGCTGAACTGAATGGACGATGACTGATGATAGCATCAGCGATCTTCTTCCAGTTTCGCAGCTCACCATATTCACGTATGATCCGCTCAAGTTCACCTCTGGAGTAGCTATTTACTACATCTGAAGCACTAAGTGCAGCATCGGGGTCCATCCGCATATCCAAAGTATCACTCTCGAAAGAGAAACCTCTAGAGTCCTGGTCCAACTGCAGTGAAGAGACACCGATATCGGCCAATACACCTGAGATCTCTGCCGGGTCTACCTCATCAAGTATCTCACGGATGATGGCAGAGAAGCGTCCCTTTTTGATAGTGACACGCTCACCATAAGTACTTAGGCGCTCACGGGAAAAATCGATGGCAGTCTGATCTTGGTCGATGCCAATAAGACGCATATCCGGGTTTGCCTTTAGCAGTAACTCACTGTGACCACCATAACCTAACGTACAGTCGATGAAGATCCCGCTACCAAGATCGTCAAAGGCAGCAGTGACTTCTCTATATAATACGGGAATATGTGGACTATCATTCACATTTACTCACTTAAAAACAGGGTCATTGGAGATGCCCTTATATTGTCAGTATTTTACAATATTATGCTAAGATCTCACTATGAACAAACAGCATATGAAACAAAAGCTTTCTACATTTGCGCTCTCACTCTTCAGAAAAGATTTTTTCGGTATCTATCACGGATCGATCTCAGCAAAACTTGAGTCCGCACTCTTCGTCATCAATGCCAAAGAGAGTATCTTTGATGCCATCGATGAGAATCAGCTTGTCGAACTGCGTTTCAACAAAGACTATCGCTGGAAAGAGGCCAGTATAGATGCAGATATCCATAAAAGTATCTATAAACTGATAACGGATGCCAAGTTCATCACTTTTACCATGGCACCTTTTACCACTTCCTATTCACTTTATCATGATGTCATCATACCTCAGGACTATTTCGGTCACCAGCAGCTTGGTCAGATACCGATCTATGATCCTAAAAACTTTGAGGATTGGTATGACAGAGCAAGCAGTGAGATAGCCCAGTACTTCTTCACCCATGATACCAATATCATGGTGATACGGGGATACGGGATCTTCGCTTATCACCGCGATCTGCATGAGATGGCCAAACAACTTGCCATCTTGGAGCGTAGCTGCCGGATCTTGATGCTTGACAAAGAGATATCAGCAGTAGATGATATCCGCTAACTCATAATGTCTTTATAGCCTCATAAGCTGTATCCATCATCACATCGATCTCTTCTGTCGTTATGACATAAGGCGGCATAAAGTAGATGATGTGGCCTAATGGACGGAGCAATACGCCCCGTTCAAGTCCATATTTATAGACTTTCAGACCGATGCGATCGTGCGGATCAAAACCCTGTAACTCTACTGCAGCGATCATCCCTGTCTGACGGACAGAGCCGACCTGCTCAAGCGATTCGAAGCGTTTTAACTTCTGCGCGATATAAGCACTACTAAGCTTGTTCTTCTCTATGACATCATCCTCTTCAAAGATATCCAGTGTCGCATTTGCCGCCGCGCAGGCAAGTGCGTTTCCGGTATAACTGTGTGAATGTAAAAAGGCCTTATTAAGATCATAATCACAATAGAAAGCTTGATAGACCTCATCTGTCGTCAAGACGACTGAGAGTGGAAGGTATCCACCAGTGAGACCTTTTGAAAGACAGATATAATCAGGCGTGATCGCAGCTTGTTCTACAGCAAACAGTGTACCTGTCCGGCCAAAACCGACCATCACCTCATCAGCTATGAGATGGATGCCATAAGCATCACAGATACGTCTTGCTTCGACAAGATAACGAGCATTGTACATATGCATATAACCTGCACCCTGTACTAACGGCTCTACGATAAAAGCTGCTATCTCACTTCCACGTTCTTTAAAGAGCTCCTCAAGTGCCAACGCTGCCTCAAATGCTGAAGCCTCGCTCTGATCTTTTGGTACCGCTGTCTGGATAGAACGTATCAGCAGTGGCGCATAGGTCTCTTTATAAAGCTCCACATCCCCTACTGAGAGAGCACCAATGGTCTCACCATGATAACTGTTCTTCAACGAGACAAAGATCGGCCGCTCCTCACCACGGTTCTTATGATAATGGTAACTCATCTTCAGTGCCACTTCGACAGCACTTGAGCCATTATCTGCATAAAAACAGCGTGTTAGTCCCTCCGGAGTCAGCTTTACAAGCCGTTCTGAAAGACGTACGACCTGCTCATGGGTAAAACCGGCAAGTATAACATGCTCTAACGTATCTAACTGCGCCTTGACCGCATCGTTGATCCTTGGGTTTGAATGTCCAAATATGTTCACCCACCAACTACTGATAGCATCGATGTAACGATTACTCTCATAATCCTCAAGATAGACACCAGAGCCGCTTTTTATGGGTATCATAGGTAAAAATTCGTGATCTTTCATCTGCGTGCATGGATGCCAGATGACATCCAGATCACGCTCTGCCATTGTCTGATTGTTCATTGTATATACCTTTTCTGATCTCATTTAATATAATAGCAGAAATACCGATTTTCTGTTATAGTACTAACAAGCAACAAAAGTATGGTTTAGGCCAACTATTTAGTGGGTTTTAATGAAAATAAACTTAAAATGCACCTATTATTAATTAAGTAAGGCTAGAAAACTATGATTACATGGATGCAGCGACATAGAAAATACCTTGTCGTAACGATGTGGATCTCAGCGATCGCATTTATAGGCGCCGGTTTTGTCGGTTGGGGACAATACTCTTACGGCGAGAAAGCCACAGCAGTCGCCAAAGTCGGTGAACTTGAGATAAGCATGCGCGAGCTACAGCAAGGCTACAGTAGACTTTACAGTCAGTACAACAAAGCCTTTAAGGGTAATTTTGATGAAGCACAGGCCAAGAGTTTCGGACTGGAGAAGCAAGCACTAAAACAGCTTGTAGACCAGTCCCTGATCTTGAACCTTGCTCAGAGCTACTCACTGCGAGTCACTGATGAAGAACTTCTTACTGTCATCACTTCAGAGAAAGCCTTTACCAAAGACGGGAAGTTTGACAAAGATGTCTACCAGAAAGTACTTCGTCAAAATAACCTGAACATACATGAGTATGAAGAGGATCTGACAAAGACCCTTCTGATCCAAAAGACAATGGGGCTTTTCGCACAAAAAGAGTACCCTATCGAGACTAAGGTCATCAATTCTGCACTCAATATCGCAGATAAGATCGACTACAAGGTACTCACATCAGAGATGATCACTATTGACGACTCTGAAGAGACACTGAAGAAGTTCTGGGAGGGTCAGAAGCAAGAGTATCTGACACTGCCAAAGTATCAGCTCTCTGTTGTCACGCAACCACGTATCACTGTTGCCGAAGATGGTGCAGCGATGCAAGAGTATTACAAAGCTAATCGTCATGACTATAAAGGCGAAGATGGAAAACTGTTGACCTTTGAAGAGGCGACACCTAAGATCACCGCAGCCCTTGATGAGAAAGCGACGCATAAAGAGGCACTACGTAATTACATCGCATTCAAGAAAGAGAAGCTCGACAGCGCTCTTACAGTAGAGTCAGTAAGTATAGACCGTGATTCTAGTCTCTACTCAGCAGAGGTCTTTAATGAGATCACTGCGCTCACGACTGATGCACCTTACCTCAAACCCCGTAAAAACGGCGAAGACTATGCCATCATAAGACTCGAAAGTGTCACGCCGGCTAAACCAAAGAGTTTTGAGATGGCAAGAGACGCAGTCAAAGATGTATATACATCACAACAAAAACAGATAAAGCTTCAGCAACTTGTCAAAGACTCTCTTGAAGATTTCCAGGGACAAACGACACCGTTTGTGACTCGCGAGTATACGGAAAGCCTCGAAGGGCTCGACACTACCGAAAGCAGCCAGTTTCTCAATGCACTCTTCGATCAGCAAGAGAAGCGTGGATCTATAACTCTGACTAACGAAAAGATCGTTATGTTCAACATTTTGGAACAAGAGTTGCTTAAAACATCTAAAACAGACCAGGAGAACAGCGTGTTAAGATTGAAAGCCACACTGCTCGATCAGGGACTGATAAAACTGCTGGAAAGCAAATACGCTGTCGAGATCTATATGGGAGAGGTGTAAGTTGGAAAAGAGTGTTTTAGCCATAGACATCGGTTCGACTAAAGTCTGTGCGATCATAGCCAACATCGATGAAGACAATGAGATCAAGATCATTGGTGCAGGTATCGCTAAAGCACAAGGGCTTAAAAAAGGAAGCATCACCAATATCGAGCTTGCTTCCAAATCAATAAAGCACGCGATCAGTGATGCTAAACGTGTCGCAGGTACAGAACTCAAACGTGCCATCGTCTCACTCTCAGGTGCTTATACAAAAAGTCTGAACTCCAGTGGCATAGTCAATATCCCCAATAAAGAGATCAGTGCTACCGAGATCGATCGTGTCATGCGTACCTCACTCTACAATGCTAACATACCTAATGAGTTCGAAGTCCTACACGCCCTTCCTTACAACTTCAAAGTCGATGACCAGGAATCCATAGAGGACCCACTTGGGATGAACGCTGCACGCCTTGAAGTAGAGACACATATCATCACTTCACAGCGAACCAACCTAAACAACTTGCGAAAAGCAGTACAGGCAGCAGGCGTCGAAGTAGAGAACATCATCCTTTCAGGATACGCTTCAGCCATCGCGGTACTTACTGTGGATGAGAAAGAGCTTGGAGCAGCCGTGATAGACATGGGTGGAAGTACGAGTAACATCGTGATCCATTCAGGAAACTCTGTCCGTTATAATGATTTCCTGGGCGTAGGCTCCAGCCACATCACCAATGACCTCTCCATGGCACTACATACTCCACTGAACATGGCAGAAAGTGTCAAACTGGAGTATGGTTCACTCAACGCCCCAAGAAACGAGCTCATCGAACTGCCGATCATCGGTGATGAGAACTCGACACATGAGGTCTCACTCGAAGTCGTACACAATGTCATCTATGCAAGGGTCGAAGAGACACTGATGATCATTGCACAGTCTCTAGAGAAGAGCGGACTCAAAGATCATCTGGGAGCCGGCATAGTCCTTACCGGTGGTTTCACCAGGATCGAGGGGTTAAGAGAGCTTGCTATCGCTATCTTTGACAATATGCCGGTACGCATCGCGAAACCAGTAGAGATGGAGGGGCTATTCGATACACTACGCGACCCTTCTTACTCTGCCGCTATCGGACTGGTGAAGTATGCGGCTGCAGGTTATTCTGCTTATGAGATCGATATAAACAAAAACATGCGCCATCACAATGAGGACCCTATCTATACAGAGCCGGTCGCATTGGATGATATAGTTCCCGAGTTCATGGATGCACCACTAGCACCAGCCGAGAACACAAGTGTACTCGATAGACTCGTACAGCTTCCCAAAAGGGATGCTAAAAAGAGCGACGAGGCCAGCGTATTTGCCAAATTCTGGAATTGGGCAACCCAATTATTTTAACAAAGGAGTGTAAAATGGAACCATTTTCAATTATAGAATCACAAATACAAAAAGGCGCACGGATCATCGCAATAGGCGTTGGCGGAGGCGGCGGGAACATGATTGGGCATATGCTCAAAGAGGCTGTTGACGGTATCGAGATGATCACCGCCAATACCGATGTGCAGGTACTCAATGAGTCTGCCGCGATGAAAAAGATACAGATAGGCGATAAACTTACCAAAGGACTGGGTGCAGGGATGAAACCCTCTATTGGTAAAGACTCGGCTCTGGAAAGCTATGATGAGATACGTGACGCACTTGATGGTGCTGACATCGTCTTCATCGCAGCTGGACTGGGTGGAGGCACCGGTACCGGTGCTGCACCTGTCATAGCTAACATCGCTAAAGAGGTCGGTGCATTGACTATCTCTGTCGTCACCAAGCCATTCTCATTTGAGGGCCGTAGACGTATGAAACTTGCTGAGGCAGGTCTAGAAGAGTTGAAAAAAGAGAGTGACTCTATCGTAGTCATCCCTAATGACAAACTCCTCTCTATCATCGATCGCAGACTCGGCATGAAAGAGAGCTTCAAGATCGTCGATGAAGTCCTCTCACGAGCAGTAAGCGGGACAAGTGGTGTCATCCTCTCCAGCGGTGAGAACGACATCAACCTTGACTTTGCTGACCTTGAGACTGTCATGAGTCACAGAGGTATGGCACTTATGGGTGTTGGTGAGTACCAAGGCGAGAACGCTGCTTATGAAGCGATCAAAGCCGCTATAGAATCTCCACTACTTGACAATATGTCTATTAATGGAGCGATGGGAGTACTTGTACACTTCAACATGCACCCTGACTTCCCAATGATGGAACTTGCTGAAGCGATGGATGTAGTCCACGAGAGCGCTGATGAAGAAGCTGAAGTCATCTTCGGTACCAGTACTGATGAGTCTTTTGCGACTGATTATGTCCGCATCACACTTGTAGCTACAGGTTTTGAACGTGAACTAAACTCATCGGCAGGCAACAACCAGGACTTTGAGAGTGAGAACCCTCAACCAGTACAGGTCAAGTCACGTCCAAGACTAGTCGTCGGTGGAGACCTCAGTGACGATTACCTGGATGTCCCGACCTATATGCGACAACAAAAAGATTGATCATTTCCATTTAGATGTCCTCCTTTGACCAACTTATGAAGGCCAAAACACTCCTTGGTCTTCATGATAAAGCTTCCCTCTCCGAAATAAAGACCCGCTATAAGAACCTCATGAAAAGATGGCATCCTGATAAACATAAAGATGACATAGAGACTGCTACAAAGATGAGTTCAGATATCAATGGCGCCTATAGTCTGATCTTACAATACTGTAACAACTATGAGTACCGGTTTGATGAAGAGTATCTGCAGGACATGACATTGTCACCACAAGAGTGGTGGGAAAAGCGTTTTGGTGGGCGTTAGCAGTTATCTAATGATACAAGTCTAAAAAGACTCTTGACTAAATGACAATTGTTCGAGACGAGTAACCCTAAAGCACAAACAGTGCGCGGGCCTGCTGCCGAAGCGAACTTAGCGTTAGCGTAGTCAAACGGACTTGTTCGTTTGGCGTTTCAATTAATCGAACTGTATAGGACCTTCTGCCCTTGCATGGATGAACTGTTGGATCACAGGGTTATCCGTAGTCTGAAAATGTTCCTTATCCCCCGTCTCGATGATCTTGCCATCATATAACATCACGAAGAAATCACCAGCTTTAAAACTCTCTTTTATATCATGGCTGATCAAAATAGACGTCACACCCAGGTCACGTTGCAGCATACGGATCATCTGGGTTATCTTATCGCTGGTGACAGGGTCAAGACCTGAAGTAGGCTCATCATACAAGATGATATCCGGCTCAAGAGCCAGTGTTCGGGCAAGCCCTGCACGCTTACGCATACCGCCACTGAGTTCATCAGGATAGAGCTTTTTCACATCGTCAGGACGCAGACCGACCATGTTTAACTTCTCATCGACGATCTTCTCGATCTCCTCTTCACTCAGGTTCTGATGCTCGACGATCGGAAATGCGACATTATCTCGAATGTTCATACTGTCAAAAAGTGCCCCGTTCTGAAAGAGAAAACCTACTTTCTTTCGAACAGCCAGCAGTGTCGCCTCATCTGCCCCATTGACCCGGACATCATCGACATAGATATTGCCCTTGTCTGGTTGAAGCAGCCCGACGATGTGTTTGATGATCGTCGATTTCCCTCCCCCAGACACGCCAAAGACCACTGTCGTCTGACCTACCGGGATCTCAAGATCGACTCCCTTCAATATCTGCCTTGAGCCAAACCCCTTATGCAGACCTTCCAGTCGGATCATTTTTTAATAGTCCTTAAGAGTACGATACGCTGAAAGAAGAGTACGGCAAGTGCTACTGCCAAGATCTTAAAATCAAGTTCACTGGCAGTATGTAGACTGGCGAAAGCATCACTCATCGTCGCTTCGACACCCTCTTCCTGAAGAGCCAAGATCTTAGGTGTATAGACAGCACTGAAAAGCAGCATCGTACTCACTGCGATAAAGGCACTGGTCATAGCCACTTTATTACGCCTTGCCTGCTTATACTCATAGACTTCAAAAAGTACGACAGCTATCGTCATCAGATAGACCCAGTAGGTGAAGCGATGAAAGATCTCAGCCATGAGTACACCTTCGTTATAGTTATCTAACAAGGCGACACTTAAGAGGGTATCTGAGTTAAAGATGACCGGTGCGACAAAGATGCCCAGCACCATGACAGCACCGAATGTAGCCCCAAGGAGCAGTAGGTATGTCAGTTCTATATACAATCTTGTCTTCATATTATCTATCCATCCTCAAAATAAATCCCCGGTCAAAACCGGCAAGGTCTTTGTAAAACTCCAATGATTCTAACGAAAAAGAGCTGACATAGGCTTCAACGCCCGGCTTTTGATCGTAACCCATCTCACAGGCAAAAAGCTTTATTCTCCGTTCATCTACAACATCCAAAAGACGCTGTATTACCTCATCTCCCATTTCTCCACCATAAAGTGCCCTATCAGGCTCATAAGAGAGGTTATTCTCTACCGGAGCATTCTGTGCAACATAAGGGGGATTTGAGACTAGCAGGTCTATCTGCTCATCCACGTTAGTGAGCAGATCACTTTTTCGTAACTCAATGCGCTCTTGTAGACCGGCAGCTTCGATGTTCTTACTCGCAATAGCAAGGGCATCATCACTTATGTCTACAGCGATGATCTCGGCATGAGGCAGATGCTGTGCCAGTATGATAGACACCACACCACTTCCCACCCCTACTTCGACGATCCGTACCTTAGTATCAGGCTTGACGATCTCAAGGACTCTGTCTATAAGCAGCTCGGTCTCAGGTCGCGGGATGAGGGCCCCACGTTCAATATGAAAGGTCTGTGAATAGAAACTGACACTGTTGGTGATGTACTCAAGTGGTTCATCAGCTTTTCGTCGCTTGATCCACGTCTCAAGACGATGGGTCTCGGTGAGAAGTTCATCTTGATGCGTGATAAGCCACACCTGATCACGCTGAAGGTAGGCCATCAGCAGCAGTTCTGCCTCACGTCGGGGACGCTCGGCCGCATCATGCAGCTCAGCAGTGATAAGTGTGAGCCACTGCCCTACTGATCTGTCGTCTGCCATGAGCCTTCCAGTCCATTTTTTGTATCGATGTTCTCATCAAAACCAAGTGCGCGTAAGCGTTCAAGCACTGGTGGGTGCGTATAGTAAAAGAAGATATAGATCGGGTGAGAAAGCGGGTAACTTTTGTTCTCAGTCACCAGCTTTTTCAGTGCCTCAGCTAGAAAAAGTCTACCGCCAAGCTCAGAGCCTGTCTTATCTGCCTCATACTCATTATGACGACTGACTATACCCATTATCGGCATCATGATAAAACTCAGTACCGGCATAAAGAGCAAGAACAAGATCATCACGACAGCTGGTGAAGAGGAGAGGCCAAGTTCCAAGAACAGTGCTTCAGGTAGATTGCCAAAGAGTGCAAACATCACAAAGAGCATGCCTCCGACAAGTCCTATGTTCTTGTAAAGGTCTCCGTGGGCGAAATGGCCCAGTTCGTGTCCCAGGACTGCAAGAAGTTCCTGATGTGTCAGCTTCTGTAGCAGAGTGTCAAACAACACTACTCGTTTAGTCTTTCCAAGACCACCGAAGTAAGCATTAAGACGTGCATCGCGCTTACTAGCATCACTGATGAAGACACCACTACTCACAAAACCGGTCTTATCCATCAAGGCAGCTATCTTGCTGTTTAGCTCCTCATCATCAAGTGGTGAGAGTTTGTCGAAAAAGAGTGCACGGACCGTTGGAAAAAACATGTTTATCAAGATGATGACACCAAAGATAAAGAGAAAACTCCATAACCACCAGAGAGCGAAATTGCTGATGATCGCGTGGATGCCCCAGATGACAAGCCCTCCAAGCACTATGCTGATCAATGCAGTGATAAGCGTATCTTTGATGAAAAGGCCCATAGATGAGCGGTTGAAACCAAACTTCTCATCCATGACAAACTTACTGTACCAATCCAGTGGCAGTGAGACCAAAGAGCTGATGATGACAAAACCAAGGACCATGATGACAGTCTTCAACGCTTCATCCTGGACCAGTACGGTACTTTCCAGCCAGGCAATACCTCCACCTATCCAGACGAAGAAGAGCAGATACTCAATAAGCGCGCTGACCATGGAGAGCTTCTCTTTAGCGACACTGTAGTTACCTGCTTTCAAAAACTCACCGGGTAACATCAAGACAGCATCTTTACGTTTTGTCTGATTGATATAGCCGATCTGCATCACACTCACATAGAGTCGCACCAGTAGATAGAGGGATATGATCACGATAGCGGTCATTAACATTTTCGTCTTGCCTTTTACACACATCTTGTGATAGGTCATATATCAGTAAAGAGGGTGATGGATTTTTATTTGTAAGATCTAGTCGATGGCCTTATGGTGATCCACTAGGTCTTATAAGCAAATAGTGATCAGAGGGTTTAGAGCACCTCTGATCATTTGGTGTATTGTAGCATTATTTGACAGGCATAAGCCCTATTTTCTGTGTTGTGACTAACTCATCATCAACTGTGCCGTAGTAACTTTTTGCTCCCGCATATATGCTACCGATTATCAGGCCAGAGATGACCACTGCCCAGACGATCTTTCGTTTTTCACCCGAAAGTGTCTTATAGTCTTCTATAGCTTCTAATGTTGGTTCATTCATCGATCGATCCTCCTATAATGTGTAAATGATCGACTGTCTGGCTATCGGGAAAGGAGAAAGGTGAAAACCGATAGCCAGACAGTCGATCATTTGCGGAAGAATAACTATTTCTTTTATATAGGCCATGAACATGTCGATCTATATTGACGATTTAAGTTTACTTTTTGTATAGTTAAATCGTCATAATGAACTGGGTATAGCAGAAAAAAAGCAGCCGTACTAAATACTCAGGACTGCATCGCTTATCATATCGATAGGGGAAGACCTGTAGACAAAGATATCCCCATCTACTGTACTCGGTACATGACCTTCGACCTTATGTCAAGAGAGCGCTGACCTTCAGAGACTATTTTCCCACCTCAGACCCGGTAATATTTGACACACTTTTAGCTGAGTAAGTTATAATGCCTTTATGATAAATGATGAGATAATCGAACTGATAGAACCGACACCAGAACTCAAGAAAAAAGAGTGTAAGACCTTCGCACTGCTGATCACCATAGGCCTCACGTACGGCTCTTTTATCGTTGCGGCGATCATCTGGTCTATGTATGACCTTTTCTTTGCTGTTGGTGCACTACTCATCAGTTACCTCATCATAGGTATCATCCGTTCCAAATTACGCAACAGTGCCATCCCCCTCACCCAACAAGAGTATCAGTACAGCGACAAGGCCATCGCCACATGGTATGTCGCCAGAAGACTTCTGTGTGAGATATAGAGAGAGTGCTTAAGCACCTTCGCTCATGATACGACTGAACTAAGGACTATAAGGCTGTTTCCATGCAAATCTTTGCTTTACAATCGCCTGCAGGTGGATTTTTAGATGAAGACCTGAGACACTTCAATAAGAAGTTTGACGACTGGTGTGTTCAGTTTGAGAGCTATGAGGATGCGCAGATCATTGCAGATAGCCTTGATCATAGAAAAGAGGTCGAGATCGTAGAGATCACACCGCTGAGCTATCCTCAGTACTTCTTTCATACACTTCAGGGAAGTGTCCATGCGACACGCCAGGTCGGAGATAAGATCATCTGCATCATGGAGCCTTTTATGGGCTCAAATTTTCGTTTGGCTGTCTGTGACTTGAAGACTAAACATGTCAGACTGACTAACACACACTATAAAAGTGCTTTAAGTGTAGAAGGTGCTTTCTCCGGCTATTCGGAGTGAGAGCGTATCATCACACTTATGTCTTATTAGCCTTTGAGAAGACTTCTTTTCTATGGCACCCTGGATCAGAGTAATGACTAGTATCTCATTCTCATTGAAAGCCCCCTTCCCATAACATCTTAATCTGTCAACACTATTACGGGCAAAGAATACGAACTATCAGAATACACATTTCATTTCATGACAACTTCTCTTCAAGGTCAACAAATACAATCGTGAGTTGCCTACTAGCTGGCACTTCATCGCAATGCGAAACTCTTATATCCAACTATACTTCAGCGAACTTCTTTTGTGAAGTGGACCGTTACTTTTTTAAGATCTCTCGCTCTTTCTTAACCATGAGCAGCTCTTTATCCAAATGGCGATTTTCTTCTTCAAGAGACTCTTTGGATAAGTAGTCTTAGAGAAGTCTGCAGTTGGGCTATCAAAATTATGTACTTTTTAATAATCACACAAATATACTTACAACGTTTTGTTACTCATACTCAACTCTTTAGCGATCTTCATTGTTGACTTTTTACTATTCAATGATAACTGTATCGTTGGATCTATAAACTCTTGTGTGTATGCCTTTGAGTATACCTAGCTATCTACAAGTCCTGTCATTTTTATGTCCTAATAAGCGTACCCAAAGAATTGACCAGGGTACTCGATGACATTTCAGATCAGAGAGCTTTCTCAGCTGCGATCATGGCGACTACCCCATCATACATATCCTGAACACACTCGACTTCAGTCACGCCCAGTCTTCTACGATTACTGATATCATAGACTCCGCCTTCACTCTCAGAGTGCTCACCATGAATACCTCTGATCTGCAGATGGTACTGATCAGCGATCTTTTCGAACACCTCCATGTCAGCAGCTAACTTAGGAAGAGCGATGTGGACACTGGCGCGCATCGCTGTCCCAAGATTTGTAGGACAACTCGTAAGGTAACCAAGGTGCTCGGTATAAGAGAATGGGACCTGCTGCTCGATCTCACTAATGGCATTTGAGAGACGTGTGAAGACCTCTTTGATGTCCCCACCCATCTGCATGGAGATAATACGAAGCTGATCTTCCTCGTTGACCCATACAAGAAAGGTCTTCTCATCATTGTGATAGATACCACGGCCTTCCGGCCAGTCGCGGTTCAGTCCGGCTGCTTCAAGAAAACGGTCGCCTGCTTTAAAAAGGAAGTGATCAGCGATAAGCTGCGTACTGTCTGCCTCACTCATCCCCTGAAGTGGAAAATATGTACCGGCAAGGCTGCCTGTAAGGCCATTTAGCGCTCCGGAGACCTGATGTTCGATGTCGTTACGCTGATCACGGGAGATCGCCGGCCCAAGAGGAAGGTCAGCGACATTACGACCGACACGGATCCGTGTAGAGACGATGAAGTCTCCATCAGGATCGGGATTAGGTGCATTTAGGTCAGCCGGGTCCAGATTACTCTTATGCTTGTCCTCTTTGGAAAAACCGTGATACTCTTCGATGATGGGGTCGAATAGTCCGGAAAAAGTCGTGTAAGACTCTTCATCACCCGCATAGACACCGATACCACTGTCGATGTTCTCTACGCCAGAGTTTATCGCTTGTCGCAATGTGAAACCGTTACTGGTCTCTTTGTCTTTGAGTGTCTCAAAGAGTTCTTTGCTCAGATGTTTACATAACTGTGACTTACAATCAGCAGGTAGTTCCGGAAATTCGTTTTTGTCGTTCATCTTTATCCCTTGTATTGTGTGACCGAGATCATAACTCATTTAAATGGAATATATGTGGATTTCGCGCATGTCACTCTATCTTGTGATCGGCATAGAGAGTATCTTGCTAACATGCACTTTGGGAGCTACATAGAGATCATGGACTCCTATAGGGAGTTCCCAATTGTCATCACAATACGCTTCCAAGTCATGGTACTTCTTTGGATAGAGCTTCATCTCTTCGATGACCTGTAGGGCACGTCTCACTTTCTCAAAAGCCTCAAGCCCCTCATCGATGACAGCTTCACACTGTTCAAGCGTAACCGCGCCCTGACCTCTTTCACTCATCCTCGTCTCCTATCTTTTTATCATCGTACCTACACCCTCACTGGTAAATATTTCCAGTAACAGGGCATGCTCTACTCGTCCATCGATGATATGAGCTTTTGGCACACCCTCTTTGACGGCATTAAGACTGGCATCGATCTTTGGGATCATCTCTCTTGCGATCATCTCATCCTCTTTAAGCGCGATTATCTCTTCTTCATCCAGTGCTGCTTCTCTTTGTCCATGACACCAGGTGCATCAGTCATAAAGATTATCTTTCTGGCTCCCAGTCTCGCCGCGATCTGACTCGCAGCACAATCAGCATTGATGTTATAACCGGGATGATTGATCTCGTCACTCGTAGCGATAGGTGCGATGACCGGGATAAACTTCTCTGCTATGAGGTTCTTGATGACCGTATCATCGACACCTATGATATCTCCGACTAGACCATACTTCTCTTTCTCTCTCGGGCGTGCTGTGATGAGATCGGCATCTTTACCGCTGATTCCCAGTGCTTTAGCCCCATGATGGTTCAGTAGTGTTGTGATCTCTTTGTTGATGTTACCTGAAAGCACCATCTCCACGACCTCCATCACGCGCTCATCCGTCACTCTGAGACCGTCTATGAACTCAGTCTCTATTTGTAATCTCTCCAGCATCGCACTGATCTTCTTACTACCGCCATGGACGATGACAGGTTTGATCCCCATCAGGTACATCAATAAGATGTCCTCTGCGAACTTCGCTTTCAAAGTGGGATCGAGTAGAGCAGAACCGCCAAACTTTATGACGAAGATGGCATTAGTATATTTTTTTATATAGGGTAAGGCGTCAAGAAGTATCTTTACCTGTTGGATCTTTTGTTTCAATGATGTCCTTAAGAGATGTATGGGATATCGAGTTGTCTATCGTCACTAGCAAGGGGAGGTCCACGTACGACAGATGCAGTTGCATGACATCACCGTCCGTAAACACTCCATGGATCAGGAGGAATGTTATGAATCCAGCCTATATGGTAGCAAATAAAGATGGATTATTTGTGGAATTTTTTCAGAAGTACGCATATGCCCTTATGATGAGCTTTCACGAGCTATTCGGTCTATCTCGATCATAAAGATAGCGCCAGTACGACCATTTTTAGCTTCGATCTTCCCATGGATCTTGCTTTCGATGATGAGTCTGGACATATACAGACCCAGACCTGTCCCCTGCTCACGATCTTTAGTCGTAAAATAGATGTCAAAGATCTTATCGATGATACTCTCATCGATACCTCCACCATTGTCTTCGACATTGATGTAGACAACATCATCTTTTTCGACTATCTCGATCGAGATCCAAGGTGCTGCGATCGCATTCTCCAGTAAGATGTCTTTGGCATTGTCAAGTAGGTTCAAGATGACCTGGGCAAACTCACTGGGATAACCAGAGATAGTGACCGCTTCTGAAGGTGCTGTGAACCTCACTTCTATATGATAGTAGGTCAGTGAAGCCTGGATGATATTGATCGCATTTTGGACATATTGGCTAAGGTCGAAGATCTCTTTAGCACGATTTGGTTCAAAGAAGTGGCGAAAGTCGTCGATAGTGTTCGACATATGTTTTAACAGTTCATTTCCGCTCTTTACCTTTGCTTTAAAATACTTCTCAGACAACTCGTCAAAAGCATAGGCAGACTCCAGGTTCATAAAGACCCCTCCGATCTGTGCCAAAGGCTGTCTCCATTGATGGGCGATATGCCCTATCATCTCCCCCATCGTAGCAAGTTTAGACTGTTGCATCAGCAGGTATTCGTTCTCGAGGCGCTTCTCGATCTCCTTATCGATCTCCTGTTGTAGCCTGAGCTTGGTATTTTCGTGTTTTGTCACATCTTTAAAGATGAGTTTGATGTAGGTGCTATTAAGGTTTTTTGATGAAGTGCCCGATACCTCAAATGCTGCATCGCCAATATGGACCATCTTGTTCACGATAGAGGTGGCACTTTGAAAATGCGTACTTATCACACTCCAGTCCTGTCTTGAGAAGATAGTGTCAAGGCCTTTGTCGATCAGCTGCTTACCGAATATATTTTTGGCTTTAAGGTTCATCCAATGGATGACCTGGTGTCCCTCTGCATCAAAGACCTCGATGATCGCCTCAGGTAGATAGTCCATTATCTCCTGTGCATGTTTGATCTTGATCTGCAATATCCGAGTATAGTTGCCTTTGATGTGTTTAAGGATGTCTCTATTGGTCAAAAGTGCGACCATCCTGTTCCCTGTCCCAGTAACGACTATACGTCTTATCTTTCTTATGCGCATCAGTTCGATGACGTCAGCGACAAGCATCTCTTTATCGACACTGATCACAGGTTTTGACATATGCTCAGCGACGATCTCTTTTGTATCGATCTCCTGATAGGTCAGGTTCAGGACATCCTTCTCTGTGAGTATGCCGACGTGAGCCATCTCATCGACTACGATGATCGATCCTATATGATGCATCTGCATCAAGATCAATGCTTCATCTATCGAAGCGTTCTCATTGACAGTCGTGATCTGCTGATTACTCTTGATGATATGCGATATCTTCAGATCGACTTTATAGACATCCTCTTCAAGATAGTCAAAAAGGTCCTCTTGTAAGACAATACCAGCATAACGCCGATCGTCATCGACAAGGATGATACGGCGTATATCATGACCGCTCAAAAAATCAAAAGCAAAATCTATCGGTCTGTTTTCGTTGGTCGTTATCACGGTCGTAGTCGCATATCTATATGCGTCAGTAGTCAGATCGATAGTACCTGAAAGAGAGTTGACAATATCACTCTCAGTAAGTATGGCGACCGGGGTCTTGTCGTTTAGCAAGACTATGCATCCGTTCTTGTTTTTTTGCATCAGAGCCATCGCATCTTTTAACGACGCTTTATGATCGATATCAAATGCTTTCTTGTGGGCGATCTTCTTTAGACTGATCATATATCACTCTTCTGATAAAGTCTATAACCGACACCGCTTACATTTTTCAAGATTTTATGATGTATCTTTTTTCGAAGGTTTTTGATCTGAGAACGAATAGCATCACTCGTCATCACCTGGTCATTCCAGATGGCTGTCTCCAGTAGTGCATAAGTGACGACCTCATTGGGACGATCGATGAAAAACTCCAAAAGATCGGTCTCTTTTTTTCGCAAGGCCATCGTCACACCATCTTTTAAAAGTGACTTTAGTTTTTTGTTGTAGACAAAAGCCTCTCCGAGGTCCACTTCACTATATTTTGGTGCCAGTTCGACAAGCTCTATCATACACTTCTCAAAAGCTGCAAAGATATCTTCACTGGTGACAGGTTTGACCAGATAACGTGTCAATCCAAGTTCTACGGCTTTGAGCATGAACTCCTTGTCCGTATATGCCGTGGACATGATAATGCGTGTAAGCGGATCACTCTCACGGATCGATGCGGCCAGATCTATGCCACTCATCCCGGGAAGATTGATATCAAGTAGGAGAATATCGGGTCGATGCTCTTTATAAAGTGTCAGTCCAGTAGCCGCATTATCAGTCGCATAGACCGCTTTACAGTAGCGCCTCAGAAACTCAGTCATATACTGACGTACTTCGATATCATCTTCGACATACAAGACCGTATACGCTTTCATCTTTTTGGCAAACTCTTTATGATCGATCATAATATTTACCCTTTTTTCATGCTCGATGATTTTTTATCTAAAAGCATAGAGGTGTCAAGCCATTGCATATAGGCTTTATTTCCAGCGATGACGGCTGTTGCAATGATCTCAGGAACATCGTAGGGATGGAGTTCAGTAATACGGGCCTGTAGACTCTCAAAGTGTGCACTGTCACTCTTTATGATAAGCAGTTCTTCAGTATCTTCATTGAACTCTCCTTCATATAGGTAGTAAGAGGTCACTGAAGGGATCTGGTTGACACAGGCACACAGGCCTTCTTTGACGATACGCCTCGCGATACCTCTGCCGACTGAAGCGTCAGGGACTGTGCAGGAGACTATCAGGGCATCTGTATCAGGCATCACTCTTCCTATTTTTTGATGACAGTCCCTACACCCTCGCTGGTAAAGACTTCCAGAAGCAGTGCATGTTCGACCCGGCCATCGATGATGTGTGCCTTTTCGACACCGGCATCTATCGCTTCCATGCAGGCATCTACTTTTGGTATCATACCTCCAGCTATCACACCGTCTTCTTTAAGCGCGATGATCTCCTCTTCACGCAGAGTCGAGAAGAAGTTTTTCTCCTTGTCCATCACACCCGGGGTATCTGTCATAAAGATTATCTTTTGGGCACCGATACTAGCTGCGATCTTACTTGCTGCCAGGTCTGCGTTGATATTAAAGCCTGGATGGTTCATCTCATCACCCGAAGCGATAGGAGCTATCACAGGGATGAACTTTTCAGCTATAAGGTTCTCTATGACACTTTTATCGACTTTGGTGATATTACCGACCAGGCCATATTTCTCACTGTCTATAGGTTTTGCTGTTATGAAGTTGGCATCTTTACCACTGACCCCAAGTGCTTTGGCACCGTGCTGATTGAGAAGCGAGGTTATCTCATTGTTGATACTTCCCGAAAGGACCATCTCCACGACTTCCATCGCCTTATCATCTGTGACACGCAGACCATCTACGAACTTACTCTCTATCTCCAGTTGCTCCAGAAGTCCACTGATCTTGTTGCCACCACCATGAACGATGACCGGTTTGATCCCGACAAGGTACATCAGTAGGATATCCTGTGCAAACTTCTCTTTAAGTTTGGGGTTTATCTGCGCCGATCCACCATATTTGATGACAAATATCTGATTTGCGAATTTTTTAATATAAGGAAGGGCATCAAGGAGTACCTTGACCTGATCCATCTTTTTTTTCATCTATGTCTCTCCACGTATCTATCTATTTTATCTAACAATGTCTCACTCACTTCAAGTTCAAGGTCCAGTAGTGATAAAGGTAGTCCAAACGTCTCCATCTTGACCTGGTCTTTAAACGTCACTAATAGTGAAGTCCCACCACTCTTGGCGAGAATGGTCTCTAACTCCTCTTTACTAAAGAAGTGATGGTCTGGAAAGTAGTGTTTCTCTGCTACTGCTGGTAAAAAATCATCCAGCCGCTTCGGTCTGGCGATAGCTGTTACCAAGACCATACGCTCAGTAGCATCTTTTACCGTGACACGTCGAAAGAAGTCTCTCTCCTCTGTAAGGGTCAATGCTTCTTTTCCCTGCCACAGACGCTCTCGGTAAGGGCCTGATGGCAGACAGGCATGGCTTCTTGTCTTCACATCGATGAGCAGATCAAGCTTCTCTATTTGATGTTTACTGTATCCATCATCGAGGAAGATGACACTACGACCCATCTTCTTTGCCTGTTCGATACCCGCTTCACGCTCTTCACTGACGATCACCACGACACCTTGAACACTTTGGGCATAGATCATTGCTTCGTCACCGCTGCAGCGTACATCACACAAGATAGTCTCACCATCAGAGACTACCGCCATACCCTTACTGTGACGACCATAACCACGTAAGACGATAGCTGCATCTGTATAACGGCCCGCTAAGGCACTTACCAGTGGGGTCTTTCCGCTTCCACCTACCGTCAGGTTACCTACACTTACGACTGCGACACCTTGTGCAAGCGGTTTTTTTAGATGAAATCGCCAGTACATTAGTGCACAATAGAGCCAGCTTAACGGCAGTAAGAGCAGTGAGATAAGACGCTGATACCGATCTGGTGCGTAAAGATAACGCTCCCCCCAGCTATGCAGACTCTGGGTCAAACCCGACTTTTAGCGACATCTTTGATCGCCTTACAGACATAGTCGACCTCTTTATCACTCATCGACGCATAGAGCGGAATAGAAAGGACCTGCTGATAGTTACGTAAAGCAACCGGGAAATCATTGATCCGTAGACTGTATTTGCTTTTATAGTAACTTAGCAGATGTAACGGTATATAGTGCAGTCCGGTCTCGATCCCTTTGAGCAGCAGTTCACGGGCAAATGAGTCACGGTTCTTATCGACTTTGATGATGTAAAGCGAGAAGAGGTGATCCTCTTTGGCTACCGGGATAGAGATATGTCCGACACCTTCGAGTTTCTTATCATAGACTGCTGCGATCTCTTTTTGACGAGCTATCTCGCTGTCGCGTTTCTCCAGTTGTACCCCGATGAACGCTGCATCAAGAGGACTCATCGTATATTTATTTCCAATATCGACGACATCGTAGATATAGTCAAGGCCACCATCATCAATGATCATGGCATGATTTCTAAGCAGTTTTGCACGCTCCATGATATCTTCATCGTCTGTCACCAGCATACCGCCATTACTGACGTTTTTCTTCAGATGCGGACTGAAGTTAAAACAGGTTATATCTGCACCGGTGGAGCCTATCCTGTCACCCTTATATGTCGCACCCAATGCATCGCAAGCATCTTCGATGATCTTGACATTATAGATCTTGGCGATATTATAAAGACGTTCAAGGTTCATCGTCTGTCCAGCTACATGAGAGACGATGACTGCTTTGAGTTTTTTCGATGCGTGGTCTTCAAGGTAGGCCTCAAGTTTGTTCAAGTCTATATTGAACGTCTCCTCGTCAATATCGATAAAGACCGGCTCAGCATCAAAGTGACGGACGACTTCCGGAAGTGCAGGAAAAGCATTGACTGAACAGATGACTTTATCACCACGCTTAAGATCGATCGCCAACATGGCAAGGTGCAGTGCACCCGTTCCATGTGAGGTAGCCAGTGCGTATGATGCACCGGTATAAGACTCGAACTCGCTCTCAAGGTCTTCGATGATCGAAGAGACCTCGCCATCAAGTACCTCATCTATTCGCTCGCGCTCATCTCCGCCTATATCTGCCCGGTAAAACGGTATAGTCATACTCATCACTTACTCCTTATAAGGTTATATCTCTTGGATAATTGAAATCATGGTTGATCGTCCGCGATGTCAATTTCGCGATAACCGGCATCTTTCGTTTGAACTGATTACGGTAGATACGTGTTATGATCATATCTACCAGCTTCTCATCAAACTTCTCATTCAACAACTCTTCTCTTGATGCACGCTCTTCGACATAACGCTTTAGCACTGCATCGAGTTGGGCATAGGTATAACCGAGGTCATCCTCATCGTTCTGACCCGCCCAAAGATCTGCAGAGGGCGGTTTATCGACGATCGAGGACGGGACATCGAGATAGCGAGCCAGCTCAAAGACTTCGGTCTTATAAAGATCACCGATAGGGTTCAATGCACTGGCTAGATCACCATAAAGCGTCCCATAACCCAGCATCAACTCACTCTTGTTACTGGTCCCAAGTACAAGCCCGCCCTGCTCTGCCGAGACATCATAGAGTGTCGCCATCCTCATCCGTGATGAGAAGTTCCCTTTACGAAGGTTGTCCATCGCATCATCTTCATAAGCCTTTAAGAGCTTATCGATACTTTTGGTAACACAGTTCAAGTCAAATGCTTGACAGAGCTCATCAGCGTCATCAAGACTACTTTGTGAGGAGTAGTGTGAGGGCATCTTGATACATAGAAGGTCATCACCAAAGGCACGGTGTGCCAATACTGCCACTACGGCAGAGTCGATCCCGCCACTCAGTCCTAAAACGGAACTTCTCAGACCCGTCTTATAGACTTCATCTTGCAAAAATCGGACAAGATGATCAGAGATCTCCGCATATTTACTCATCGAAACACTTCCTTACACAAAACTGAAGTAGAGTTTAACAAATTTGATTATATCCAAGTTCTGTTTACAAAGAAAACTAATTAACAAACTTTTGCCGATGCGATAATATTTAGCTCATCACAGCTAAAACCAGCCTCCTGGCGGGCTTTCACGTTGATCATCTTCTTTCTTGGGAAACTTCTTGGATAATATTTTTCAATGATCTCAAAATAGACTGAAGTCTCGACACCCTCTTGTTCACAGGCATAAGAGAACCAGCGGTCACCTTTTAGGACATGGTCTACCTCTTCATCCACGATGACCTCCAGAGCCGCTTTGATCTTTTCGATAAAAGGCGTCTTGGGCATACGCTCTAGTTTGAGAAGGATCTCCGGTGTGGCATCAAGTCCACTGGCTTCGAGAAACCGAGGGACAACAGCCATTCGCTCGAGCAGTGACTGAGTACGCTGCGAGGCCTCAAACAGAGAGTCATGCACTTCGACCTCTCCATAACTACTATCTAGTTCGTTCAACAGCCCTTCAAGCATCAAGAAGTGGCGTATCTCATCATCAGCTACTTTCAGCCAGTCATCATAATAATCCCGGGGCATATCAGTAAAACGATAAGCGTGGTCCAATGCAAGGTCGATCGCACTGTACTCAATGTGGGTGATGGCATGAAGCAGTATTATCTGACCCTTCCTCTGTGCCATGTTTCTGCGTTTTGGGACAGCCAGCGGTTCGACGATCTGACAGAACCCCGCATACGAAGGCGAATCAAAATAGATAGGTTCGTACTCGTTCTCAAAGATGACATCATCTAAAAGGTAGGCATCATAAAATGCTTTAAAGCGTGCGATCTTGTCTGAAGGTGTGTCTGTTATCAATATATCATGTAAAATTCTAAAAAAGTCCATGTATAATTCTAGTGAAAATATATAAAGGGCACCTCCAATACCATTGACTTTAAGTGAATATATACTAGATGACAAAGGTTTGAGACGAGTAACCCAAGAGCACACAAAGTGCGAGGGCCTGCTGCCGAAGCAAACTTAGCGTTAGCGTAGTCAAACGGACTTGTTCGTTTGGCGTCTTAAATAAATGATGTTGAAGAGTAGCTCTAATACCCCGAAAAGAGTGACTATGCAGATAAAACGACAGCCCATGGGGCCTTATCAGACCAACTGTTATATCATCACGGTCGATGGTAAAGATATCATCATCGATCCAGGTGTAGACGCGACAAAGTGGGTCCTGGAGAATGTGACTGATCCTGTCGCCATCGTCAACACTCATGGACACTTCGACCATGTCTGGAGTAACCAGGAGGTAAAAGAGAAGCTAGACATCCTACTTTATACACCCAAAGATGATGTCTTCTTACTTCAAAACAGCACCTTCATGCCTGATCTTCCACCCTCTTATCCTGATTTCGAGGTAGAAAGAGATGCGACCGTGGAGATAGCCGGTATATCTGTGAGGTTCCGCCATTTTCCAGGCCATTGTCCTGGCTGTTCTACGGTTGAGATAGCTGATGCGATGTTTAGCGGGGATTTCATCTTTGAACAATCTATAGGAAGAGTAGACTTCCCCTACTCAAGTCCCAAAGATATGAAAGATAGTCTGGAAAGATTTAAGAAGATAGAGTATGACAAGGCTGTCTATCCCGGTCATGGAAACCCAACGACAATAGCACGCGAACAGAAAAATGCAGACTACTGGATAAGAAGTATCTGACTACGCGTCATCATCATTAAGCAGTGAGATGTTCAGTACATGGTTCTCAGTCACCACGGTCTTGAACTCTGCTTCAAACACCTTCACCTCATAAGAGAGCGCGGTCACGACGACATCTCGTCTGCGTCCCTCTGTCTGTCGGACCTTTGCTTCAAAAGTCACCTCATCACCCACACGTACAGGAGCCAGAAAGACACTTGTACTACCTGAGAGAAGGACATTTGGCTCGTTCACGGCAGCCATCGCTGCAAAATCTGCCGCACCGAAGATAAAACCGCCGTGGACTAAGCCGTGTTCATCTGCGCGCATAGCTTCTGTCGTATGCAACTTGACAAGTGCATAACCTTTTTCCAGTATCTCGATGTCACCACACAGTGCACGGTCGATCGACTCATGTGTGTTTAAGAACACCTCATCAGATTCGATCTCCTCTATTACTTCCTCTGCCATATCATTCCTTTATCAGTTTTACATATATCCGTTTAGGAGCGGGATAACCTTCAACTGTCTTACTACTATCGTCCGGATCGAGGAAGTCCTCAAGGCTTTGTCCCTCCATCCATGCAGTCTTACGCTGTTCGTGCGCAGTCGTTGCCATGATCTCTAACACCTCAAAGCCCTTAAAACCTGCCCGTAGACACCAGTTCTTCAATGCTTTGACGGTAGGGACAAAATAGATATTTGGTATTTTAGAGTAACTACCTGCTGGAGTGAGACAGATCTCGTCCTCTCCATCGATCATAAATGTATCCAAGATCACTTCACCTTGTTTATCAAGCCCTTTATACAGTGACTTTAGCATCGCTACAGGATCACTACGATGATAAAGCACGCCCAGACAGAAGATGGTATCGAACTTCTCTTCATAAAAAGGGAGATGTTCGACACCGAAAAGCTCATATACTATCTTAGTCTTGGCAAAACGGTCAATAAGGTCAAACTGGGTCTTATAGAGTGCGGATGGGTCAAACCCTACAAGTAGTGCGGGATCATCTTCTTGCATACGAAATAGATAGTAGCCGTTATTGCAGCCTATGTCTGCTACACGTTTACCCTTAAGATCGAAATAGGGACGAAGCAGATCATACTTGATATCACTTTTCCACTCGGTATCGATAAAAAGACCAAACAGCTCAAAAGGACCTTTGCGCCATGGCATCATCATCTTTGCAGCTGCTTCAAGCTGCTGCATATCAGGGGAGCTATCTTTGCTTTGTAGTGTGACGGTAGGACCAAGTCCAACAGTCGTATCTAGAACTGGAAGCGCTTCAAGTGCTTTACGCATCGGAGCTATGTTCTTCCAGTTCATCCATTTCGCACGTTCTTCTCTGAGCGCTTTTATATCCAATACGGCCTACCTTGCATTTATGTCAAAAGTGTATTGTTCTTTATCTTATTAGTCTGCACGATCTTTGCAAAAAGCTCTGTCTTGACTGTTTTGGAGAGTGCCTGCAGATGACGAATAGCATGTGCATCACTGCCTAAAAAGTCGATCATTCCCTTATTGGCAAGTTTTAAGGCCGTCTGTTTAGCCTCTGGAGCATAAAAGCCGTTGAGTGAGTTGATGTTTACCTGTAGGTAGACGCCCATATCTTTCAACTGCTGGTAGATATTGAAATCGCGACGCATATATTGATACCGCTCAGGGTGTGCCAGTACAGGTTGATATCCCGCTTCTTGCATCAGTGCTATCCATCTTTCCAGATTGATCGGTTTGACATTATAAGAGAGTTCAAACAGTAGACAGTTCTTACCAAATGTCAAGATCTCTTTTTTCGCTACAAGGCTTCTAAGATGTTCATCCAGATAGTACTCTGCTGCTGCTTCGACGACAATATCGACCCCTTGTCTGCTCAACTCTTCTCTCAGCTTTGCCAGACCATCTAGTATGATCTGAGAGGAGTTTGGATACCGATGACTCATTATATGTGGCGTGGTGATGACTTTTTTATAACCTAAAGCATGAAGCTGTCTTACCATCGCGACAGACTCTTTCATCGATTTCGATCCATCATCTATGCCCGGGATCATATGGGAGTGGATATCGACGACTAGAGGGAATTTTTTATTAGTCGGCGCCTTCTTCGCTTTAGGTGAAATTTTAAGCTCCCATTCCGGACCAACCTCATCTTCTCCATGGCTAAAGATATCTTCAAAACTTTTCGCAGGAGCCGCCTGTGTCGTCTGAGCTGCCTGAGGGGATTTCTTTTTGATCAGTAAGTCGACAAGATCCGAATGTGCATCAGACTGAGCTACCAGATCATCATAGCTATTATCATCATTATACTCTGACTGGCTTCTCTTCGGTCTTTTCTTACGCGTGAAGAGCCAGAACAGTAGGATGATGGCTACTACAAGGATCAAGATCGTCTTCGTATCAAGGACCAACTTGATCTCATGGACCTCATCAAGGACTGACTCAGACGATTGTCCAGCACGCCGGTATTCGTCATTGACTGCGACCGCCTCGATCTTGGCTGGTATGACTTCTTCTTGCACCTTCTCCACAGGTATGCTTTTCTTTTCACGTACAATAGGCTTAATCTCGGCTACTGGTACGGGTTCTTTTTTGACTGTCTCCACTGGCTTTTCATTCAAGCTCTCTTTAAGTGCAGGCTCACGCATAAAATCAAGGTTCCACTCTTCCTCGTTCGATGCTGGAAGAGGGGTCGGCTTTTTGACTACCTCTTTCTTAGGTGTCACTGTTTTCACCTCAGCTACTCTGCGTTCTGTAGGCTTTGCATTAGGTACGGCAGCAGGTGTCTCGATCTCTTCTGCCCCGAAAAAACTGTTGTCAGTGTCTTTAGCCTTCCCGTTCTCATCGATAGATACACGCTCCCATAAGACACCATCATCATCGCTGACATCACTGACTGGCTCAAAACCATCAAAGCCCGAGATAGCAGTTGCAGCCATGACCGGTGCTGGAACACTCATCTGCACCGGTTCCTGAACTGGTATAGACCTTGGTTCGACTCTGCTTTCCTCTACCGGAGCAGGGAGATTCGTAGAGCTGTCCATATACTCTTCAATAAAGGCATCTGGAAACTTACGGCTGACAATGACAAATGTACTTAAAAGGTCTTTTGTCTTGCTAAATGTCTCCAGGTATAAGATGCGTTTATTACCCTGCATGCGACTTACGGTCTCAAAACCATGATCACGTTTGACTTTGACTAAAGGGGGATCCGTGCGTAGCAGCTGCTTCGCCTCAGTCAGTGCCGCTTCAGACTTATATATCCCGACCAATACCCTTTTTGATTGGACTGCAGCATATAGTGAAGCTACACTCACAATGGTCAACAATAGTAACAGATGTAGACTTTTTTTCATATATTTTCCACTTTTGATACATTTATATAGACAATCAAGTCAATATTACCAGTATTTAACTTAATATAATATATATAAACTTATATAAACATTATAAAACCAACAAAGCATCAGTTTTGCACATTATAAATAATAAATCGAATTTTATCCTTTTTTAGCTAAAATCCCATTCATGCGAATTGAAAAAAAAGCCACATTAATCTCGACTTCAGTAGCCAGTATTCTGGTGATCATAAAAATGGCCGTTGGTATCATGAGCGGTTCCATCGCTGTGCTTGCTTCTGCCATCGACTCTTTCTTGGATGTCGCCGTTTCTATATTTAACTTCTTTGCTCTGCATAATGCAGAAAAAGCACCAGATGAACAGTTTAACTTCGGACGTAGCAAACTTGAACCACTTGCCGCTGTGATAGAGGGGACGATCATCTCGATCTCCGGACTCTTTATCTTCTATCAGGCCCTAAGTAAGATGTGGCATGGGCAGACGACTGCGTATATTGAGATATCGATCTACGTCATGCTCGTATCGATCCTCATCACTGGTGGATTGGTCATCTTCTTACAGTCCATAGCAAAACGTACCGGGAACATGGTCATCAAAGCTGATGCACTCCACTACAAGACCGACCTTTTCTCCAATGCAGCTGTTCTCGTCGCACTTGGACTGATCTCATTTACAGGGAATGACCTTATTGATCCTATCCTTGGTATCGGTATTGCTATCTATATGATCTACTCCGCCTATCCACTGATAAAAGAGGGTGTACTGATGCTACTTGATGTCGCACTGGAGACCGAGGACCTTAGCTCTGTCAAGAACCTTCTTGACGATCAGAAAGAGATCACAGACTACCACTTTCTACGTACCAGACAATCAGGCTCAGTCGTCTTTATCTCTGTACACCTGGTCTTTACCGTCAGTATCTCGCTTTATGATGCCCACCGTATTGCTGACAATATCGAACTGGAATTAAAAGGGCTTTTCCCTGACAAAGAGGTCCAAAGCATAATGCATATGGACCCCTATGATGATTCTGAGATAAATGAATTAGAAGATGAGCATTAAGATAAAGATCATTTAGAACGTCAAACGAACAAGCACCCCTCTTATCCTTTCATCCTATGCTTTGAAATGGCATAGGACACACGTGCTTTAGGGCTACTCGTCTCAAACTTTTGTCATTCTGTCCTATATAGCCTTTATCTATTTCTAGATGACACCTTAAGATTATTCTCTCTATAATTATAAAAATTATAATTTGGAGAAATATATGAAAGTCACTACTCTACTTCTTAGTGGACTGCTCACGTCGACTATCGTCTTAGCCAACCCTTATGAGAGTGAACAAGAGGAACTAGCCTCTGTCATCGAGACCGGTCAAAAGTCATCGATGCTGCTGTTAAAGACCCTTGGTGGCAATCTTAAAAAGCATATGAAAGCTGGAGGTCCTATCGCCGCAGCTGAGTTTTGTATGACCAATGCTTTTACACTTACTGATAAAGTCGGCAATGATCTGGGTGAGGATGTCACTGTCAAACGGATCAGTCTGAAAGAGCGTAATCCTGCCAACAGACCTGCGACAGATGAGGAGAGCACTGTATTGAACACCTTTCAGGCACTGCAAGACAATAACATCCTTTTACCTAAGTACCTGGTCGAACAGGTCAATAAAGATACCTATAAGTACTATAAGCCATTAAGTATCAACAAAGGTGTCTGTCTAAAATGTCATGGTGATATCAGTAAAGACAAAGAAGTCGAAGCGTATATCGGGGAGAACTACCCAGCAGACAAAGCGACTGGTTATAAGCTAAACGACCTGCGCGGTGCGATCGTTGTCACTATTAAGAAGTAAAAGGGTGTTTTCGTCAAAAGGCTGTCTGAGAGACAGTCTTTAGAGCTTCCCTTTAACGTGCATATACGATGGCACGACTCTCACGAATGACATTCACCTTGATCTCACCCGGATACTGGACCCGCTGTTCGATCTCTTCGGCGATCTCTTTTGCAAGCAGTATAGACTCATCATCTGTCACGAGTGTAGCATTGACGATGACTCGCACTTCCCGTCCTGCGTTGATGGCATAGACCTGATTGACACCGGGTCTCTCTGAAGCTATTGCCTCTATCTCCGTGACCCGTTTCAAAAAGCCCTCCAACACTTCACGGCGTGCTCCTGGACGTGCAGCAGAGAGTGCATCTGCCGCGCAGACTGCCGCACACTCTACACTTTTGATCTCTTCTTGACCATGGTGCGCGTAGATCGCATTGATCACTACCGGGTCTTCATGGAAACGACGACACACTTCTGCACCTAGGTCGACATGCGAACCTTCATGATCATGGGTCAGTGATTTCCCTATGTCATGCAACAGACCTGCCCGTTTAGCCAACAGTTGATCACCGCCCATCTCAGCAGCCATGATCCCTGCAAGGTTGGCTACCTCAAGCGTATGTGCCAGAGCATTTTGACCATAACTGGCACGGTAGCGAAGGCGTCCAAGCAGTTTTGTCAGCTCCTCCGGCATGGTGCCAAGACCCATCTCAAACAGGATCTCCTCACCCTCATGCAGCACAGAGATCTCAAACTCCTCTGTCACTTTTGCGTAGATCTCTTCAATACGAGCCGGGTGAATACGACCATCTTCTATCAACAGATCCAATGTCTTCGTCGCGATCGCACGACGGTAAAGATTAAAACTGCTGATCATGATCGTATTTGGCGTATCGTCGATGATGATGTCCACACCAAGCAGCATCTCAAGAGTCTTGATATTACGACCCTCTTTTCCGATGATACGACCTTTGAGCTCATCATCGTTGAGATGGACGATGTTTATCAGACGTTCAGATGCGAACTCCCCGGCAAAACGCGAAGTCGCTTGCGCCAGAATATAATTGGCTCTACGCTTTGCTTCGGTCTTAGCCTCGTTCTCATAACGTCGTACGATATGCGCGATATCAGCACGTGAACGTTCTTCTACCTGCTCAAGCAGGATCTTTTTAGCTTCCTCGCGGGTCAGGCCCGCACTGCCTTCTATATGTCTCATCGCCTCATCAAGGCGCGCTTCATAGTCGATCTTCAGTCTCTCTAACGTTTGTTCGTTCCTGTCCTGATTCAGACGCAGTTTATCAAGCTTGTCACGTTCACGAGTAAACTTCTCCTGCTCTTCTGCCTTATGTTCAGAGAACTTGTTCTCCTCAAGGGTTATACGTGATTCCCGCTCGGAAAGGTCACGCTTTGCCAGGTCAGCGGCTTCATCATAATGTTTTTTAGACTTTAGCTCCATCTCCTGCGATCTGAGGTTCGTACGATGAAGGATCATCTCCGCCTCGTTCTCGATCGCTTTTGCTTTCGCTTTTGCCTGTTCTACATAGATCTCAAAGTTTGAAGACGTTATTTTTTTAGAGATGAGAAAACCGACTACTCCGCTTAGCGTGGCAATGCCCCCGCCTAAGAGTATTTCGTTTAACATGTTCTGTCCCCATCTTGCTGTAGCACACCTTTGGTGTCACCAATACATCAGCCGAAATATCAAAATCATCACATATATCTCTTTGACTCAAGCAAGGTTCTAGCTGTACAAAATATATAGTAGGTCTTTTTTTCAATGTGGAAAAGAAACGATCATACATCCCTTTTCCAAATCCAATTCGGCGCGCATCGGAATCAACACCGACGGCTGGTACTACAGCAATATCAATATTTTTTATTTTTCTATTCGTGTTTCCCGCCTCGTAAATCCCAAAACGTTTACGCTCCAGCGGCAATCTTAATGGTACCATCTTGAAACTGTCACCTTCCATAAATGGTATATAAACCTCTGAGCGCCTTCGTATACGCCGTGTCAGCCTACGTAGGTCTGCTTCAAAAGGGAGTGGCCAGTAGAGCAATACCTTGCTTGCTTTAGTCTCTTTAAGCAGCCCATAAAGCATATTCTCAAGCAGTGCCTCTTTATAACGTTTATTATGTTTTGTCGCCGACTTCAGTCTACCCAGACAATACTCTCTAAACGCTGCTTTGTCCATCTTTATATCTTCTCGTTTCAGTACTGGCCTCTTTGGTCTGGTATAATTTCGCATATTTTATCCAAAAGGTCATAAATGCTGAAAAAAACACTTCTTCTCACGGCGACTACACTACTTTTATTGTTACAAGGTTGCAGCAGTGACACCCCACAGGAGGAGGCAGCAGCACTCAACAGTATGATCTCTTCCAATGAGTACACACTTCGCGATCTTAAAGACCAAAACTACACCGTAGTAAAAGAGGGAGAGAACTTCGTACTCAAAGAGCACCAGGGGAAAGTCGTCATCTATGACATCTTTGCGACCTGGTGTCCCCCATGTCGCGCAGAAGCACCCCATCTAGCAAGTCTACAGAGAAAATATGCTGACGATCTGCTTATCCTTGGTATGACCATCGAGGAAGATATGACCGATGCAAAACTCCAAGATTATAGAGAGACCTATGGTGCGGACTATACACTTACTCATAGCAAAGACAACATCAAACTCTCACGGATCATAGCATCGGCTATCAATGTCGGTCAGCAGTTCCCTATTCCGTTGATGGTGATGTATAAAGACGGTAAGTATGTCACACACTATGTCGGGGCTATTCCCGAAGAGATGATCGAAAGCGATATCCAACAGGCTCTGGAACGCTAGGCGATGCTCGATTACTTTACAAAAGGGCTTAAAAAGACCACTGACGCCATGCAGAATGTAGCGCCAAAGAAAAAGATCAAGCTCTCCAAAGATGAGATCGAGGACATCTTGCTTGAAGCTGATGTAGAATATGCCCTTATAGAGATCATTGAGCGTGAACTCTATCAAGATGAAGTCACCCGAGAACAGCTTCGTTCAAAGCTCTTGATGACACTCGCATACGCTCACTATAAAGAGCCCGAGTACAGCGCTCCTTTTGTCGATCTCGTCGTTGGTGTCAACGGAGCCGGTAAGACGACAACCATAGCAAAACTGGCCAAACGTTACCTTGATCAGGGAGACCGAGTCCTTCTTGGTGCTGCTGATACCTTTCGCGCAGCAGCTATAGAGCAGCTTACCCGCTGGGCGGAGAAGCTCGATGTGCCAATTGTCTCATCCAGACAGGGTCATGATCCTTCCGCTGTTGCTTATGACGCTATAGAGTCAGCAAAAGCAAAAGGCTTTGAGCATGTCATCATTGATACAGCCGGTCGCCTGCACAATCAGAAGAACCTTGCTAACGAACTCAAGAAGATCGTACGTATCTGTGATAAGGCCCATGGCGGTGCACCACATCGTAAACTGCTGATCCTTGATGGGACACAGGGTAATTCTGCGATCGCACAAGCTAAAGCGTTTCACGAGATCATCAATATTGACGGTATCATCATCACCAAACTAGATGGTACTGCCAAAGGTGGCTCAGTGTTTAGCATCGCCTACGCTCTTGAGCTGCCTATCTTGTATGTCGGGGTCGGTGAACAGCCTGAACATCTCGTCCCTTTTAACAAATATGCCTTTGTAGACAGTTTTCTCGATGCCATCTTTGAAGATGAAGAGATCAAAGTAGAAGTCTCTGAGAAGATCGCGGCCAAGATAGTCAATATACTTGCCCTGCGTGATGAAGAGCGAAAAGAGCTTTACCGACTGATCAACAGTGATGGCTTTGATGTCCTCTCCAAACACTTTGTCCGTGATCAGCGTAACTGGAACGAGTATAAGTATGTCGCAAATGAAGAGCTACAACAATTTCAGATCCTCGAACGTAATGGGGATATCCTCCATGCCTATGATGCCGCTTTACTGGTAAAAGAGAGTTAGGGGCTCCTTTAAAAATGTAAACAGAGATGACAGATCGTCAACTCTTTTACCTTTGAACATGTTCTACTGTATACTCTCTACTGAAGCACTACTCACATAACTCAACACCCTATAAATGGAGACCCTTATTTATGGCCAAGAAAAAAACTGCTCTTTTTGAGTGCCAACACTGCGGCTTCACCAGTCCAAAATGGATGGGAAAGTGCCCAAATTGCGGTACATGGGACTCACTTGTCGAGTTGACAGAGCAGCAACAAGAAGTGGTCAAACTGACGACATCCCCATCAGGACGTTCATCAAAAGCCCAGCTTATCACCGAGATCGATGAAGAGCTTGTCCAGCGCTACTCCAGTAATGATGTAGAGCTTGACCTTGTCCTTGGCGGGGGAATAGTCCCGGGTTCGCTAACGCTCATCGGGGGTAGTCCTGGAGTAGGAAAATCCACCCTGCTTCTTAAGGTCGGTGCCAATATCGCACAGACGGGACGAAAAGTACTCTATATCACTGGAGAGGAGTCAGAAGGCCAGGTCAAACTGCGGGCTGACCGACTAGGATCTGTCGTAGACTTACTCTATCTTGTCAGCGAGACACGTCTGGAACAGGTCTTAATAGAACTGGAACACCGAAGTTATGATTTTTTGATCGTTGACTCCATCCAGACACTCTACTCCGAGAATATCACCTCAGCACCTGGCTCTGTGACTCAGGTACGTCAGATCACCTTTGAGTTGATGCGGATCGCCAAAGAGCGTGGTATCGCTATCTTCATCATCGGACACATCACCAAAGAGGGTTCCATAGCAGGCCCACGGGTCTTGGAGCATATGGTCGATGCAGTGCTCTATTTTGAAGGCGATAGCTCACAGGAGCTTAGGATCCTTCGCGGCTTTAAAAACCGCTTTGGTGCGACCAGTGAGATCGGTGTCTTTGAGATGCGTGCTGAGGGCTTGATCTCTGCCAAAGACATATCCTCAAGATTTTTCAACCGAAACAAGTCTCAACCCGGATCGGCACTGACCGTTGTGATGGAGGGCTCGCGCCCTATCATCCTCGAAGTACAGGCTCTGGTCTCCGAGACGCAGGCGCCCAATCCAAAAAGGCAGGCGACAGGTTTTGATAATAACCGTCTCAATATGCTGCTTGCTCTACTTGAGAGAAAGTTAGAAATACCACTGACACACTACGATGTCTTTATCAATATTACAGGCGGGATAAAGATAACTGAGACTGCTGCAGACCTTGCAGTCCTGGCTGCCATCATCAGCAGTTTTCGAGATCGTGTCATCTCTAAAGAGACCGTGTTCATCGGTGAGGTCTCCCTTGTAGGTGACATCCGTGAGGTCTTTCAACTTGATCAACGTCTCCGAGAGGCCAAGCTTCAGAAAATAACCAAAGCACTTATCGCAAAAAAACCACTAGATACGCATAAGATGAAATGTTATGAGATCGATGAAGTAACTAAACTTATTGAGTGGTTTTAGGTTATTTTTTAATCAACTGTTCTATACTTATTTAGTAGATTTATTATATAATCTCTTTATAAAACAAATAAAGGTAGACCATGACTGGTTCATGCATCGACATCGAATACAAAAGTGAAGAACGTTACGCAAAGATCTCCATAGCTTATAGTACGGAAGATGAATATCAAGAGATCAGTCTGGCACTTGATGAAGTCCACAAAGACTTTCCAGTCGAGCACTCCTCATATGTCACAGATATATCTAATGGAAGAAAAGTCGTGGTAGTAGAATATCATGATGATTATGATCGTCAATCAGGTGATGTTGTAGAACCATTGATGAAAAGACTTGATATAACGACCTGTGAGTGATCTCTGACCTGTCTATTTCAAACCCCTATAAAGATAAACTATGAATCTCAGTGACTATGCACAAGGTAATGAAGTCTTTCGACGTACCTATTTCAAAAAACATGAGACTGAACTACTGGAACTGGCCAGTAAAGGACAAAACCCTAAAGCTCTGTTCATAGGCTGCTCTGACTCCCGTGTCATCCCTGATCTTATCGTCCAATCAAAACCGGGTGATCTCTTTGTCATCCGTAATGTAGGCAACTTCGTGCCCCCTTACAAACCCGATGAGGATTACCATGCTACAGCTTCGGGGATCGAGTACGCCGTCAGTGTGCTCAAGGTCTCTGAGATCATCGTCTGTGGTCACACTCACTGTGGAGCTTGCCAACATCTCTACGAACCGATCGATGACCCATCTCTGATACATACCAAAAAGTGGCTAGACCTGGGCGAGAAGGCCAAATCGATGGCTCTTGAGAAACTGGGTACAAAAGCTCCAAAAGAGGAGTTGCTGCGTCTGACAGAAAGGATGTCTATCATCACACAGATCGACAATCTTCTGACCTACCCTAATATAAAAAAATGCCTTGATGATGAGACGCTCTTTATCCATGGATGGCATTACGATATAGAGACGGGGGACATCGACTACTATGATCCGGACACTTATCAGTTCTCACCGTTAAGTGAGATCGCCAAACAGTGTAGTATCGAACTACACCACAGTATCGAACTGCATCACGGGATATAAGCGGTTGACTCTGCTCCAGATCACCAGCCTATATACATGAAC